>JABCZC010000003.1 GCA_013289875.1 Acidobacteriota bacterium | reverse complement strand
CCTACGCTTCAAGCGACACCTCACGATGCCGCCTGCAAGACTAGAGGTCAGGATGGAATCGCTCAATTCCTTTCCTGTAGGGCTCTTTCATCCCCTACAACATGCCGGTTTATCCCGGCGCTCGACGAAAAACCGGCTATCCGGACACCTGAATTTAGACCAACTTCTGTTTGGCCGTCGGTATGGGATTCGGCACGCGTCACGGCGCAGCCGCCAACCTCTATGGCCTTTTCTGCAAGGCGATTCTGCAGTGACGGCCCAATCAGGCAGCCTGGCTCGCGGGGTTCGAGCCGCTTCTGGATACTTCCGAGGCTGCATGCCTCCTTCGGACACATCCCAAAACGCTGCAGACCGACTTCTGTTTTAATCTTCGCCAGACAAAAAATCGGTTCCGGAGTTTCTTCCTTTCCTCATTCATTCTCATGAATTCCGAGTTGCTCCCGCAGATGCCTGGTTGATACCTTGCAGTTATCAAGTCTTTCGAAATAAGTCTTGGACATTTGTTGAAAACGGGGCCACTGTGAGGAAAAAGGAGGCCAATATGGCGCGCCGATTTCCCCCTGTTTTCTCCAAACTTGACGCCAACGGCAGGTTCAGTGTTCCGGAGTTCGAGCCTCTTCTGAACAGCGAACAGGCCGCGGAGCTACTCCAAATTCACCACAAAACACTGCAAAGGTTAGCGCGGCGTGGCGACATTCGCGGGAGCCACATCGGAAAGCTCTGGCGCTTTCGTGTCTCGGATTTGAACGCTTGGTTTGAACGCAATTAGTGCGCAAGCTGAACAAGCCCCCTAAACACGATTTTGATGTTCGCTTCCTCCGTCTAGAGGTCGGGCGGCGGCTTTATGCTTAAGAAAGCCATCCGTGGCCTCTCAACGCAGAAGGAGAAACGCATTGAGACGGACACGATATCAGAACGGAAGCGTACGACTTGTAGACTGCGCAAAGGGTCGGCGAATGTGGGAGTATCGCTGGTATGAAACGCAGATTGATGGGGTTCGCAGACGACGCAGCACCTTCCTTGGGAGCCTTCAAGAGTACCCAACGGAATCGGCCGCACTGCGCGCAGCGTCAGCTCTACAGGCGAACATCAACATAGAAACTCCCCGCACTCAAATTCGGGCGATCAGTTTTGACACTTTGGTTGAGCACTATCGCGAAAAGGAAATGAGCGGGGACTCAGGAAAAACCTTTGCAACTCGTGAGACTTACGAAGGCTATCTTCGCAAGTGGATCCTTCCGCGATGGAGGTCTTATCGTCTCCGCGATGTGAAATCGGTAGCAGTGGAAGAGTGGCTCAAGACTCTTCCTTTGGCAAACGGAAGCAGGGCCAAGATTCGAAACATCATGCATGCGATATTCAATCATGCGATTCGATGGGAATGGTGTGACTCGAATCCCCTCACTCGCGTTCGACAGAGCGCTAAGCGTTCACGGACTCCAATTGTTCTGAGTGTCACTCAAGTCCAGAAACTGCTCGACAATCTGCGTGAACCAATAAGGACGATGGTGTTGGTTGACGTATCAACTGGGTTGCGAATCGGGGAGTTGCTCGCTCTGAAATGGCGGGACATCGATTTCGAGAATTTCGAGATCTCGGTTACTCGTTCTATTTCCCTGCAGCAGATAGGCGAATGCAAAACAGAGGCTTCCCGTAAACCGGTTCCTATGGATGCCGAGATCGCCGAGTCGCTTAGGCGATGGCGGCGTACTAGTGAATACAAGGAACTGGAAGACTGGATCTTCGCCAGTCCGCACAACGAAGGAAGACAACCGTATTGGCCGGGAACATTGTATCGAGCGCATCTCAGGCCAGCAGCCAAAGCTGCTGGCATCACCGACACCATCGGCTGGCATACGTTCCGCCACACCTTTGCCACGCTCCTCAAGGCGAATGGCGAAGATGTGAAAACCGTGCAGGAACTGCTGCGTCATGCAAACAGCACTGTAACCATGAACGTCTACGCGCAAGGGGTCACGGAACTCAAGCGCCAGGCGCACCACCGATTAGTGCAGATGGTCATTGGAGGGAACTCTAAGCAATTGGAGGGAACTGGTAATGGACGTTAACGGACGTCAATTTTTGACAGCGCTTTTCATTAAGCTGTTGATCTTATTTGGCGTCCCCGACGGGATTTGAACCCGTGTTATCGCCGTGAAAGGGCGGTGTCCTAGGCCGGGCTAGACGACGGGGACGATTATTCGGCGTGGAAGGACGCACACGCTTGACAGGAAGTACCATTTCGACTGTATCAATTGGGGTAGGGAGTGTCAAAAGGGTGACACCTCTCCTGGGAGAACGAAGCATCACCGGCCTCGCAGGAAGACTCGCGAATTGAATACTTCTCCAGTCGATCCGGAAGCCCGCAAACCTTGTGTTCTTTTAAGGTTTATCGATATCGAACATGATTTCCGATGGCCTGACTCAAATGGAGGTACCAAATCGAACGGCGCCAGCGAAGATTTCGTGAAGCCTTCGGGGCGCAATTGAATCATTAATTCAAACGCAGTCCTGACGAGTGTTCGACCCGTTTCGAGTTCAAAGATCAAAGATTGAAGGATTCAAACGAAGCGCCGGCCATGGTCCGCCTTCGAGCCGAAGGCAGTACTCGCTGAGCGGAAATATTGAATGCCGGCTACGCCGGAATGAAATGTCGAGGATCTCCATTTGAAAAGCAGGTTTCGCGTTTGCTTCTGGTCCATCTCTTCCCTTTGTATTTTGTTGGGTTTGACCTCGTGCCACAAGGCGGTGACAGCTGCGCCAGCTCCTCAGGCACTCCCCGTGCAGACCATGACGGTTGCGTCCGCGCCTGTTCCGCAGTCAGACGAATATGTTGCGACCATCAAGTCACGCCGGTCCGCGACCCTGAATCCGCAGGTGGATGGAAACCTCACGCAAATCCTTGTTCACTCCGGCGATCGCGTGGTACGGGGTCAAGTGCTGATGGTGATCGATCCGGCCAAGCAGGAAGCCACCGTGGCGTCGCAAGTTGGGACCGAAAGGCAGAAGCTGGCCGTTTATAAATATAACCAGACGGAAGTGGACAGGCAGAGAGCCCTCTTTGCCGCGGGAGTGACCAGCCGAGACACCCTCGACCAGGCTGAGCAGTCCTATGAAAACTCAAAGGCCGACTATGAGGCGGCCGTAGCCTCGCGAGTTTCCCAGGAAAAGCAGCTCGACTACTACAAGATTCGGGCGCCATTCGACGGCATCGTCGGAGATATTCCGGTGCGTATGGGTGACTACGTTTCTGCAACCACACTGCTGACGACAGTGGACGAGAATCAAGATCTGGAAGCCTACATTTATATTCCGACGGAACGCGCTGCTCAGGTGCGAAGCGGGCTCGGGGTGGACATCCTCGATAACAGCGGGCAGCTGCTAGAGCACACATCAATCGATTTTGTTTCGCCACAGGTAGATAACCAACTGCAGGGCATTCTGGCCAAGGCGTCGGTGCACTCTCCCCAGGTCATGCTCCGTACGGCTCAGCTGGTAAAGGCGCGCGTCATCTGGAAGACGAGCCCGATCCCCGTAGTTCCAGTGCTGGCTGTAACGCGCCTCGGGGGCCAGACATTCGTCTATGTGGCCCAGAATAAGGACGGAAAATTCTTTGCTCACCAGCTGGCCATCGAATTGGGTGATCCGGTGGGCAACAACTATGCGGTCCTGGGCGGATTGCAGAATGGAGACAGGGTTATCGTCTCCGGCACACAGTTTCTTGTGGATGGAATGCCTGTTCAACCGCTGGGATAGAGATGCGGAGCAGGAGATTCGCAATGACAGGTTCACGGGGTGGGCACACAGCCCGGTATGACAACAGACAGGTAGGCTCTCTTGGTTGACTTTTTCATTCACCGGCCGGTGTTCGCAACCGTATGCGCGCTGCTGATCATTCTGGCGGGCGCTGTTGTGATTCCAACATTGCCGATTTCTCTCTATCCGCAGTTGGCGCCGCCCCAGGTCACGGTCTCAAGCAATTACGTGGGCGCAAACGCACAGGTCGTCGAGTCTGCCGTAACGATTCCGCTGGAAGAGCAGATCAATGGCGTCGAAGGCATGCGTTACATCGATTCGGCCAGTTCGACCGATGGCACCAGTTCCATCACCACAACCTTCCGCACCAACTACGATCTGAATATCGCCGCGGTCGATGTACAGAATCGCGTTGCGTCTGCCCAAGGGCGGCTTCCCCAGGCCGTCAACAGTACGGGCGTCACGATTACCAAGGCCAACTCGAACTTTGTTTTCGCAGCGGCATTTATCTCGCCGCACAAGAGTTATTCCGATCTTTTCATCAGCAATTATATCGATGTTTATGTTAAAGACGCGCTCAAGCGAGTCTCCGGCGTGGGCGATGTACTCATTTTTGGAGAGCGCAAATATGCAATGCGGATCTGGTTGGATCCCGCAAAGCTTGCGGCTCGTAGTCTTACCGCCACGGACGTAGTCAATGCCCTCGCGGAACAGAATGTTGAGATTCCTGCCGGTCAGGTGGGCCAACCTCCTGCTGACCAGAAGCAGGCGTATCAAATCCCGGTGCGTGTGGTTGGCCGCCTCACGGACCCGGTTCAATTCAACAATATCGTTATCAAGAACACTTCTGCCGGCATCGTTCTACTCAAAGACGTCGGTCGTGCGCAACTTGGCGCTGAAACCTACTCCACCGACCTCCGTTATAACGGCCAGGACGCCGTTGGTGTCGGCGTCCAACAATTGAGCAACGCCAATGCATTGCAGGTCGACCGCGATGCAAAGGCCACTTTGGATCAGCTGGCCAAGTCCTTCCCGCCCGATTTTCAGTATGTCATCCCGTTCGATACCACCACCGTCGTCGGAGACTCGATCCGCGAGGTCGTTGGAACGCTTGGCGAAGCCATCGTTATCGTCATCGTTGTCATATTCCTCTTCCTGCTCGATTGGCGGGCGACGATCATCCCCGCGATTACGATTCCGGTGTCTTTGATCGGCACGTTTGCATTCATTAAGATATTTGGTTTCTCGATCAACTCCCTCACCATGTTTGGCATCACGCTGGCCACGGGGCTGGTGGTGGACGACGCCATCGTCGTCATCGAAAATGTGCAGCGGCACATTAACGAGGAGCACTCGGACCCGCGAACTGCCACATCGATCGCCATGTCTGAGGTAACGAGCGCTGTCATCGCGACTTCGCTCGTGCTAATTTCGGTCTTCGTGCCGGTATCGTTCTTCCCCGGAACGACAGGCATTCTTTATCGGCAATTTGCCCTTACGATTGCCTTTGCGATCGCCATCTCGGCCTTCAACGCGCTTACCCTTTCACCGGCCCTGGCGGCCTTATTTCTGCGTGGAGAGAAGGTAAAGCGCGGAATATTTGGTCTGATTGACCGCGCAATTCAGAAAACTACGCGGATTTATGGGACCGTTACCCATCATGTGCTGAGGGTCCGCTATCTGGTGTTGTTGCTATTTGCAGCTGCATTAGCTTCGACTGTTTATCTCTACACGCACGTGCCCACCGCATTTGTGCCGTCTGAAGACCAGAACTACTTGATTTGCATCGTTCAAGCACCGTCGGGCGCCTCTCTGAGTTACACGAGCAGTGTTGCCGAGAAAGCCGTCGAAATCATCAGAAAGAACGACGATGTCTTCGGAACATTTGCTGTGATGGGATTCAGCCTGACCGGAGGAAGCGCCTCGAACTACGGCCTTATTTTTGTTCCTTTGAAGGCTGTAGAGATTCGCACGAAAAAGGGAAAAGGTCATTCAGCCGCGGATGTTCTAGCAAAGCTCTCGCCTCAGCTCTTCGGCGTGCCTGGAGGTCTGGTGGTGGCCTTTGAACCGCCAGCCATTCAAGGCATTGGTTCCTTTGGAGGCTTCCAGTTCGAATTACAGGATCTGGGCCGCAATACCCTGGCCGATCTTGACCGCGTGGCTCACCAGATTGTGGGTGCGAGCCGGCGGAGCAAAGACCTGGTGAACCTCTATACGAGCTACACCTCGAACGATCCGCAGCTGTTGATTTCGATCGATCGTGAGAAAGCAAAGGCTATCGGCGTTTCGCTTAGCCAGATCAGTTCCACGCTGAGCGTATTCATGGGATCGCAGTATGTGAACGATTTCGACTTCAACAACCGGTCATACCGGGTATATGTGCAAGCGGATCAATCCTCGCGCATGGTGCCTGGCGACCTGCGGAAGTTTTACGTACGATCCGACGCAGGACAGATGGTTTCACTCGACAATCTGGTGACGATCGAGCAGTCGTCTGGACCGCAGGTGATCTCGCACCATAACCTCTTCCGCTCAGCTGAGATCGATGGGTCCGCGGCTCCCGGCTACAGTTCGAGCGAAGGCCTGAAAGCGATGGAGGATCTCGCGAAACAAAACATGATCCAAGGTATGGCCTACTCATGGACGGGGCTGTCGCTCGAAGAAATCGAATCGAGCGGCAAGGCAATTCTTATTTTCGGGCTTGGAATTCTCGTGGTGTATCTCACCTTGTCGGCGCAGTATGAAAGTTTCGCGCTGCCCTTCATTATTCTTCTTGCGGTGCCGACGGCAGTGCTGGGAGCATTGGGCGCTGTTACGCTGCGCGGCCTGGCAAACGACGTCTACTGCCAGATTGGCCTGGTGATGCTCATCGGTCTTTCGGCAAAGAACTCCATCCTGATCGTCGAATTCGCTGAACAAATTCGAGAGCAGGGCAAATCGATCGTCGACGCCGCGATTGAAGCTGCTGAATTGCGCCTGCGGCCTATTCTGATGACCTCGTTCGCCTTCATATTGGGTGTGATGCCGCTCTACTTTGCCACAGGAGCCGGCGCGTTCGGCCGTCGGTCAGTGGGCACCACGATCGTGGGAGGCATGCTTGTTTCTACAGTGCTGAACCTCTTCTTTATTCCCGCGCTCTATGTGATTCTCCAGACCATGCTGGGTGCGTTCGGACGAAAGAAGACGCGCGGCACGGAAACACCAGCGGAGGCCACGACAGCGCGTTAGACCGCACAGAGTCCCACATTCCCAGGAGATGGGCGCTATGCGGATTCGAGGATGATGTTGGCGTACTGCGTCGTATCCCCCGTGCGAATCAGTCCGACGACCCGCGGCACGCGCTTTTTGAACTCAATATGCGGCTCAAACGTAATTGAGATGCCTGAAAGCGCGCTCATGTAGGCATCCTGTGTGTCTGGCAAGTTCGCAACTCTGAACTCCTCCGCCATGAACGCAGAGCCAATGACGAAAATCGGGCGAATCGCCTGAACAACATCCAGGACTCGCGGGATATCGTCAACCAGAGATATATCGACGGTCTCGATCGCTGGCCAGAATGGAAATCCTCGATCGGCGATCACCAGAGTATTCGTATGGCGAACACGGCTCAGTAGTGAGTTGATCGCGGGATTGAGAATGCCGGTCTTCAGCATGAATTCTCCAGTGCATTTGGTGCTAGGCCGAAAGCTCTTGATTCTGCAATACCCGTGCTCCCACGAACGAATAGAACACAATGAAGATGTAGCAGGCGAGTGGTACCAGATAAGCAAATGCCAGGCTTCGCGATGAGATGAGTCCCATCACCGGCGTAAGCACTGCACCCCCGACAATCGCCATTACCAGGAGCGACCCGCCGAGTTTCGTGTCCTCGCCGAGACCGCGAAGGCCCATCGCAAAGATCGTCGGGAACATCAGCGACATAAAGAAACTGGTGAGAAAGATTGCCCACATGCCAATCCATCCCGGCTTTGTAACTCCTATGGTTACGAGAACCACGTTGGTAACACTGTAAATTCCCATTAATCTTCCGGGGTTCACAAACCTCATCAACCACGCCGATGCGAATCGGCCTACTGCAAACGCAACCAGCGATCCGGTTAGAAAATACCCCGCGATTTTCACGGGTTGGTGCGCATAGTCCTGAACATACTGGATGAAGTAGCTCCATGTCCCAACCTGTGCGCCCACATACAGGAACTGAGCCGCAACTGAGAACACGAAGAATGGCCGCTGCAGGAGATGAGGAAGCCTCGGTCCGCCACTCCCCTTTCCGGCGGTAGCTGAGCTGCTGCGCGTCTCAGGAAATCGGACACTTGCAATGATCGCGGCGAGAATGAACGCCACTGCTCCAAGGACGACGTAGGGCTTTACCACACGAAGCGTTTCGCTCTGCAGATATGCGGCGTAATGATGCGAGGCTTTGAGCGCACTGACTCGTTCCGGAGTAAGTTCCACGCCGGAGAAGATGAACGTGGTACCGATGGCCACCCCACTGATGGATCCGATGGGATTAAACGCCTGGGAAAAATTGAGGCGCTGCTCAGAGCTTTCGGCATCGCCAATTTCCGCAATGAAGGGATTTGCCGCAGTCTCGAGAAATGCCAGGCCGCTGGCGATCACAAAAAGGGCAAAGAGAAAGAACCCGTAGCGATCGACAAGGGCAGCAGGCCAGAAAAGAAAGGTTCCCGTTCCGAAGAGGACCAACCCGGTGACGATCCCCGTCTTATATCCCGCCCGGCGCATGAGCATAGCTGCGGGCATGGCGAGCAAAAAGTACCCGAGATAGAAAGCAGATTGCACCAGCCCAGCCTGAAAGCGCGTGATTGCAAACGACGTCATGAACTGCCGGATAAGCACGTCGTTCAGGTTGTTCGGCACACCCCACAGAAAGAACAGGCCGGTGACGAGCGCGAATGGGACCATGTGACCGATTGGGAAAAGGGAAGGCCTGAGTCCCAGCTGAGATTCACTTTTTGCGGGCGTTAACATTCCTGGAGCCTCTCCACGTGGAAGATCTCAATCAAGCCTAACCATAATCTTCGTAAATCGCTCGGGAGAGTCACTCCATTGCCGCAACATCTCCGGAGCGGCATCAAGTGGAACAGTCGCCGTTACATATTCCGTCACTGGAAATCGCTTCTCTTCGAGCATGCGGATCACTTCACGGAAATTCTCCGGCAGCGCATTGCGCGACCCCATAATGTCGAGTTCTTTCTGGACGAATAAGCGCGTTTCGTAGGCAACATTTTCTTTCGCATAGCCGATGTAGACCACCCGTCCCGTGAACGCGACCAGTTCGACGGCCGCGCGAAATGTGGCGGGCTGGCCCGCCGCTTCAATGATCACGTCCGGCCCACACCCGTCGGTAAGCTCGCGCAATCTATCTTCAAGCGAGTCGGTTGTCGTGTTGATCAAATGAGCAGCTCCAGCCTTTCTTGCAGTCTCAAGCTTTACCGAATCTACATCGATCGCAATGGTACGCGCCCCGCGAAAGCCGGCTCCGGCAACCGCGCCTAGACCAACCCCGCCGCAGCCAATCACGGCGACGGTATCCTCGGCAGTTACTCTTCCGCGCGCAACAGCGTGGAAGCCGACGGCGAACGGCTCAACCATGCAAAGTTCCGTGATGCTCAGAGCGGCGGGGAAGATTTTGTCCACTGGTCCCTGAATGAATTCCCTGAGGGCACCGTCGCGCTGTACCCCCATGGTTTCATTGAACTGGCAAGCATTTGGGCGATTTCTGCGGCACGACGGACAGCTGCCGCAACTGGCATAGGGCGAAAGCATCACGTCGGTTCCTCGAAGCAAATCCGGCCGCAGACTGCTCTCCTCCACGACGGTTGCTGCCACTTCATGGCCAAGTATCCGCGGGTATGTAATCAGCGGGTTTTTGCCACGAAACGAGCTGAGATCAGTGCCGCAAAACCCCACGCTCCGCACTTTGAGCAGCACCTGATCCGGAACGCGCACGAGATCGCGAACATCTTGAATGACAGCTTCACCCGGATTCTTCAGGACGAAAGCCTTCATGAAAGTGTCGCCTCCTGGTAAGGGTGTGCGGTCTCCGCAAGTCGATAGACACGCGTGGCCGTTCCCCCGGAAAACTGCTCACGCTCGTGCTCGCTCATGCTGGATGTGTAGCGCTCAAGAAGACTGAACCACTGCGCATACCCTGTGGCAAGCAGGCACACCGGCCAATCTGAGCCCATCATGAGTCGGTCCGCTCCAAATGTATCGAAAACCGTATCCAAATAAGGACGAAGATCGGCGTCGGTCCACGCTCGCCAATCCGCTTCTGTAACCATTCCGGAAATTTTACAGAAGACGTTTTCTCGCCGTGCCAAATCATGAATTCGCTCCCGCCAGGGAAACAAGATTTGCTCACGAATTCTCGGCTTGGCGAGATGATCGAGCACGAAAATCTGGTCAGGATGCGCATCGACAAACCGAATAACCTGCGGCAGTTGCCGTTCATAGACAAGAATTTCATAAACGAGGCCTGTAGGAAGCAACGCGTCTATGCCGCGGTTGAACGCGCTGCCCAATATGAAGTCATCGTCTGGCTCGGACTGAACGACGTGGCGCAGTCCTCTCAATTTCGGATGAGAAGCAAAATCTTCAAGGCGCGAGGGGAAGTCTCTGCTGGCAATGGAAGCCCAGCCCACAACGGCTTCCATGAACGGATGCGCCTCGGCAAGAGAAAGAAGGTCGCTCGTCTCTTCAAGAGTCTGCCGGGCCTGCACTGCGATCGTAGCGTCGATTCCTGCTGACTCCATAATCCTTAGCAAATCAGCAGGAGTGAAATCACGCTTCAACGGCGTCATGGCGCTGTCTATCCAACCATAATCGGCTGCTGTATAGCGCCATAGGTGATGGTGGGCGTCGATCCGTTTAGCCATGATTTCCGAGCGGTTTCAAGCCTATATGGAGGGACCAAAAGCATGCAAGGTGTTCGCGGATGTTCTCTCGGTCTTACTATCATGAATTGGGCCGCCCTCTCAGGCAGCGGTCCAGCCGCCATCAATAGACACTATGGAGCCCGTCATGAAGTCCGCTTCCGCAGAGCATAGGTAGCGGACGAGCGAAGCGACCTCTTCGGCAGTACCCAGACGGCCCATGGGTTGTCGCGCCCTGAGTTCGGTACGCACCTTTTCTTTTTCGTGCGCGTGATATTTCTCAAGATAGCCTTCCACAAAAGGCGTCTCCACCGTGCCGGGACAGATGCAGTTCACGCGAAGTTCCTTCGCGTACTCAACGGCAAGCTGGCGAGTCATAGCATCAATAGCGCCTTTGCTGGTGCAGTATGCAAACCGTTGTTTGATTCCAACCAGGCCTGCGACCGAACCAATATTCACGATGCTGCCGCGGGTTGCGAGCAACTGCGGCAAGAAGGCGCGCGTGACCAGGTAAACGGATTTCACATTGACCTCGATTAGCCGGTTGAACTCGGCAGGCTCGGTATTCATGACGTTTCCTACATGGCCAATCCCGGCATTATTTACAAGAATATCGAGCTGACCGATCTGCGTTCCGGCGGCGTGAATTGAGTCCTGGCTGGTTACGTCCAGAGCGATAGCCCGCGCGTCGGCGTATTCTGCTGCGAGCAGCTTCGCCCTTTCAAGGTTTATATCTGCGACAAAAATGTGGGCTCCGGCGCGAGCTAGTTCGCGGCATGTCGCTTCGCCTATACCGCTGGCGCCTCCAGTCACGAGCGCTCGTTTGTTATCCAGGCGAAAGGCCTCAGCAGTAGCCGGCTCAGTAGTCATTGACATTCACGATATTCCCGTTCCATAAACTCGTGCCACTTAGTCACGCCCCCGTTTCTCTGTGCAAATCGTCGAGGGCTACTCCATCCTTTTCGCTAGACAGATAAGCAGCTTCCACAACACGCATCGTATCGATCGCATCATCGACGCTGGTGGGTAATTTGTCACTTACTCCAGTGACATACGACTGCAACGATCCCATCGATCCCGCGAATGCGTCGGTAAACCAGTTGCCTTCGGTAGCCAGAGTTCGCCAGCCGCTTCCACGGGCCGCGTAACGCAGCGAGTCGGGCTTGCCGGTAGGATAGTCGAGATTAACGCCCATGACGGCGTGCAATGCGCCTTTGGTTCCTTCCCACTGGACATAGCTGCATTGGGAATCCGGAAAGGTATGCCCGTGATTCGTCGCAATGTAGACTCGCTTCCAATCGCCGTAGTCCATAACAATAATGCTTTTTGTGGCGGCGAGCTGAGGGGTCTGCGGATTTCGCAACGTCTTTGCAAGGACGCGCAGTGGATTGCCGAACCAAGATCGCACCAGGTCAACGTAATGGATGCTGTGGTAGAGGATCTCCAGGCGGGGAATCGTCGCCATGAAGTTCCAAAGGTCCCACGGCATGAATACGCTGACCTGCACCTCCATGTCATGCAGATCACCAATCAGGCCAGCGTCGGTGATGCGTCTCGCAGTCGCCATGACGGGCGCCCAGCGTAGCTGGAAATTGACCGCTGCAGTCAGTCCCTTGCTGCGGCATAGGGTGAGAATCTCTTCCGCCTCCGCAAGAGTATTCCCCATTGGCTTTTGAATCAGAACGGCCGCGCCATCAGGCAACTGCGGCAATATCTCCAGAATGGCGCTTGCAGGGACGGCAATATCAAAGATGCTGTCCCGCGGGGACTTGGCTCTTGCTTCCTCAAGAGAACTTCCCGCGAAAGTGACGTCAAATTGCCGTGCGAGCCGTGTGGCCTTCTCGGCATCCGCGTCAACAATCGCAGCCACCGGAAAAGCTGCGCGACGGTACGCAGGCAGATGTGCGTCGTGCACAATGCCGCCCGCACCCACAATGATGATGGTTCGCGGATTCCCGAGGCTGCCAGGGCCATCGCTGCGAAGCGCTTCCTCGATTTGCGAATCCTCGTTCGTGATCATCCTGTTCCATTTGTATATAGAGCAACTGCCAGTTATTCAACCCCGGCAGCTGTGTCGGCATAAAGAGTAGATTGGACCGCCACGAAAATGGTCAAGGCAGAATGTTTTCTCAGCCGCGAAACAGCGGGTGCGGTCGCGAGTACGCGATCGAACCGGCATTCGTGAACCTGAAGGCCTTTGAGCCGGATGGACCGTTAGATGCCATGCGTTCGTTGGCTTGCGCAGCCAACCACGTTCACCGAGTTCTCGTGCGGGAACCAGAAAGTGAAAACCTACTGACATTCGGGTGACAGCTATTTAAGAGGATTCCTTTAACTTTGTCCGCGTGGGGATTCTCATTTATGTCTAAGCTGCTCCTAGATTCAGGCGGATCGAATGAAATGGCTGAGGGACTCAGCTCTGGACCCAATGGGGCGTCGAACGGGCGAAAAGCGCACACCCTTTTTAGGGTAGGGCAGCTGAGAATCCGCCTTGCCAGGTCTGATGAAGCGGAGGCCATCGTCGAGCTAACGAACACTATTTTCCGGGCAAGAGATCTCTTCTTCCGAGCCAGTTTTGGAAGCGCAGGCAACGTTGCGAAGTTAATGAAACAAGGTAAGTTTCTCCTGGCGGAAACTGATGAGGCGATCATCGGGTGCGCATATCTGGAGCCTCGTATTGAGGCTAGCAAACTGGAACTGCTCGCCGTATCTCCGGCGCAACAACGTGCAGGCATCGGTTCTCAGCTATTGGAGACAGCCGAGAGAATGAGCCGAAGCATGCGCTGTTTGTACATGCACGTGCAGGTAATGAACCTAAACTGGGACACACTAACATTCTGCCGTCGCCGCGGCTATGTCGATTTTGCAATCAAACCCCTGCACTCGCAGCAGGTACTTTCGCCCCATTGCCACCTCGTGAGAATGTGCAAGCGGCTAGACACGGATCGCCCGGCATTTTAGATCCCACCCCTCCTATTTCCCCACAGTTCCACCCTCTTCATATTCATCGCCGCTGTAAGCCCGTGGCTCGCCGAGACTTCCGGCAGGAGGGAGATGTCGAACATAGAGAACCGCCTGCCACATTTCCTCATCGCTCAGAGTTCCTTTTGATGCGGGCATGCCGGACGGAAAAATACCATTCTCAATGATCCATTTCAACTGCCCGTCGGTGTAAGTCTGCACTTCCGGGCTGGCTAGTGAAGGAACGGGCGGAGACATCTTATCCGCAAACGGCACACCGGTGTTCTGTCCGTCGCGACCGTGGCACACCACACAATAGTAGCCAAATACCTGGCGGCCGGCATGGATATTCTCTTTCGTTGCAGTCAGCGGATTGCGATCTTTCTTGCCACCGATCATGAGATGATGCTTTACCCATTGCACACTCTGTGATTCGAGCTTGCCGGGAGGAGTTGCACGGCATCCGGAGACAAACGCCAGCGCGAGACACCCTATAAACGCTACAAATGGCGGTTGTCGCATGCTACTTCTCAACGACATGAACCATAAACAACATAGAACCGTGCCCAGAGCCGCAGAATCTTCCGCATTTTCCCTTAAAATCGCCATCAGTCATGGGCGTCAACGTAACTTCCGTGACGTGGCCCTTCGTAATCGTGGCATTAATGTGCAGTCCTTCGATCAAGAGGCTGTGCGGCACATCATCTGAAGTCAACGCAAGCGTCACGGTCGCTCCTTTGTCGATCGTAATCTCCGCGGGTGTAAAGGAAAAACGATGCGCGTGAATCTCGATGCGGGTAGGAGATGACTGAGCGAAGCTCCTGCCTCCACAGACGACGGTCAATACCAGACATAGTACCCAGAAACGATATCTCATTACGCTTTGTCCCTTTCGGATGGAGTTTACTTGTTCAGGGTTGAACAACCAGGCTGCAAATCCTAGCGCATCGCACCGACTATCCTACGGAGCCAGGTAGCGGAGGAGGGCCTCCTGGTCCTGCCGCGAAAGCTTCGCACGGACACGCATGTGCATCACAACCGTTCCAGTAATCCGCGGCGAAATCGTCATCGGTGGTTTGTGGCAGCGTGAGCAGTTTTGCTGGAACACCTCTTCACCGCTCTTCTGGCCCGTGTTTCGCACCGCTGGGGCAGGTGGAGTCGACCGGATGTCTGTCTGCGCGTGCACAATCAGCTCTGCTCCGCCGATCCACCCGCCGGCGGCGATAGCCATAATGAGCAACCCAGTAAGTAAGGGCGACTTGCGATTATCCATTGTTATTTTCCCCCCGGCCAAAGCGGCCACAGAAAGCGATAGGTAAACCCGACATTCCACAGATTGGTATCTTTGTGAGCAGTGAAATTCCGCTCGTAGCTTGAAATGAGGCGCAAGTTATCGCGGAGATAGTAGTTAAGAGCGATACCCGGGCGTTCAGTCTGTACTCCAGGTACGCCGTTACCGCCACCGTTATCCGGAAAAGACTGCTGCATGCGGCCGGCGACCTGTACGTTCTTAAAGAACGAGGTGGCAATCGGTATCTGAGAAAGCATATACCCTGCCTGAATCCAATAGCCCTGGCCATAATAACTATGGTCATATTCCGCTTTGATATCCAGCGGTATCTGCGGTGGCTGCCATGATGTGTAAATGGCTTCGTTGTTGACATTCCTAGGATCATCCAGGAAGCGCTGGTAAGATGTTCCCACTTCGAGATGTCGGGCTGGAAAGTAAATACTTGTGTCAAAGCCGGTGGTGCGCGCGGCGGGGAATTGAGAGACGTTGCTGTGGGCGGAGAAATAGGCAGCATATTGCACGCTGAAGTCATCTGTTTGCGTCACTACCCCTCGCACCTCTCCGCCCACACCAAATCCGGAGGTCTGCGTGCCTATTCCATATGTAAGCGGGGTGTCTTGAAAGGTGGCAATCCATATAGGTACAAGCCGCTCGTCGTAAAGACCAAAAGGTGTGATGAACTTGCCTCCGACGACTATCGCGTGTGTATCCGCCAGCCAATCTAATTGTGCGTAGTCCAGGTCAGAAAACACCTGCCCGGTATAGTCTCCATTACCATTCCGACGCTCGAATGCCCCGACAAAGTCTCCACGTGCTTCGCCAAGTATGTGGCTGCCCAATGGAAGTAGGAGAACCGGCTGTATAGTGGGCTCCAGGGTTGACGTGCCCCCATTCACGTTCTCGACATAGCCCAGGCCTACCGAAAGGGCGGGGACATAGCCAGCGTGAGTTGAGTTGGAATCCGTGTCCTGGGCGAGAGGAGCTATCGTGCAGACGAGCAGACAGCACGAGAGTAACCATATCTTCATATCGCGATCGCTTCTTTGTCCTGTAGAGGTAATCACTGTTATCAGAAGCCTTGTCGGGTCCGGCGCGCGGATCAAACAGAAACTGTCCGCAGTGTCATTAACCAGAGTGTAGGAAAAACGTGTCTTTCACTTGCACGGACGATGTCATTCCTTTGTCACGGAGTGCTGATGCGTGTGCTGCCGGAATGTCTGTGGTTTATAAAGAGGCAAGACGCGCAAGAAAGAGTGAGCGTTACGCAGCTGGTTAACGATGCAAAAGGTGGCTGATGACGAGACGATGGGTTACTTTGAGGATTCTGAAATTTTGTGTGACATTGGGCGCAGCACGGTGAGCGAACGGCATATCACGAGGAAGAATCGCGCACATAGATGCCGTCTCATGGAGCAGGTTGTAATTGCCACGATGGTCTTGCTCACAGGCGCCGTGGCGTCTGCGCAGCAAACTGGGGCTAATCCACAACTTTCTGGAGGAGGCGACTTCCAGGGGCAGGCTAACTGTGGTGATCCGTTTTCTTCTTGTACGTCTGGTGGGGACAGGTTCGGAGGAACAAACACAGACACAAACGCAAACAACTATATGTCGCCCTACGATTCGTCGCAGCCATTGCAGGGTATGGATACGGGGTATCCCGATTATGGCGCGCGGCGATCTTTACAGTCGACTGTACCGTATCCAATTACCGGTCCACAGCCAGACCGTTCGACCGACCCGCGAGTCACGGAGTCTAGGCGAAAAGAGGATCCGCCGACTGAGTTCCAGTTATTCGTAGCGGGCGCCATTGGGAAGGCGCTGCCGAACTTTGGCAGCCAGCTGTTTCTGACTGTGCCTTCGACGTTTGCGCCTTTGAATAAGGGCCCTGTGACACCCGATTACGTAGTGGGCCCCGGAGATGAGCTATTGCTGAGAGCTTGGGGGAGTGTCTCATTTAATGTGCGAGAGAGGATTGACCGCGACGGGAATATCTATCTGCCTCACTTCGGCGAGTTGCGAGTTGCGGGTGTGAAGTCTTCAGAGCTCAATTCTGTTCTGACCGAGCGGATTGGTCAGGAGTTCCGGAAGTTTGAATTATCTGTAGCACTCGGAGATCTGCGTTCTATTCAAGTGCTGGTCGTCGGACGAGCGCGACGGCCGGGATCCTATACTGTCGGCTCGATGAGCACCTTGGTGGACGTGCTGTTCGCTTCAGGCGGCCCTTCGTCCACAGGATCGATGCGAAAAATTGAACTTCGCCGAGACGGCAAGACTGTAACCACGGTCGATCTTTATCAGATCCTGGCTGAAGGCGATGGGTCGAAGGACGGCCATCTGTTGTCCGGTGACGTCATCTACATACCGTCTGTGGGACCAAGGGTTGCGATTGCCGGCAGCGTGAATCAACCGGCGATTTACGAACTGCTCGACGGCGACACCGTAGGCACTGTGGTAAACCTTGCCGGTGGGGTATCGTCGATCGCTGCTCTCGAGCGCGCCGAGCTGGAGCGTGTGAGCCCGGACGGTGGGCGTCACATGGCTGAGATTAAGCTCGACCAGGCAGGGATGCGGGCTCCGCTGATAAATGGCGATATTCTTAACATTTCCCAGATAGTTCCGAAGTTCGACAATGCAGTAATCCTGCGAGGAAATGTGGCTAATCCGGGACGCTACACGTGGCATGCAGGTATGCGCATCCGCGACCTTATCCCCGATAAGGAGAGCCTGGTGACGCGCGCGGCGCTGACAGGACACAACGCTTTGGCCCTGACTGAGAGCGAAAGGGACACGGCCCAACGTGTTCGTAAAGCATCTCTTGCGGTCCCGGATACCCGGGCAGGATCTCAGGGCGCCGGTCCTCCAGGGTCACAGCCCACGGGCAATTCTTCCGTTCAGGTGACAACGGGCGACACCTCAGTGCAGGTAAATAACGATCATGGTACGACAAGTTCGACGAACGCCAACAGTCTGCCCGACGACCTTAGCACCGGGCAAGAGGACAAGAACGATAACCCGACCGAGACCCCCAACTCGGGAAGTTCGACCGGCAGGAGCATCGCACTCGATACCGGAGGCCCCTCCGAAGAGTTTACGCAGAAGAACCAAGTGAGATTGACGGCTCCTGAGATTAACTGGGACTATGCGGTGATTGAGCGCACCAATCCTGACGACCTGACTACAGTCCTGAAGCCATTCCACCTGGGCCGGGTTGTCCTGGGGCACGATGACACGGAGAACTTCGAACTGCAGCCGGGTGATGTAGTTACTATCTTCTCGCAGGCAGATCTTCGCGTGCCGCAGAACCGGCAGACCAAGTTAGTCCGGCTGGAGGGTGAGTTCGGGGCCGCCGGGGTCTACAGTGTGAAGCCGGGCGAGACGCTCCGCGACCTTGTGATTCGAGCAGGGGGTCTTACCCCAAATGCCTACCTCTACGGCTCGTCATTCACACGGCGTTCCACCAAGTTGCAGCAACAGGCGAGGCTCGATGAATACACATTCGATCTGGAGAGTGAGATCGAACGCGAATCAGGCAACAGGTCGACTTCCGTCGTCAATCCCCAGGAAGCATTGGTTGTCGCGGGAAGCCTGCAAAGCCAACGTGCCCTCGTGGCGAAACTGCGTACGATCCGCGCCTCGGGCCGTATCGTACTGAATATGCATCCCACGAGCACTGACGTGAGCAGCATACCAGACCTGCCCCTTCAGGATGGAGACACTTTCCTTGTGCCCAGCAGGCCGGCAAGCGTGTCCGTTGTCGGCGCGGTGTATGACCAGAGTTCCTTTCTCTTTCAGGATAGCGCCAATGTTAATCACTACCTGGAGCTTTCCGGCGGTGTGTCGAAGAGCGGGGACTGGAAACATTCGTTTGTGCTTCGGGCAGACGGATCCGTCGTCAGCCAAAGTTCATCGCTGGCCCATGCGAGTCACGGACTGGAGCATTTTGAATTGAATCCTGGCGATACGGTCTTTGTTCCAGAAGTGCTCAACAAGACAACCTTTGTTCGCGGCCTTACCGACTGGTCTTCAATCCTCGCCCAGTTCGGCCTCGGCGCTGCCGCTGTCAACGTTCTTCGGTAGGAGGAACCATGCGAAACCTGGAGAGGTTGCAGTTGTGATCCCAGATCAAGAAAACGAAGAGCGGAGCGATCAGGAGAATCAGGGTTCGACCGAGTCGGCTCTACTCAGAAACCTAGTTATTCTCGCTGCACAGCGACGACTCATTGCGGGAGGAATGCTTGCGGCCGCGCTGCTCACGGCCATCGTCGTACTTGTCATGCCCGTAACATATACAGCAACGACGGTAATTCTGACGCCGCAGAATTCGTCGGGTTCGATTCTCTCTCTGCTCGGCCAGTTCGGCGGACTTGGATCGATAGCGTCGTCGCTGGACACCGATGGATTGATCAAAATGCCTTCCGATACGTATACAAGCGTTCTAGGTAGCCGGACGGTCGCTGATCGGCTGATTCAACGCTTCCAGCTACAGCATGTGTACAGGAAGAGAACGCTGGTAGACACGCGCAAAGCTCTGGCACGGCATACGCACATCGAGACGATGCGCGGATCGACTATCCATATCTCCGTTGACGACAAAGACGTGCAGCGGGCGACCGCCATCGCGAATGGCTATGTTGAGGAGTTGTACCAGGTAAACCAGCGCCTTGCTCTGACCTCCAGCGCCCAGCGCAGGCTTTTTCTGGAACAACAACTCGGTGAGGAGCGCGCCGCACTGGCGCAGGCTGAGATTGGGTTCAAGGAGATTCAGCAGAAGACCGGCGTAATCCAGTTAGCGGGACAGGCGGAAATCACGCTACGCTCGATCGCCCAGCTGCGCGCAGCCATTGCGGCGAAAGAAGTACAGGTCGAAGTCGTCCGAGATTCGGTAACCGATCAAAATAGCGACCTGGTGCGGCTGGAAAGCGGAATTGCAGCATTGCGCGAGCAACTGCGAAAGGCAGAAAGCGAGAGTGCGCAGAGCGGCGATGATTACTTTGTGCCGGCGGGAAAGATCCCCGCGGCCGGTCTTGAATATCTTCGGCGGACGCGCGATTTGCGCTATCACGAAGCTCTCTTCGAAATGCTCGCTAAACAGTATGAAGCGGCGCGAATCGATGAGGCCAAGGCTCCGCCGCTCGTTCAAGTCATCGATAAGGCGGTTGCGCCCGACAAGCGCTCCTGGCCTCCACGAACGCTATTGGTGATGCTCGCGGCACTCACCTCCGCCATACTTCTTGCGGGGGCAGTCTTGCTGAGAGACAAATGGGCAAGACTTGTCGAAGAGCCGGAGAATGTTCCGCATCTCAATGCCCTGCGCAAAATCCTTCGTCCGAAGGATAAGCTGGCATGAACTCCAACCGCCGGATCTTGTCAGAGCGGCTCCATGCTCATGTGTTGACTATCGCCATGGGTGAAGGCTTCGCCCGGCTATGCAATTTGCTTCTCGTGATTTTTCTCAGTCGCATGTTCGGCGTGCGCGCTGCGGGCGCGTATGCTGTGGCGCAGGCTGTCTCTCTGTACCAGATGAACGGAATCGATTTCGGATTACGGCAGGCAGGCGCGCGGCTGATAGCGAAGAAAACGGGAAACACCAGACGCATTGTCCAATTCGTCCAGCGGAGACGCCTGTTCCTCGCGCTTACGATGATTGTGCTCGGATACTGGTACGGAAAGGCCGGACCGGTTCCACAGGATACGCGGTCGATGGTAAGTTTGTACGCTCTCGGGATGTTTGGGTATGGCCTTTCCGTGGATTGGCTGGCGTGGGGGATGCAACGATTCGCGCTTATGACCGGCTGGCGTGCACTCGTGTCGCTAAACACCCTGTCCATCACGATAGTCTGCGTCTGGAACTTTCATGCGGGTCTCCTGATTGTCCCGCTCGCAAATGGGCTGGCTTACCTGATAGCGGGAGCCTGGCTCTGGGTCTTCTGGGCGAGACAAATTGTAACGATCGACCCTGAGAAGGTGAGCAATCTTCCCCTATCGGATCTTCCGGAATGGAAGTCAACGGCCGTTCTGGGAACTGCGCTATTGATGTATCAGGCGTTCTATTCGATCGACACGATCATGCTGGGCGCCATGACAGACAGCGTACAGACGGGCTTATATAGCGCGGCATACCGGCTTCTTCTGCTGGTGCTGGCCATCTAT
The DNA here is from genome assembly GCA_013289875.1 of Acidobacteriota bacterium. GTDB lineage: Bacteria > Acidobacteriota > Terriglobia > Terriglobales > Acidobacteriaceae > Silvibacterium. The sequence goes on along the minus strand of JABCZC010000003.1, from coordinate 93,477 downwards.
TACTTCGTCATGCAGGCAGTTTATCCGCGGCTGGCCGCTATCCCCGAAACAGGGAGACGAATTCATATGCTGCGGCGACCTCTGCTTCTTGCCGTTGCCGCGGGAGTAGCGGCGGCAATCATCATGGCATTTGCACGAAAGCCGTTGATCGACCTGCTCTATGGGCATGCCTTTGCATCCTCGACAGCCCTTGCCGGGCCTCTCTTGTTTGCGATCCCTCTTGATTTCGCCACATCTGTCCTACTTACGGTGCTGGTTGCTTGGGATTATCCGGGGCGCGTAATTGCAGCGACAGGAACAGCGGTGGCAACCAATGTCTTACTCAACGTCATTCTCATTCCTCGATACGGGGCATTGGGTGCTGCGTATGCGACGCCTCTTTCCTATGTGCCGTTTCTTCTCACACTAATCTGGCAGCTTCATCGCGTATCCAATCGACACGAGCAATCCGATGGTTCGACCGAGGCAATAGCTCCTATCGTGATTTCGTAGTCACCTGGTAATGGGATGCGTTACTGCGCCTCGTTTTCGCAACGCTCCTCACAGTTCAGTTTTCCGCAGTTCAATATTTCCCAAAGCGTACCCTGTAGCAGACCGACTCTTTCTCGGGGATCTCGATCCTTCGTGCAGGTGATGTTTGCCAAAGAGAAGGAATGCTACAGGAATGGTTATCCCCAGAACGAACCAAACGATAAAAATGCCCTGCTGAAAAAGATCTAAACGCCATAACTCCGCGGACGCATACAGAATCGCTCCGCACGGCAACAAACAACTCGTCCTGCCGAAAGATATCAGCCACGAAAACATGAAGCCCATCAAACAACAGATGGCGCTGATATAAAACCAACAAGCATATCCCATCTGTTCGTGGAGCTGAACAAAGGCGGAATTGGTAGTGAGCCCCTCCTCTACATCGATAAGTTCACGATAGAATTCAGGCCGTTCGGCCACGATTTCGTCGGTTCTTCGGGCCGCAGCAATGGAAACATGGAACGGAGCACCCAGATAGGTGATTATCTCGGAGGCGCCCGCCTCGGCGAAGGAAAGATTTCTCGCCTCGTAGAAGTTGCTATTCCTGGATGAGTTAAGCAGAGACAATATGATAAAGAGAATGCCGGCGAAGGTCCCTAACCTCACCAAACTTATCCTCACGGAGCGTTTCCCGAAGGTCAGCAGAAAGATAGAGATCAAGATCGTTGCAATCAGAATAAGGCGCGAGGATATCAAGGCGGTCACAGCGAGCAACGCGATATTCGCAATATTCAGGAGCGATAGTCTCCTGAGTCTCACAATTCGATAGACAGCTAATGACGCTGAATATAGAACCAGATAACGCAGGGAAAGAATACCTGCGCTGTAGTCTCCGTAGAGAGTATTCTTGAGGCGATTTCCTTGCCCCATATAGATGTAGATGACCGCCTCCAGTAAAGGCAGAGTCTGAAAGATCCTGAAGAGGGTGGCTGTTGTACCGATCGCGCCAAGGATGGTGAATATCCAATAGATAGCGAGAGAATCCAGCGGCGGGATGTTGGTTGTCGTGCATCGCTGAGCAGAGAAGGACACTCCTAGCTTCTGCCCCAGGATGAGGCTCGTGAAGATCAGTAGATACCAGGAAAAGAGGATGAAAGACGACAGCAGATCGGGATGGTCGGGAGTGGTGAAGCCTTTTCGGAGGGTTCCGAAGTCTGGAAAGAGCCACGCGCAGAAGCTTAGAATCACAGCAAAGAGTGCAATGCCGGACGGGCGCATAATTCCACTGATGTTGATTTTCAGCTTCATTGCAGTGTGTTCTGTGTGCCAATGACGGTAGACAGTATGGAAGCGTAAGCCGAAGCAGCCCGGCTTACCGAATACGTTGCCGCGCGTTTAAGGCCGGCAGCAGCGAGCCGCTGCTGTAATTTCTCCGAGTAAAGAAGTTGCTCAATGGCAGAAATCATTTCCTCCGCTGAATCGGGGGCGAAATAAACTGCATCGTCTCCAGCAATCTCAGGCAGGGACGCGGCACGGGAGCAGGCCACGGGTGTTCCGCACGCCATCGATTCAATCACTGGCAGGCCAAAGCCTTCTTCGAATGAGGGCATAACCGTCATCAAGGCAGCGGAGTAAAGAGATGCGAGAGATTGATCGGATATCTCATGCAGACAGTGCACCCCCGACATCCCCATAAGAGACAGATTCATATCCATACGGGAGGCGGTTGGACGCGGAGAGAGCACCAGGACTAGTTCGGGCGCGTCGCGATGTCGCACGCGTAAGCGTTGATACGCGACAAGCAGCGTGGCGAGGTTTTTGTGGGGAGCTTCAGAGCCTACAAAGAGAAGATATGGTCCAGAGAGTCCGTAAGACGCCAGCACTCGCTTCGCGGACTCTTTCTTGGCCTGCGGGTAGAAAACATCGCTTACCGCGCAAGGAATAACTGAAGTCTTTTCGGGGTCGGCACTTAGGCGCTCGACAAGCATACGCCGCGTATAGTGCGAGGGAGTAACGATGCGGGACGCCCTGGCACTCGAGAAACGCAACATGGGTTCTGCGTAGAAGCGAGCGCGGATGCTTCCCTGGTATCCGGAATAGAGCAGATGGGTAAGATCATGGATCGTTACAACGAGCGGACCCTTGCGGAAAACGGGGACGTTGTAATGCGGCGCACAAAAGACGGAGGCTCCCCGGGCCACCATGGGAAGGCGTGCCTGCTCCATCACCGAATAAATGCCGCATTTCATCTGGACCACGCGGTCGCAGAAAGGAGCGATCGTTTGCCCTTGCGCGGGCATCGTGATGCAGGTCAGCAGCGTGTCTGGCAGCCTTTGTTTTAACTCCTGAAGCAGTGTAAGAATGTATCTGCCAATCCCTGTCCGCAGCCATCGGGCGTCGATGACAACCTCGCGTGGAAGACTCACAGACACACCTCAAGATCGCGCACTGACGAGGGAAGCCCCAGGGCGCTGTCCACCAGATTCTGAAAGCTGTCGCGAAAAGTAGCTGCGCTGAAACGGCTGGCCTGTCCGCGGATGATGTGCGGCTGAAAACAGTATTCACTGGCCTCGAAGCGCAATATGGCTTCCGCAACGGCTCTCGTCGTCTGTTGGTAGAACAAAACGCCGGTATCCTGAGAACATGGTGCGGTAGAGTCGAGGCTGCCGACCGTCTCCACTGCTCCCCCTTTTCCGAAGGCAATCACCGGACGACCGCAGGCCTGAGCCTCGACCACGGCCATGCCAAAGTCCTCCTCGGCTGCGAAGAGAAACGCCCGGCAATGCGCGTACTCCTCCCACAGCGTCGCTTCATCCACGTTGCCAAGAAACTTGATGGTTTTGCCGGCCTGGGCGCGCAAACGAGCTTCTTCCGGGCCCGTACCGACGATCTTCAACTCGCGCCCAAGCACATTGCAGGCCTGGATGAGGAGATCCGTACGCTTATATGAGACCAGACGTCCCACCGTTAGATAAGCGTCGCCTGGAGTGTCGGTAATGTATCCAGACGATGTATCGACCGGCGGGTAGAGCACAATACTTTCCCTTCCGTAATACTGGCGTATGCGCGACGCGACATAACAGGAGTTCGCAACAAATTGCGTCACTCGCTGAGCCGCTCGTTGGTCCCACGACCTGACATACTTTGCCGAAAGGCTGAAAGCGGTTCTTGAGATACGGCCCATGCTCTTGCGGTATTCGTGATACTGGTCCCACAAATACCGCATGGGGGAATGGCAGTAGCAGATGTGAACTGCCGATGGCGAAACGATGGTTCCTTTCATTGGACCGCTGTCGGAAGTCAGGACCAGATCGTATCCGCTCAGGTCAATCTGCTCGACAGCCAGCGGGTAGAAGGGCAGAAGTTGCCGGTAAATGCGATTTGCAAAGGGAACCCGATTTAGGAACGAAGTCTGCAGAGAATGATGGCGAAGACTCCGAGGTACCCATTCAGGATTGGCGACCAGCGCGAAAAGATCCGCCGCGGGATACATTTGCGCCAGTACCTCGACGACGCGTTCTCCGCCTCCTTGGGAGGCGAACCAGTGATGGACTACAGCAACTCGCACTTGGATTCAAAGGCTCCCACTGCCCCTTGCAGCCGGACTGCAAGGAGGCTTCATGGCTCTACTGTAGTGGGCGGCCGAGTCGTGGTTGTCGAACTAAGGTCGTGACAATGTCAAGGATTTGTAAAACGCAGTCCCCGAGTTGGGGAGGGGCAAAGAGCGGCAGAAAGTCCTCTTTACACCAGGCTGGACGGCTGCGAGGCCGGATCATCCTGCTGAGTATGAAGCAGCGAACCGAGAACTGCACGGGGGAGAGATAGAACGAATGTCGTGTGTCCCGCGTGAGAATCCTCGAGATTGATCCTTCCGCCGTGCTCCAACGCAATCCGATTGGCGATCGTCAGCCCCAATCCAATGCCGCGCCTCTTGCCATCACTCACGAACGGGTCAAACAGAGTCTTGCGGATGGCCTCCGGTACCCCCGCGCCACTATCCGTGATACGTAGTTCGATCCTTTGTGAGTCCTCTACCAAACTAACCTTGATTACTGCCGGCTGAACTCCACTCCGAGCGGCTTGAGCGGCGTTGATGAGGAGATTGAATACTGCCCGTTCGATCATCCTCGCGTCCATCCACGCCTCTGCCTGCGGAAGATGTTCAACCTGAATCGTCACCGAGTGCGCTTCGGGGTGAATCTTGATCAGCCCAATGGCACGCTCCACCAGAGCACTGAATGACTCATACGTTGGATGCAGCGATTTCCCCGTCCGGCTGAAAACGAGCAGAGACTCGAGCACGTCCGTCATTCCCTGCACTGCAAGTTGCACATCTCCCATCAGTTCATCTCGTTCTGCCGAAGGGGTGGCAGGATTGCTGAGAAACTCGGCATTCGCATAGATCGCCGAGAGATAATGGCGCAAATCATGGGAAATAGAACTGGCCATGCGCCCGATAACAGCCATCCGGGCGGATTCGATGAGTTCTTGCTGCGATTGGCGCAACTGATTGCGCATGGTATCAAAGGCCAGGGTTAGCTCTCTCAGCTCTCTTGCGCCCCCGCCTGCCAACTGGTAGTCGAAATTGCCCGAACCAAGCGCGCGCGCTCCGGCGAGCAGCGCATCGAGAGGCCGTGTAATGGTTCCTGAGATATAGAGCGCCAACAGCGTGCCCACAATCAGTACCAACAGGCCCTGTGCAAGGAGCAGCCGGTTCAGCCGCATCGCAAAGATGCTGGCCTGGTCGTAGGACTTAAGCACCAGAAGCCGAACGGGAACTTCCGAGAAGGTGGGGATCGCCAGCGAAGCCGCCAGATAGTGTTCCTTCCCGAGCCACAGGTCCTGTTCCATCGCCCGATGCGCAATCGTACCTCCCTGTCTTTGCAGATCGAGATCATGCTGAGCGTCGAGTGTGCTGGAAACAATCTTGTCCTCGGCAAGGAAAATCACATCGGCGGCCGCCGCCTCTCGCACTTGCCGGCTGACGCGGTCGTCGATGGAATAACCGGCAATCACAAATCCCAAGGGCGTACCGGTCACCTCAGAACCAAAAAACAAGGGCCGAAGTGATACCTGATAAAGGCGATGATTGCTCAACAAGTACCGCTGGTCAGAGCGCGAATCCAGTAATCGTTTCAATTGCTGCTCGAGATCCTTACGATCAGGCAACCCGGCGTTATCGTACACGGCGGCGACGGTTCCCGATGCGTTCACCAAAGCAAACAGGTCACAGCCGCTCACTTTCCAGAATTCAACGCCTCCATCCTGAATGGTTTTCAGGTCGTGGGTCGTCATCAGCGCTTTCAGGCTCGGAAGATCAGCCAGCAAGGCAACTTCCCTGTCCAGCAGCTGCTGCCGTTGCCTTTGCAGATTCTGAAAGGTCACAGTTGAGTGAAAGAGGTCAGCTGCGAGATTACTGCGGATCTGCTTCTGCAGGCTGCTGCGGATCACAACCAGACTCATGACCGTCAGGCCGCAGGCAAGAGAGAGGAGCGAGAGCAACAGAATCGTCCGCATTCGCATGATGTTTCTCTCTCACATGCCCGATATGACGCCGCTCATTGGATCTGGCCGACGAATTTGTAGCCCATTCCGTGCATTGTTCGAATATATTTCGGATTGGAGGGATCGACCTCCAGCTTCTGCCGCAGTTTGAGAATTTGATTGTCAACCGTGCGGGTGGAAGGATAACAACTGTATCCCCAAACATGGTTCAGAAGTTCTTCACGAGACAATACGCGCTCAGCATTCTCCAGCATGAACTTGAGCAATCTGAATTCGTGTGCCGTGAGCGTTATCGATTCTCCATCGCGTTTCGCTTCCATTTTCAGAAAATCCACGGTGACTGCGCCAAAAGAATACGCCTTTACTGGTCGCGGTCCGGCCACACGGCGAATGGCGGCCTGCACTCTAGCCAGCAACTCCCGGGGACTGAAGGGCTTGGTGACGTAATCGTCGGCTCCCAATTCCAGCAGCAACACTTTATCGCTGACCTCAGAGACTGCACTTAGAACAATCACGGGAACATTGGGAAACGTGCGCTTGAGACTCTTGCAAATGTCCTTTCCCGAGGCGCCAGGCAACATCAGGTCCAGGATAACGACCTCAGGCGCCGGGCCTTTCATCGCTTCCTGCGCTTCCTTGCCGTCATGCGCGGCCCTTACCTGAAAACCGTCGGTAATGAAAAGACGGTGAAGCACCTTCTGGATTCCGGGATCGTCTTCAATTACAAGTATCATGTTGGTCCGTCCGCTGCAGGCGAAAGCGAAATACTATCACCATCACAACTTTATTTTCTCCCCTGGGGATCTCGAGCCATCAAGACCCACACCGAAATGACATCTCAGTGACAATCATTTCGCAAGTTTATGACCTGAGAGAGAGAAACAATCATCCCGGGCTGCGATCGCAGTACCGTCCGAGGAGGGCTGATGTCTGCCATCCGGGCTGCGATTGGTCTTCGTCAGCGTGAGTCTTCTTCCGCTGATGCTTGGGGCTCCTTCAAAGCTCAGGCAAGCTTGCCGTAGCAATTTATCCACTGGAGCACGGATAAGCCGTTCGACTCCATCGACAAAAATGGATTCCATGTCGTCCGTGAGTTCGGCCGGAATGTGCTCGGCAAGCGAGGCTGAAAGCAACACAACCCTTCCCCCTTCCATTACCAACTCAATGTCACGCCAGGACATCTGAACCAGGGCCTCGGCCGGAGTAAGTTGCTTGTCCCGAGCAACGATAAGATCGGCTTTGGAGCCGGTCTGCAGATCCCCTTCGCCTTGTCTCAATCGCAGCAGTCGTGCCGCTTTGGAGGTGGCAAGGTCGTAAACGAAGGGTGCGGGCACTCCGAGTTCCTCATGCACGAAGCGGATTTCGTCGAGGAGATCGCCCGACACCGTCAGCGGAGAATCCGTTCCCAGTGCAACATTGGGCAGATTCCGAACCCGCTCAGCGCTCAGAGTACTTCCAAGCGTGTAGAGATTTGATGACGGACACCAGACAATCCCCGTTCCGCTATTCGCAGCGCTCTCCCACTGCTGTGCCGTCAAGCCGACGCAGTGAACAAGCACCAGGCGCTCGTTCACTGGCACGAGATGTCCAAGCACATCGAATTCCTGTTGTGACGCCTGGTCCGTTCCCTCGGCCAGATGAAGAATGAATGGCGATTCCAGCGGCGTCTGCGCGAATCGTTCGACTACCTTGTGGATTTCAGCGAGCGAATGCACCCAGCCGAACTCGTCAGGCACTTGCACCGGAAAGCCCGCTCGGAACACCTGCTCCAGGTATGGATTGTGATGAGAAACTGTGGTGACACCGCAGAGGAGATTGCGGATGCCTCCCCACCACAAGCGCGTTTCCCTCGGAACGCGCAAGCATTCCGCGATACGTGATTCTTCGGAACGGTGGATGTCCGCAGCCCATTCGCGCCAACTCGGATACGGCCCTTGACCTAACCTCGGAAAGAGAGAGAAGTCCAGATGATCATGAGCATTGATCAAGCCGGGAAAAACCATAAAACCTGCGAGATCGACGGTTGCTCCATCGCCTTGACGGCGTTGCGCTATCTCTCCGACTCCCGGCATGAACAAATTCTCGATCAGCGGCCCGCGAACAGAAAACGTGCGATATTTGGCGCTGAATGCGGAACGAGCAACGCGCGCGCCCTCAAATGTGAGCAGTTCGGTCGCCGCCGGCGCCAATGAGAACTGGGCAAGTGTGGAGGTCTGCAAAGTCAGCTCTCCCTAAGCGAGAACTTTGCCCAGTAAATGACGGGGAGCGACTCTACCCTGTGAAAATGGTCGATCATATCGTTCTGGCGAAAGATCACCGCCTCTTCTTCGCCGAAGTTGAGTTCATCCATTGCTTCAAGCGCGCATCCAGCGACGCTCATCGTGTTGATGAGATCGGGCAGAGTGTACCTAAACGTCGCAATTTCAAACAGACTGCCTGCCGCGCTGAACGTTCGCCGCCATCCATAGGATGTTGTGTTCGGATGCAGATCGGAAACGATGATCGTGCCGCCCGGTCGAAGAATGCGGGCGACCTCCTCAGCAAAATTCCGCAGGTCTTGAACGTAAGACAAGAGAAAGGAAGCCAGGACGCAATCGACCGCGTGGGCGGGGAGCGGTATCGCCATGCAGTCGGAGTGAACCAGGGAGGTCGAGGGCAGACATTTCCGTTTTGCCTCGGCAAGCATGGCGTCGGAGATGTCCACTCCCGCCAGCGACTCCAAACCTGCTTTCTCAAGCCTCCGCAACCAACGGCCTGTGCCGCATCCCAGTTCGACCACGTATTTAGCGAAAAAGCTGCTCATCATCGGCGCGAGCGACCGTTCTTCCAGCGCCAGGAGTGGATTTGGTGTTTCGTCATAGGTAGGCGCCCAACACGCGTAAGCCTGCTGTGCATCGAGTCTCACGGCACTCGGTAGAGCGGACCGGCTCATATACTCTCTACTTTCGGTCTGCGAAGACGAATCCAGTCCTGAGCCAGCCGCAGCTCTGCGGGCGCGGTGTAAATGCCGGTCAGATATCGCCAGGAGCTAAGAGCCTTCAGCAGGCCACGGCTCCATTTACCGGCCTGGATGTCCTGCACGGTCGGCCACCTGCTGCCGACAACCGTTTCGAAATTGTCGATGAGCTTCCTGGTCTTCGGCTTGAGCCACGGCATGGATGGATTGACGCGGATCGTGAAGTTGTACCACTGCGGGTTTGCCCACTCTTCGAGAGTGGCGGGAAAGGACACTTTCCCATCGATGCCGCCATACATCTTTCCGCGATTTGGAACCGGCGTGTAGTGTTGAACAATGATTTCGGAGATCGGGTTTAGCTGCTTGATCTTCCGAACGAAGGCGATCGTCTCGCGCGTGTCTTCTTCCGGGTCTCTCGGGTTGCCGACCACAAATGAGAACTCTGGAATAATGTTGAGCCGCCTCAGGCGTTTGGCCACCTCCAGGGTCTGCTCGGTGGTGATGCCCTTCTTCATCTCCTTGAGCACCCGGTCGGAGCCGGACTCGGCGCCGAAGAATATCATGGTACAGCCGGCCCTCCGAATCCACTCCAGCGTCTCGTCCGAGTAGCGGCAGATGGCATCGATTCTTCCTTCACACCACCAATGCAGTCCAAGGGGCTCCAGACGCTCCATCAGTTCGCGCGTGTGATCCTCGCGCATAAAAAAATTCATGTCGTAGAACTGCACGCCATCCATTCCATAGTTCTGCACCAGATGCCGTAGGACCGCCTCGGTACGTTTGGGCGATTCCATTTTTTGCTGGCTGCCGTAAGCCTCATGGACGGCGCAAAAGCTGCATTGGAAGGGACAACCGATACTGGCCTGGTGCGCACCGGTACGCTTGCCAAAGTAGGAAGGCCGTAGATAGCTCTGGACATGTAACCGCTCAAATGGGCTCCATGGAAATGCATCCGGGCCTTGCATGGGGCGCTCGGGATTGTGAACTCGCATGCCAAAAGCGTCCTTGTAGGAAAGCCCGGCTATCTTGTTGAAATCGCGCTTGCCACGGATCGCGTCGATTAGCTCGAGCAGCGTGTTTTCTCCCTGGCCACGCACCGCATAGTCTACGTATTTCGCGTTCAGGGTAGCGTCACCGTAGACAGAGGGGAAATAACCTCCCCAGACAATGGGCAGGCCGGGATAGCGCGCGCGAATGGCCTTGCACGATTTCATAGCGGAAATCATCTGTGGGCCAGGCATCACGCTCACACCCACCAGTTCGACGGGATTGGTCTCGATCAGGCGTGCGAGTGTTGCGTCGGGATCCGGATCAAGATTGCCGTCGACGATCTCGTACTTTTCACGTCCCTCCAGCACCGCGGCGAGCGCCATAACGGAGAGCGGGAATCGCCGGTTCTTGGGGCGAGTGAGCTTGGGATAGTAGAGGAGAATCACGTTGACTCCGTCCGACCTTCGTAGAGGTAGAACTGGGAAGGCATCCTGCGGTGCTTGAGTCTTGCAATCCAAGGACGCAGCCACCAGCGCGTTCCGTACCACGCAAGATGCCTCTTCCAGCGCACGCCGAGCCCAGACAAATTCTCCATCATTCCGGAAGTCAGGAAGTCGCCGGTTGGCAGCGAATCACTTCGCGTGCCAAACTTTGCCTCAAAAGCTTCACGGCGTTCCAATCGCATCGCCTCTCCACTGCGAGCATGCTCATAGGTGGGCGAATCGACGATGAGGATGGTGCCTCCGGGGCGTAGACAGCGGAGCGCCTCGGACACCGTGCGCTCATAATTCGTCGAGTAGTGAAAAGAGGCGTTGTAGATCGCCACGTCGAATTGGCCGTCCTCGAATGGAAGGTGATTCATCTGCGCCTCAACACGAGGGAAGAACTCCGGGAGCACGGAAGCGTAGTGGCTGGCCGCTTCGAGTCCGTCCAGTGCATTGCTGCACAGGTCAACAGCCACCGGGCGATGGCCCGCGAGGGCAAGGCGATAGCTCAGCCAGCCGTTGCCTGCACCTATGTCGAGCGCGCGAAAGCTGTCGCCGTGGCGCTCATGCAACTGCGGCAAAAGATGCCGCTCAAGAAACCGATAACTGCGCCCGCGAATGCGCCACTGGTCAGTAAAGTTGCTGGTGAGATCCGCGAAGGGTAGCGCAAGATAAAACGCCGGATGTTTCGAGCCACGCCCTTCTGCGAAGCGGATTTCTTCGTAGTCCCGCATGAACTTGGCGAATTGGGCATGCTCACGCGGCGACAGCATCCTCCAGACGCCCGTCGTCTTATTCGTCACCATCCCGCAACAATGGCACTCGATCCGAGCCGAAGGAAGGCCATCATCACGGTCGGAAATCGGCCCAATGCTTGCTGAGCATCCCGAACAACGTAGCCACAGTTCATTACCTGAAGGAACAAGTTTATGGGAGGTGAGGTTCGCGACTGCCGTCGTCATTTGCCCTCCCTCACGAAGTGGAAAAGGATGTGATCCGCGGCTCCACGAAAGATTGGCAAGACTCCAAGCCATCGATCGATCTGAGTAAGCCAGTCGACGAATGATGGATGGTCCTGAAAAACCTGCTCCATCCAGGACGGCGGAACAGCAACCCCGATACCGCGCCACGAAACAAGCCGGAATGCCGGCGCAAATGCCTTCCGCACCTGGCATATCGATGGATAGTGGACACGGACACTGTCTCCGCCGATACGTGCTTCGGTTCCACCGGTCTTCAAGCGCCTGAAAGCCTTGCCCCAGCGGCCGTGAGCTGAATGCCACAGGATTTCCCAGGCGCAAAAAGGCCCGAGCATGCAAAGAAACACTTCGCCGCCAGGCCGAATGAGGTCTGAGAGCGGCCGGCTCACCTGGGTCAGATCAGCAGTGCAATTGAGCCCTCCGAAATTCGAGAGAGCGCCATCAAACTCTCCGCAGTCTTTCAGCGAATCGAGCTGCTCATTTGCACACACGGCAAATGTCACGGGCAGCGTGGCGCCGCAAGTTGCAAGCTTCTGCCAAGCCACGTTAATCATGCGTTTCGATACGTCGCAGGCAAGGACTGAGATCCCTCTCGCCGCCATAAGAATGGCGTCCTCGCCCGTACCGCAATTTAGATCGAGAACGTGTTGTCCTTCGCGGAAACTGTCGCGCAGCGCCTCGTGTACCAACGACCGCTGCGCCTTCCCAAGGATCGAATGCGTAAACATCCGGTCGTACTCCTCTGCAATCGTGTCGAAGGCTGGCCCTTTGTAGATCGAGGGCAAAGTGCTGCTTGCGATGTTGCCAGTCACGCTGTCTTCTCCTCGGTGCCCGCGTACGCATAGAGCGTTCGCCGGCAATCTTCAACTAAGGTGTTCAGTTCGCTCACACGCGCGCCATCGTCGGAATCCGTCACGCGTGCTCGCAATCTGGCCAGCTCCACCTCGTATCGCAGCAATTCGTCCGCAACGCGATAAAATTCGCGCGGCCTGCGGCCTGCTATTTCGAATTCCCTGTCTGACGTCTGGCCCCACGGCCTGATCTGAACTACGCGGGAAGCCACCTTGTTGTAGTAGGGCGTTCCCTTGATCGGGTACGAGACGGTGGTGAGAAAAACATCGGGATTCGAAGTCCGGACATGATCAATCGTCGCCTCGATATCTTCGAGTTCTTCTCCCTCGTATCCCCACATCAGGAACATGCCCGTCTCGATTCCGTGCTGCCGGCACAGCGCAACCGCCTCACGAACAGCCTGGACCTTCACCCCTCGCTGCATCGAGTCCAGAATTCGCTGGGAACCGCTCTCGGAGCCGACCCACAAACGCTGACAACCCAATTCGGCGAGAGTTTGAATCACCTTTTCATTCAAACGATCGGAGCGGGAGATGCATTCGAAAGGAATATGGATCTTCCGCTTCCCAAGTTCCATGGCCCAACGCGCCAGCCAGTCGTGATTGATCGTGAATACGTCGTCAGCAATCCACAACATGTCCGGCTTGTATCGATCGAGCAGCCATGCCAATTCATCGGCGACATGCTCCGGCTTGCGGCGCCGGTGTGTCTGACCAAATACCTGATGGCTGCACCATTCGCAGCGATAAGGGCAGCCTCGGGCAGTGATGAGCGACACTGAACCCTTTCCATGATGGGTTCGCCAGGTATCCACGTAGCGATCCATGTCGATGTCTTCGCGAGCGGGCCATGGTTGCGCGTCCAGATCCGGGATCTGCGTGCGGGGTGCTGTCCGACAAGTAATGCCATGCGTATTCCGGAAAGCGAGGCCCGCGATCTCACCCAGATTGGCTTCCGCGTTCTGCCGCCAGGCCTTGAGCAACTCCTGTAACGTGACTTCGCCCTCACCCAGAGCTACAACATCGGCCCCAGCATCTAGATACTCATCTACATAAGCGCCAGGCTCCGGGCCGCCTACGATCGTCTTCCAGCCGGCCTGCTTTGCTTCGCGAAGAATGCTGACGACGTTCGATCGGGTCATGAGGTTCGCGTAGATGCCAAGCGCCGCAGGTGATCCGCGAAACAACCTTTCCCGGAGAGCCGCACGCGACTGGAAAGTGCTGTCGAAGACTTCGACCTCGTGCCCTTTGCTCCGAAGATGGGAACAGATATAGAGAAGGCCCAGCGGCGGATAGGGCTTCATGATCTGAAGTTCCTTAGGATCCTCGTAGAGGAAATACCCGTGGGTGAGTAGAAGTTCCATAGCAGCGCCGCCTTTGTAAGCTCCGATTTCTTTTGTCTCTTCAACCGTGCGTTTCCGCCCCGCACCCAGCCAGCGCTTGTCCGGCGTTCGATTGCAGAACCGGCAACTGTGTGGGTTGTGCGATTCTGCAGCGGGCTTCCATGCTGTAGACTTCACCCCAGAGTTCGCCGAGTCTGCGCTTCTCTTCGAGGCTCGAAGCGTGCCGATACTGCTCCACCTCGTAGTGCAGCGCATTACGAAGCGCGCGATAGAACTGATCCGTGTAGGCGGCGCGAAACATCGCGCTAAGATCCTGACTATCGATCCAGTTCCGCTTCTCCCCAAGCTGCTCCTTCACTCTCTGATGAAAAACCGTTCCCGGAAGCGGATAGGAGACCGAAACGCCGATGTCGTCTGGACGACAACTTCTTACTAGGGCGATGGTCTCTTCGATCTCGGCCAGCGTCTCACCCGGATAGCCAAACTGTAGAAAGAACGCTGCGCGGATGCCAGCAGCCCGTAGACGTTCGCTGGCTCTGTGGACGGACGCCACAGTAAGTCCCTTGTCCATCGCGTCGAGAATGACCTGTGATCCTGACTCGGCTCCCATCCACACCTCTTCGCATCCGGCTCTTTTCAGTGCCGCCACAGTGTCGTACGTCATCAGGTCGGCGCGGCTCTGGATTTTGAAGGGCACGGCAGCGTCTCTGCGTTCAACGGCATCCGCAAATTCCTGCATCCAATGCCGGTTGAGCGCAAAGATGTCATCTGCGAACCACAAGTGCTCGACGCCGTATTCGTGCTTGAGCAATTGCATTTCCTCCGCGACGGAGTCTGCCGAGCGGAGCAGGAATTTGTTTCCGTAGATTGGCTTCGCACACCAGTTGCACCGAAAAGGACAGCCACGGCTTGCCACAAGATTCGTCGATGATCTGCCGTGGTGCGTTCGCCAGATGGATGAATATTTGTCGATGGCAACCATATCCCTGGCTGGAAACGGATATTGATCGAGATCCGCTGAGCTGGTGCGCGTCCCTGTGCGCACAATGGTTTGACTTGACCGGTCGAGATATGCAAGTCCAGGAATCTCCCAGTTCTCCATCTGCCCCATGCGCAAGGTGGCGTGGAGTAGTTCAACCAACGCATGTTCACACTCGCCCAGAAGAACAGCGAGAAAGCCCTGGTTCAAATAGACCTGCACTTGGTCGGAGGAGTCTGATCCGTGGACGATAATAGGTATCCCCGCCTGGGCAGCATGTTCTCTCATGCTGAAGCTGACTTCTCGCATTCGAGAGAGGCACATCTTTGACAGAAAGTTGAAGCTGTCCTCACACACAACTACCATGCGAGGCTTGTACTCCCAGAGAGCGCGCTGGAAACCCTCGTCGGGATCTTCGATCATCGTGTCGAACAGCGCAACGGAGAAGCCGGCCTTCCGCACCAGGGCCGCGGCATACAGTGTGCCCAGGGGAGGGTACGGCTGTTGGCGCTGCGCCTGTTTGCGGTCGTAGTACAGGTGGTAGGAGTGCGTCAGAAGCACATCGACCGGAGATTGCAGTGTCATATCCGAAGCCATTCAGCACACCTCCTGTGAATTTGGGGGAAGAGGAACTCCTGTGATGAGCGAACGGCGGGAGACGATGCGATCGGTCGCACGGGCCACCCATACCTCCCACGGGAAGAAGAAGACTCCCGACCGCATTCGTGACTTCATCGGTGCGCTGAGCAAAGCGTTTAGACAGCGTCCAGTGACTCTTGTCCGCTGCAGGGTATTGCGGATATTGTTGTTCACCATGAAGTAATCGAGCATGCGCTCGAGGCGCCGCAATTCAGCCCCGCGAAGCCACGGCAGGACGTTTTTTCCCAGCGGAAGTCCCGCCCACTCCTCCAGCGATGCAGGTTCTCTCACTCCCAGCTCCTTCAATTGCGGCCAGATGGGAATGCCTGGATAGGGCGTGAATATGTTGGGTGAGAAGCTGACATTTCTGTGCTTCTGCGCTATTTCATTCATGGTCTGAAGCGTCTCAATCCGGTCCTTCTCCTCCTCGCCGGGATAACCGAAGATGAGGTTGAAACTCACACGGATTCCTCCCAGCTCGGCCTTGCGCGCCGTTTCATACATCTCTCCCAGGCGCTGATGCCGTTTGTTCATAAGTTTCAGAACCGACTCAGACGTAGATTCCGTCCCGAACCCCATGAATCTGACGCCGCTGGCGCCCATCATCCGGACGTCCTCGTCGGACATGCGGGACAGGAAATCGGTGGAAGCCTGGAAAGTCCACGTAAAGCGGACTCGCGACTCGTAGATTCCCCGCGCGATCGCAATGGCGCGCTTTACATCTACAGGGAAGTTTGAGTCGAGTAGCGCCACTTCTTCGATCCGATACTTCGTGACAAGGTCGATCAACTCCTCCACAACATGCGCGGCAGAATAGGCATTGAAACGCCGGTGATAAAAAACCGTATCCGTGCAGTAGTTGCAGGCGTACGGGCAGCCCACGCTGGTCGCATAGGTCAACTTCCGGATACCCGAGACGCGTTCGTACGCGTCAAAGTCCGTCAGGTGGAAGGCGGGTGCTGGTAGATCCATCAGGTGCGTGACTGGGCGCTCTGGATTATGGACGATCGTCCCACTCTGTTTGTAGGAAAGACCGACCACCCGATCCAGTTCCTCTCCCATCTGATAGCGCTGTGCAATCTCAAGCAGAGTCAGATCGCCGGGTCCGCGTACAACCACATCCACCAATTCGTTTTCAAGCGTCTGAGCTGCGGTTAGCGTCGGATGCCAGCCTCCAAAGATGACCGGGAGATCGGGATGTGCCGCCTTCACTATTCGAGCGATGTGGAGCGCAGCCGTAATCGTCGGACCGGTCAAAACAGAAATCCCAAGACACAAGGCATCGCTGCACTCGCGCAGGATCCGCTGCGGGGCGTCAGCCTCGATGGCAGCATCGATTATGACCACCTCAAAGCCATGGTTTAGCAGCGGCGCGGCCAGAGCCAGGATGCACAGTGGCGGCCCAAGCGGCGGACCATCGTATGCAGGGTAGAACAGGACAACCTTGTTTCTCGTGATCGACACCGAGGTGCGGTTCGTCGTAGCTCTACCTGGAGCGGATGATATGTGAGTAACCAGGGGAGGAATGTCCATTCGCAGCTCCACGTCCGTGATTCTGTTTTCCCACTCTCGTACCCGTGGCAGTGTCAGGCGATTGTCACTCCTTTGTCATTTCGGGCAGGTGTCCATTTCTCTTGTATGGATCGGCGATAGGCTGGGGACAAGATGCTTCGGAGGCCTGGCGTGTCGAGTGTTGTCATCGGAGAAACAACGTTAACTCTCTGCGCGCAGCGGTTGCTCTTCGCAGGCAGGCCGATTCTGTTCAGAACGAACGCTCCGAAAATCGCACGCTATGCCCGCGATTTCTTTGCTCAGACCGATGACTCGAACCTTCCATCGGCGCAAGCGCTGGCTACGATCACCATCTACGCCCGCGAAACAGATGAACCTTGCGAAAGCGCGCCCTCGTTCCGGGGGAGGGGTCATTTTGCGGCGGGACGATTCACTCTTGCCGATTCGTTCTGGTTTAACCTGCGCACCCGCGAAGTGCACGGGACGTGCCCATTATCACTCGCCGATGATCGCATGCGCTGGCGCGCGCACATTTTCCCGGCGCTGCTGGGGATTCTGTCCGCCACGATTGACGTCGCTCCCGTGCACGCGGCTTGCCTTGCTCGCGGTAAGCACGGCTTACTTCTCGCGGGGCAATCCGGGGCGGGAAAGTCAACTCTGACCGTAGCTATGGCTAAGAGAGGATATGCGCTCCTCTCCGATGATTGGACTTACTTGTCTGCCACAGGTGCGCGAACAAATAAAGAAGAGGGGGTAGAAGCGTGGGGAATTCCGGTGCCGGTAAAACTGCTTCCTGACGCGAGCAGATTTTTCCCGGAACTGCTGGATTATCTCCCGCAACAATCTCTCAACGGTGAAATCGCGTACGAAGTTTCGCCAGGCCAGTGTTTTGGTGTCTCGCGGGTTCTGCGCTGCCCGGTGACGGTAGTGGCACTGCTCGAGCGTAGGAAGAAACCAGGATCCAGAATCGTTCCCATCACCGCAAATGAGGCGATTCATCATCTGGCGAGAGAGGTCGAGCCACTAGGAGGATCCCTTGCTCGCTGTTATGAAATGCAGATCGATCTTATCCGGCGCCTGGGAAATGCCTCTTGCTATCGGGTCTCCTTCAATAATCCTCCAGATAACGTGGCCGAAGTGCTCGATGATACTTTGACCAACCTGAGCTAATAGATGAACAGCCACGAGTTAGACCATCTACCGACCGACATGATGTGCCGCCGCACTCCGCTTGATTTATGCGGGCGCTTTCTGTTCTTGGGTACAACCGTGAGGATCAGCACGAATTGTGCGTCTGTTTTGCTCGCGGCGAAGGAAGCAGGTTTTGTGCCGCTGAGAGGTACTGAACAAGAACCGGAGATGAAATGGGAGATCGTTGGCACACTATCCAGCGCGGCGCCGGTCGAGGATTGGGAATGCAATGAGACGCTGGATGACCACACTCTCTACTTGAGCATGGGACCGGAACAGTGGTTTGCCTTTGATCTGGAAACGCACGAAGGTGCAGGCTTCGTCGTGGTTTCCATTCCTGACCGGCCCGGCGCTCCCAATGTGGGGCTCTATCTGCTTGCAGTTGCGTACAACGTGGGAGCCCGCCTACAGACGGAGTTCAAAAAAGAGCTGCTGATATGACGGATCCTTTTCTGCTGAGAAAGATGGTTGTTCGTTTTCTGCGAACAGATCGGCTGGAACTGTTCGAGGAAGCGAAGGAGAAGGACTGGAGAAACAACCTTCGATGGCTCGACCGGAGCGGGCTGGCCCTCCCTCTGGCAGCGCGGTTTGAAGCACTGCGGCCTGGTGTGGCATTACCTGACGGAATCAGAGCCGCATTGCAATCGCGACTGCTGGACAACCAAAGGCGCATGGAGCGAATGCTTGGATTCTTTGAGGAAACCACGCGTGCGCTGACTGTTTCGGGTGTTCAGTACTGCTGCGTGAAAGGGTTCAGCCTGATTCCGGACTGCTTCGACGGCATCCGGGAACGGCATCAGGTGGACTTGGACTTTCTCGTGGCTCCCCAGGATTCAAGGCGCGCACAATGCGCGATCGAAGGCCTGGGCTATCGGGTACAACGCGCCTCCGTTTCCGGCGAGACACGCTTTATCAAGCCGTGGAATAAGCATCTCGGAGCCGACGCCTATCTTTATGTGTTACCGGAGCCACCCCCGATTGAGTTGCACACTAGGATGTGGGAGCCAGAAGTAGAAGCAATCGATTTCCCTACCCTCTCGGGATTCTTTGACGCGATTGAACTTCATGAGATATCCGGAGTGCAGTTTCCTCGTCTGCGGCCAGCGCACCAGTTTGTTTTTCTCTTGCTCCATATCTTTCGTCATCTGCTCGGCTCGTGGGTCCGGTTGCTTTCACTCTATGAAGTCGCTACTTTGATTCTTGCCCGAAGTACGGAAGGCGCCGTTTGGACAGAAGTGAGCCAGATTATCGGCAAGGACACACGTCTTGCCTCTGCATGCGCACTGGTACTTGGTCTGGTGGACCAGCCATTCTCAATTGCTTTGCCTCAGCCGCTGCGCGAAGTCTGTCTGCGTAGTCTTTCAACAGAGAGCGCTTTATGGATGGAACTCTATTCGACTCCGTGGCTGTTCGCCGACCCTCCCGGGAGCAAGCTGGCACTCCTGGTCCAGAAACAGTTCTGCTCGGATCACAACGTTTGGCAGCGATACTTGCTGCGTCGCCTCTTGCCCCTGCGGCGACCGCATGCATTGAGTGACGAGGCGACGACATCGACGAAAAAAACCCTGATCTACCGTGCGGCGGACACCTGGTATAAGACAAGCCGTCTCAGCTATCACCTGCGATCCGACTGCGAATATCTGATCGCACGCCTTCAATGGGAACGGCATAGGCAAACGCATTGCGGTCCCCTTCATCGGGTTGTAGATGAGTTCTGACCGATGTCATCCGTGCATGTGACCTCGGCGCCGTCATCGCCGGATAGGTGGACATCAGCTCATCAGCTCGCTATTGAAACGGGGTTACTCTTCATCCTCGCAGCGTTGCTCCTGTGGAAAGGACTTTTACCCGGCTGGAAGACTCTTAACACTGACTTCCCCAATTATTATCTGGTCGCGCGCCTCATTCGAGAGCATTACTGTCTCGACCGGATCTACGATTGGATCTGGTTCCAACGAATCGCAGATCACTTTGGCATCGGTCATCAATTGGTCGGATTTCTTGGGCTGACACCTTTTTCAGCTCTCCCCATCTTTCCACTCGTCTGGCTTCCCGTGCTGGAGGCCAAGCGTCTCTGGATCGTCTGTAACGTGGCATTTCTGGCAGCGGCACTGCAGCTTCTGAGCAGACAGACCGGTCTGAACACTCGACGAGTCTGGTTGATTGCGCTTTGTGCCGTTATCCCTTTGCGCACCAGTTTTCTCTTTGGCCAGATGCACATTCTGGTTCTGTTGTTACTGGTTATGGCTTATGTATGCCACATGCGAGGATGGCAGATGAGCAGTGGGTGTTGTATCGCTCTTGGCGCCGCTCTAAAAATCTACCCTGTCTTTTTCTGCATCTATTTCGTCGTGAAGAGGCGATGGAAAGCTTTGGGCGCCGCTCTTTTGTGTACTGTGCTCTGCCTGCTTTTGTCCTACGCGATCACAGGCCCGACGGCAACGAAGCTGTACTTTCTTCAGCAACTCCCACGATTACTCCAGGGAGAAAGTCAAAATCCGTTTGCTTCGCTTACTTCGTCCTCCGCATTGTTTCACAGACTCTTCCTCTTTGAGCCGGAGCTAAATCCTCGTCCGCTGGTCTCGTCTCCACTGATTTACGCAGCTATCTATCCCCTGTGGCAGGCAACCTTGACAGCCCTCGTTCTCTTCAGGCTAAGAACCAGCTTTCAGACCGATGAGAGGGAGGCGTTCGATTGGTCGATGTTCCTCTGCCTCATCATGTTTCTGTCATCAGCCCCCGCAAGTTATCAGTTTGTGATTCTGATCGCCGCTGCCGTTCCAACCTTTTCAGTCCTCCTCAACAAACGAAGTTGGAAACCGCTTCTCGCCTATCTTTTCCTGTATTTTGCGGCATGTAACATAAGAGTGATCATCCTCGACCACCCTGTTATCAGCATCATGACACCGCTGCTCTATCTCACGCTATGGTGTGGAATAGCCCTACTGCTCTTCTATTTTGCACTCCTCAGCCCTCCTGGTGCGGACAAGAATCTGCAACACGAGAACTTGTTCCGGGTGCCGGCCTTTAAGGCTGCCGCCCTTGCCCTCGGCCTCTGGCTTATCGGCACTCTTGGCGCATGGTCGCATTTGAAAGACATGCGACTAGATGGCACGGACCGAATTAATCCGCGGGACGGCGCCTACCTCCGGAGCCAGCCAACAAATATTGATAGCGGGCTCCTTTATGTGGCTATGCTTCCAGGTGGCTATCGCGTTCTGCGAGGAGACATGAACCCTTCTGGTTTTTACCATCGCGAGAGT
Organism: Acidobacteriota bacterium; assembly: GCA_013289875.1. GTDB lineage: Bacteria > Acidobacteriota > Terriglobia > Terriglobales > Acidobacteriaceae > Silvibacterium. Next base: position 72,312 of record JABCZC010000003.1, on the reverse strand, counting down.
TCAACAGTCGACCAATTGACCTTCACTACCAACCTCATAGGAAAGGGTCTGTGGGTTGAGGAGGCGTCGGGCACGGGTTCACGGCTCGCGCATCTCAATTCTGGGGCGGCAGATCTCACAGCATGCCAGATCCGTGATGCGGAGAATCCGGCGATATCCTCCGACGGATATCATCTCGCATTTCTGCGTGAGGATCATGGACACGGCAGCGCCTGGATCACTGACCTCCGCGATTGTGCCAGGGCCGGCGGGAACGCCTCTCCCGTAAGAATGACCTCCCCGGCTTACGATGTTCGCACTCTCAGAACTGGGTCTTCCGGAACCTTCCTCTTGAGCGCCATCTATCAAAGCAGAGAACGCATCTTCACTGTTTCTCCAAAGATTCCTCCACGCCCTGTGGCTGGCTATGATGGCACGGCGAGTTCACCGGCACAATCCCCGAATGGCACGCTCCTCGTAATGCAGGCGCTGGTTGCGGAACGATGGCAGTTGATCTTATTAGATCTTCTGTCGGGCGACACGAAGCAGCTTACCCATGGCGATTGCAACGCATACACGCCTGAGTGGAAGGATAACCACACTCTGCTGTACGCAACGGACTGCTCGCGCGGTCTCGGGCTGACGGCGATTACGTCGCTGAAGATAGCCTCATAAAGTCTCGATCAGATTGAGCCTTCAATAAGCCGCCGGTCTTTTCTCTTCGTAGTCCTCTCCGAACTTATTCTTGTGGGCCGCAGGTGCAGACTCCTCGATTGCAATTGTACCCAGATCTATGCTGTTGCCCGAAACCGAGACCCGGCGCCCGATTGCAGCCAGATTTGAGTCAGAACTCCCCACCGCCCACACGTGCATCGCATAAGCCCCTGGAGGAACGTCACGGATGATAAGACTGCCGGCAGGGGAAGACACAGCGAAATACGGTGTTGGCACGCTAACTACCACCGCGCTCATCTCAGGATGAATATTGCAGAAAATGTAAGAAACTCCGGGCCGATCGAAATGTACGCTTCTGCTTGAACCACTCTCATATAGACCGAGATCGAATCTCTTGCCGTTAAAGTAAGAAAATACATTATGAAAAAAAGGGTCCAGGTTTGGAAAGTCGATGACGCTGCCAACTTGCACGACTAGTAAGTGGGGGACAAACTGTTTATTTTTTTGCGCGAGTTGAAGGTGCTCCTTCGCCGACGCAGGTGAGCCTGCCGTGCTGGCGGAAGCATCAACCGGAATCAGCCACAACACCACGCCTTCATTTGAACTGTGCTTTGAAGCGTTCTCGGTACCCGTGAGTCTTACCTTAGCCTCTGCCATTACCTCTGTCGGTTGACCACTCGCATGCAATATATGCAGAGTGTTCCACATGACCAGACAAAGCGAAAGCCCGCGGAGCGTTTTCCCGGAGAGCATCAGAAGAGGTAACCCATGGTGAGGTCGACAGTTTGTGCGCTACTGGCAGGGCCATAGATATACCAGGATCGCAGGTATCGGTATTCGCCGGAAAATACCAAATACGTCTTAGGGCGAAAGATAATATTTGCGGCAGTGCTCTGGTTTTTTACCAAGTACAGATACGGCGATGGGTTTGCAACCGCTCCCTGATCGCGGACCTGACTGGCCTCGGCACTATCCTCTCCGAAGAACGCATTCGCCTCAAGGCTGCGAGCGAAATGCCACTTCAGTTGAGCCCATCCACCCGTTGCATTGAGGCCACTCGCATACTGCGCGCCATTCTCCATGACTATGTTCTTGAACGCGCCGCCGCCAAGATCGCCGATCCCCCGACCTCGATAAAATTCACCGGAAAGTTCTGCCATTCCACCCAGCGGAATACGCCAGTCCGCAGTGCCCGCCCAGAAGTCTAAGGCCTGAGTCTCGGAAGGCCGGCTTCCGGAATAGAGTTGCCGCGTGTAGTAGCCATTTGCTCCAATTTCATAAGGTCGCAGTCGATCGCCCCATTCGTAGGCGACTCTACCTTCGTAACCGGGTTGTATGCTCTGCCGTAAAATTCCATACGCCTGCGTACCCGTGGCATCACCCGCCGTCGGATCGAGGATTCCGAAAGCCAGCACTGCGTGACGAGAGCCCTCAGCTGCTAACCTCCGCTCGATTGTAGCCTGGGGGAGCCAGGTCCACAGATTGCCTGACCACGCCAACGCCGGTTCACCTACAGTAGCGAACGACGTTGGAGAAAGAGGAGTCACTAACGGTGTTTGCAGCCCGGCTGCTATCTGAGTATCTTCCCAATCTAGATTCACGGCTGCGGTGCGCAACCGCAGATTCATCGTGTTTGGCGGCGGTATAACTGTGTAATCGGTGGGATTGAAGAAGTCCATGGTCACGTCTGCTGAAGTACGTGCACCCCAGAGCCGCGGACCGGTAGCATTCAACCCCAATTGGGTTTGCTCGAGACTGGCTCCCAGGGAATGATGCACGTAGAGCGCATTCCTGGGCAGAGCAATTAGCGGCAGAACGGGATTATCCACGGCCCCATTCACAGCAAACGAGTTGAAGAGAATCATTCCGGTGAGGCTGAGCGGATATTTCGATTCCGTCCCGACTTTAGTCTGTTCGAGCGTCTTCACCTGGGATTGAACAACCTGTTGATCGTCTTGAAGCTGATCCACAGCGGTCTTGAGAGCTTCGGCGCCGCTTGAACCGTTCGTAGTTGCAGCTACTTCCTCCTTAAGCTCCGTCACTTCCTTCTTGAGATCTTCAACCTCCTGTCGCGAATCTTTTAGTTCCTGGCGCATTTCTCCTAACACGCGGAGAATCTCCGCCATCTCCTGCTGGTTAGGCGGCGCGGAGGTGCTTACCGGGATATCGGCCGTGACACCCGTTATTGAAGCAGCTTGTTGGGCACGCAGGTAGGGCAAGGGCTGAAACGCCAGGAGCACGATCATGGGCACGATCAGAAGATGGGGGTTTCTCTGCCGCAGTGTTCCCATAAAGCCTCGTTGTCGTCATTCAACACAGCTCTGGCCGCGGAATGGAGACGAGCACATTCTACGAAAGAGCATGAGCAAAGAGGAAATCGGCGCTTCCGCAGTATGCCGGTTCAATCGTGTTACTGGCTATTTGCCAGGCCTAAACGCATCGCTCAGAATGCGCCGCGGCACGTCCAGACGGCGTTCAATGTTTTCGTCAGGACCAGCAGATCTCTGGTGAAGGACCATGTGCTTACGTACTCAACATCAAGTGCGACCCGGCGCTCATAGGGCAGAGATCCCCGACCGCTTACCTGCCACAGTCCCGTGATGCCGGGCAGAACCGCTGCGTATAGTGTGCCCCCCGCTCCATATCGGGTGAGTTCCTCCTCTACGACAGGTCGTGGACCTACAAGACTCATATCGCCCAGAAGCACATTGAGGATCTGGGGCAGTTCGTCGAGGTTTGTCCGGCGCAGGAACGAGCCGATCTTTGTAATCCGAGGGTCGCGCTTTAGTTTCCGGTAGCACTGCCACTCCCGGCGGGCTTCGGGATTCTCGGCGAGGTGGTTCCAGAATATGTGGTCGCTTCCGTGGATCATCGTCCGGAACTTCCAGAGACCGAATGGCTTCTTTCTCAGGCCGACGCGGACGTGTCGGTAGAAGATTGGCCCTGGAGAGGTTGCCTTCACGAGGATGGCGACTACCGCTACCAGGATGAGAACCACAGGCAGCACCGCAATGGAGATCAGAAGATCCAAAGCCCGCTTACCGATTCTGTAGGCAGCTCTATTGGTCGGCAAATATAGCGGGGTGGGAAAGTATAGTGCGCTCATCGATGTCTGATTCCAGGTCTGTTTCCAGTTCACTGAACCCTAATTTTCCGGGATGAGTGCGGAATTGCTGACATTCCCATGTCATTGCTTTGTCACTACTTTGTATTCGAGGCGATGCCACCCCAACCCCACCCCCTCTCGATTTTCGTTACCGATTCATTCCATTGGGGTTAGCCTGTACCTCGACTGTAATCGTCAGATAACAAATGGTTTACATTTACATACCAGAAAGCAAATGACTTACAGACGCTCATTGAAAACAAAGACGTTGGCTCTTCGTCATTAATTCCATGGGATTTACAGGAATGGATCTGGGTGTCGCCCCAAGGTGCAGAACGCCTCGCGGCGGTTGCCGCGGGCCTTTGTCGCTATCTTCATTATAGATGGCCGGGCGAAATGACCGGCCAAGTATTTCTCCAAGCCAGAGCCCTGAAATCAATGAGATAGGAGGCAAATTACAGGGGCCGGGATTGACATGGCAGGTTTAGCGATTCGACTCTTCAAGCGATGCGGTTTGAAGGATATGCGTCCACGGGGCGGAGCCGTCTTCGGCAAGGCGCTCCATTTCCTGCTGGTCCTTACTGGTGTCCATAGACTTCCAGAATCCGTGATGCAACCAGGTATAGAGAGACCCCTGACTGGCGAGGTGGGGCAGAATCTCCGATTCGAGACTATGACCAGCCCAATGCGCGGCGACTTTTTGGTCGAAGACGAAGAATCCGGCATTGATCCAGGAGTCGCGAATGATGGGCTTCTCGGTGAAGCTCTCGACCTGCCTGTCCGGATTGAATTGAAGGGTGCCGAATTGCGAACGGAGGGGGACCGCGGTGACCGTGGCCAGTCCTCCGCTGGCGTTGTGGAAGTCGAGAAGCGCGGCAAGGTCGATGTTGCCGAGGCCATCTCCATAGGTGGCGAAAAATTGATCTCCGACATGATCGAGACAGGCGAGGATGCGATCGCCGGTATCGGCTTCGACGCCGGTGTCGAGGATCTTGATCTCCCAGTCGGGAAAGCGGCCCTCGAAGTAGTCGAAGAGCATCTCCTTGCGATGGCCGGCGGCAAGGACGAAGCGGCGAAAGCCGAACCTGGCGTAAATCTGCATGAGATGGACGAGGATGGGACGCCCGCTGATGGGCATCATGGGCTTGGGAAAGTATTCGGAGAAGGGATAAATGCGAGATCCTTTGCCGCCGCAAAGAATTACGACTGCGAGGTCGTGCTTAACCCCTACTTCTGTCGGCATGCAGACTCCATGAAGAGAATGTAACGCATCCAGGAAGGATGCGGGCGGCCCTGGCGCCGACCGAACACGATGATCTCATTGCATTTCGTTCACCCACCGCGTTCGTAACCGACGCCTTCGAGCGACGTAAGCGTTTGACACCATCGCCGCCATCCGCCACTCCCAGACCCTCGGCCGGGACCAGTGGCACGGCACGCCTCCGACTTGAGCGATCACTTGGGTTCACCGAACTAGTCGAGCTTTAAAGTCACGTTGGCGTTATCCACCACCTTAACCCACCTCGGGTCGGGAGAGGCGGAGGCGGCGTATTCGTCGTGCCAGTTCCACCACTTGTATGGCGGGGTCTGGGGATAGCCCTCCGGCGAGTCCTCCCATTCCTCCTGGCGTCCGAGCGCCGTCATGTCGAGATAGGTCCAGGTGCTTCCCATTGCCTCGTCGCCGCGATTGTTGATGAAGTAAGTGCGGAAGATACGGTCGTCGCTGCCGCGAAAGAAGACGTTGTGGCCATGCCACTCATCCACGCCGAAATCCTTGTCGAAGTCATCCGTGATGGTGTACCACGGCATCTTCCAGCCCATCCGCTCCTTCAGACGCCCGATGTCCGCCTGCGATGCACGCGATGCGAACGCGAGAGTGGTGTCGCGGGCGTTCAGGTGGGCGAGGTGGGCAATTTGATCGGCTCCCAAGGAGCAGCCGCGGCAGGCATGGTCGGGCCAACCGAAGACGCCAGGCTCGAAGAAGGCACGGTAGACGATGAGCTGACGGCGGCCGTCGAACAAGTCAAGCAGGCTCGCTTTGCCCTTCGGGCCGTCGAATTGATAATCCCTATCCACCGCCAGCCACGGCATTCGCCGGCGCTCGGCGGCCAGAGCGTCACGCGAGCGGGTAAAGGCCTTCTCCTTCACGAGCAGTTGCTGGCGCGCAGCCTCCCACTCCTCTGGTGACACGATCGGAGGTGTTTTCATTGTGAGATCTCCCTTCTTGTGCTCCATGTTTCTCTCCTTGTTCTTTGTTATTCAGGTTGTTCTTGCCGCGAAAACTGCTCACGACCAGTGCTGAGACGCCGCCCGTCGAAGTGGCGCTTGCAGCGATCCAGGCCACAGTTGCTATACATACCGGACACATACGCTCTCCTTTTCGTTCAGCGTCTGCTGCCGAGCTTTTCTGCCGCCGTGCGAATGCGCGTGATCAGGTCGGTCCAGCCGGCATCCACTCCGCGGTCCCCTTCGCCAATCCAGCCCATCGCCCGATGCACGAACCGGACTCGCGTCAATCCGTTTTCCTCTGTCAGGCGGTACTGGAGATTGGAGACCGCCGGCGTCGACATAAAGAGCGGTCCGCATATCTCCAGCAGCGAAGGCGGCTTGATCGCCTGCACTACTCCCCAGAAGTGGCCCGCGTTGTCTCCCAGGTCGCGAAACCATCGCCCGCCGGGCCAGGCTTCCAGCTTCATCGGCATCGGTTTCTCCGGAGTGGAGTTCAAAGGCCCCATCTGCTCCAGAATCGTCTCGAACACAATGCCGATCGGCGCCGCAATCTCCTCTTGCTTCACAATCTCGAATGTCTGAACCGCCTGTTCCTGAATATTCACTGCCATCATTCCTCCCTGTTTCCGCTTTTTGTTCCGCTGTCGCTTGAAATGATTCGCTCCAGGGCCTTTCGCTCCGCCCGCTCCTTGATTTGACGCAGTTGATGCGTCCAGTACCGCTCAAACATCTTCACCCAGTCATGCACTGGCTTCAGTTCGGCCGCATTCAACCGGTACATCCGGTGCTGTCCGCGCTTGATCACCGATACCACCCCAACCTTGCGCAAAACCCCCAGATGCTTTGAAACAGCCGGCTGCGACATCCGCAGACGCACGACCACCTCACCGACCGCGTACTCCTTGCCATCCGCGAGCACACCAATCAACTCGCGCCGCCGGGGCTCGGCGATTGCGTTGAAGACGTCCGCTGTTGTTGCCGCTCGTGCCATGCTTTAAATATATTCCCATATAGGAATATGTCAAGGAAATTCTCCAGGACTGTAAATCGTCACTTTCCCATTGTTCGGTTGTGAACACGGAAGAGCGGAACTGGACAACGCGGAGCATGGGTGCAGAGGAGATCGCCCCTGTAGATTGAGTGGCTTCGTGACGAACGCCGATGGCAGGCCGCGTGCTCCTGCGAAGGCGGATCGTTGTTTTTCAGGGAGGCGCCATGCAGACCCTGCTTCAGGATTTCCGCTATTCGTTCCGGCAGTTGCGAAAGAGCCCGGGATTCACGCTGACCGCAGTCATTTCGCTGGCGCTGGGGATCGGGGCGACCACGGCGGTGTTCAGCGTGGTGTATGCGGTGCTGATGGACCCCTATCCGTATGCCAACGCCGACAGGATGGCGCACATGGTCGTCAAGGACAAAGCCGGGCAGGACCGGTACATCGCCCTGACAGGCCGACAGATCCAGGAGTTGCGGCAGTCGCCCGTGGTCGACGATTTTATAGGCTTCGACTACCGGAGCCTGATGGTGACCGGGCACGACCTTCCGGAAGATGTGAATGGGACGGGTTTTACTTCCAATGCATTCAACTTCTTCGGCGTGCCACCGTTGCTGGGCCGGGGACTGGTGCCGTCGGACGCGATCGATGGACAGGATCCCCAGCCGGTGGCGGTGCTGAGCTACAAGTTCTGGCAGCGGCATTTCAATTCCGACCCGTCGGTCGTGGGCAAAACGTTACAGCTGACTCGGAAGAACTACACGATTGTGGGCGTGGCCGCGCCACGGTTCACGTGGAACGACGGCGATGTCTACCTGCCGGCGAAGCTGCTGGAGGTTCCGGAACGTTCCTACAACATAACGATGCGCCTGAAGCCGGGCGTGACGCACGCGGCGGCAGACGCGGCTCTGCAGCCGCTGATGGAGCAGTTTGCCAAGGAAAAGCCGCAAAATTTCCCGGAGCATTTTCAGATGCACGTTCAGGGGCTGAACGAGCACTTTGTCCGCGACCTGGGCGGGACGCTGGCACTGCTTTTCAGCGCCGTCGGACTGCTGCTGGCTATCGGGTGCGGAAATGTGTCGATTCTGCTGCTGGCGAGGGGCGCGGCGCGGCAGCACGAGTTCGCGGTGCGGGCAGCGATCGGGGCGAGCCGACGCAGGATTATCCGGCAGCTGCTAACGGAGTCGCTGATGCTGGCTCTGACAGGCACAGTGCTCGGTGTACTGCTCGCGTATCGCCTGCTGGCGGTGATGGTGGCGATGCTGCCGCAGAACCAGTTTCCGCATGAGGCGGCGATACGAATCAACTTGCCTGTGTTGGCGTTCAGCGTAGGAGTGGCGATGCTGACGGGGATCCTGTTCGGGCTATGGCCGGCGTTGCAGTTGTCGCGTCCCGAGGTGAGCCAGGTAATGCAGTCGAGCACGCGGCGCGTTGCCGGTGGCGTGCGCGGACGCGCGACCCACAACGCGCTGATCGCCGGGCAGATTGCGCTGACGCTGCTGATGCTGGCGGGAGCGAGCGCGGCGATGGAGGGCTTTCTGAAGCTGTTGCACACGCCGCTTGGGTATGATCCGCACAATGTTATGTCGGTGGGGATTCCGATCCACGATGGCACATACACGACGTGGGCTGAGCGGTCGGCGTACTTCGAACAGCTTCTCGCGAAGGCTGGTACGGTGCCGGGAGTGACGATGACGGCGATGTCGTCGAATGCGACCCCCCCGTCGAACGGCTTCGAGACGAAATTTGAGATCCTGGGGCGTCCGGCGACGGAGCAGCAGTCTGCGCTGATCAACTTGGTGAACCCGGGGTATTTTCCGGCGCTGAGGATCAGGCTGGCGCAGGGACGTATCTGGGATGAGACGGAGAATCACAACGCGGCGCATGTGGTGGTGATCAACCAGACGCTGGCGACGCAATATTTTCCGAATGGCGACGCGATCGGCCACTCGCTGAAGGTAGCGGCGCTGACGCCTCAGCCGCCGTTCGTGCTGATGGCGCCGGGCGCAGATGGGTGGATGCAGATCGTTGGCATCATCGCCGACAAACGCGATGACGGCCTGCGAAATCCGATCAAGCCGGAGGCGTTTCTTCCCTTCACTATGGTCATGGGCACGTATACGCAGATACTGGTCCGGTCGGATGTGCCTCCGCTGTCGCTGGTGCATGCGGTGGCGGCGCAGGTGAATGCGGTGGATCCGGACCAGCAGGTCATCGGGCAGGTCCAGAACCTGGAGCAATGGATCTCAGATCAGCCGGAGTGGCAGCAGGAGCACCTGGTGGCGTGGATCTTCGGCGCATTCGCAGTGCTGGCATTGGCGCTGGCAGCGGTCGGGTTGTACAGTGTGGTGTCGTATTCGGTGGAACAACGGACGAACGAGTTTGGAATCCGCATGGCGCTGGGCGCGCAGCGTGGGCACGTGCTGCGCATTGTCTTCGCATCGACAGTGATGAGTGTGGGCGGCGGCATTCTGGCCGGAGTGATGCTGACGCTGGCCTTGAACAAGATTCTGGTTCGGTGGGCTGAGGGCAGCTCGCGCGATCCGCTGATCCTCCTCGCTGTGACGGTGCTACTCGCAACAGTGGCGGCAATTGCTTGTGCACTGCCGGCGCGACGAGCCTCCGAGGTCGATCCCATGACGGCGCTTCGCTACGAATAGCACGTCTTCGACCACTTCCCACCTTCGAGATCAGCTACTCTTTTAAGCGATACCTGATCTGGAGTGAGGTTGGAGTGGGTTCCTATTGGAAAGGCAAGACGGTCTTCGTAACCGGAGCCACCGGCCTGATGGGCGGCTGGCTGGTGAAGGCGCTGATACGCGATGGTGCGGAGGTCGTCGCACTGGTTCGCGATCACGCTCCGAAAAGCATGGTGGTGCGCGAGGGGTTGATCGAGCGGATCACCACCTTATCGGGCGAACTGGAATCGCTGCCGACCATGCAGCGGGCTATCGCAGAATACGAACCCCACACCGTCTTTCATCTCGCTGCTCAGCCCCTAGTGCAGGTGGCCAAGCGCGACCCGGTGGGCACGCTGCGCACGAATGTGATGGGCACGTGGAATGTGATGGAGGCGTGCCGACTCGCAGGAACCTCAAACGTGGTGGTGGCATCCTCGGACAAGGCCTACGGTGCGAGCGAAAACCTGCCTTATCGAGAGACGCATCCTCTCCAGGGGCGCTATCCCTACGATGTTTCGAAGTCGTGTACGGATTTGATTGCGCAAATGTATGCCGCGACCTACGAAGTGAAGACCGCGATCGCGCGCTGCGGCAATCTTTTTGGTGGCGGCGATCTGAACTTCAGCCGCACCCTGCCAGGCTTGATCAAGGCAACGCTGGCGGGCGAGCCGTTTGTGATTCGCAGCGATGGGAAGTTTGTCCGTGATTTTCTTTATGTGAAGGACGCGGCTGAGTGCTACCTGACACTGGGCGAGCGGCTGGCTGAGGACGAGTCGATTTCAGGAGAAGCATTCAACTTCAGTCTTGGAGCGCATCTTACGGTGCTGGAGATCGTACGCATGACGCTCGACATTTTGGGCAGAAGCGATCTGGAGCCGGTGATTCAGAACGTCGCAAGCTCAGAGATCCGCGAACAGTATCTGGACGCGAGCAAGGCGCGGGAAAGACTGGGCTGGCGGCCACGATACGGCATGGAAGAGGCGATTCGAGAGACAGTGGACTGGTATCGGGAGCATTTCGCGGCGGAAACAAGGCCCGTGTCGAGCGCGTATTGAGAGGCATTTCGCGCCCATCAGGCCACGGGCAGACCCAAGATTCAACGGAACGGCACCAGCTTGTCTGAGGTGTCCTGCACCCGGGACGGACACCTCAGACACTGTTAAATCCAACCAGCGACCTTAGAACTTGAAGTACCCGGCGAACTGGAGCACGCGCGGCGCCTGCGGCGACGTCGTGCCAAAGCTTGTGATATAGCCGAACGTTCCGCCTCCTACGGTCGTGTTCGGGTTGCTCAGGATCGGATGATTGAACAGATTGAACGCCTCGAAGCGAATCTGAAAGGCCGACTCCTTATACGCGGGGAACGAGCGAAAGATGCTGGCATTGACATATGTCCCTCCGGGGCCCCGGAACCCGTTGCGCGCGGTGTTCGCGAAGACCGGAGAAGCGATTTCTGAGGGTAACATCGTGTTCGTGTATTTCGGCTCGGCCGGGTTGGCGAACGAAGTTGGATCGAACCAGGGTTTTCCGCCCGAAACAGCGGTGTTACCCGGGGTCCGGTTATGCCCGCCCAACTGGTGGTAAGGCTTAACCAACTGTGCGTACAACGTGTTGCCCGGCGAGTTGAGGGTGTTCGATGTCGGACTCACGGAGAACGGCACGCCGCTGATGTGGCTGAGCTGCCCATTCAGCTGGAAGCCACCAAGGATTGCCCCTGGAACACCACTGGTAGCCCAGCGCTGACCGGGTCCGAACGGCAGGTAATAGATTCCCCAGAACTGCAGGTTGTTCTTGCGATCGTAGACTGCCAGACTCCGGTTCATGTAAAAGTACGCCGGATAGGAGAATGCCGTGCCGGCTGATCCCGACCCGGCGCCGTTATCCTCGTCGTCCATCGCTTTCGACCACGTATAAACGAGCCCAAACTGCGCCGAGCGACCCGCGAGCCGCGTCAGTTGCGTCTGCAGGCCGTTGTAGTTCGCGCTGAAGGTGGGCGCGTTCATAGTGATGCCGCCGCTGTTGTAGCAGACGGGGTTGGCAGCGCCGGCGCAGTGCTCCAGGTTGATAGTTTCGTTCGCGGCAAAATTGCAAGGGTTCTTTCCAAGCGGATTTGTGAAATTCGGCGACGAAGGATTGTACTGTCCGTTGGCCATGCAGAGCGTTGAACCACTCGGCAGTGGCGCAGCGTTCAGCGTGTAGCCGGCGAGCTGGCGCACGGCGCGCGTACCCACATATCCGATGTTCGCCACAAACTTCGCGCCGAGATCTCCCTGCACGAACAGGTTCCAGCTCTCAATGTAGCCGCGGCGATAGTTCGCCGGAGCTGTATTCGTCGATCCGCTGACAGGAAGCGACGCATAGCCGGTGGAGTAGTCCGGGATAACTGGCGCCGGAATGCCGTTGGTGAGAGTCAGGTACGTGCCGGTCGTAAAATCCTGCGCCACAGTACCGGTTGCGGTTCCGCTATAAGTCGGCGCGAGGTCTTCGGGGAAGGTATCGCGCAGGAAGCGCAGGCTGTCGGGATCGGAGGTGATGCCGGCCCCGGTGCGAATCACCCAGCGGTCAGTCAGGCGATAGGCAATACCAAGGCGCGGAAAGATGGTGCCCCAGCTCATGTCGAAGCCGGCGTTGTGCGGAACACTGCCCACGCCGCCCACTAAGACGTTGCCCGACTGCGGCAGCGTCGGATCGAGGCGATAAACACCCGTCAGATTGCGGTATGGCGGAGGATAGAACTCGTAGCGGAGACCATAGGTGACGGTCAGCTTTGGACTCACCTTGAATTGATCCTGCGCGTACAGGGCAATCTCCGTCCAGCGCAGAGAATTGGGATCGGTGAGCTGCGTTTCCTTGGCCACCGCGATGCCGGTCCCGTTGTTGGGCAGGCCGAGCAGCATATCCGCCAGCGTGTTGTAGACGGTAATCGAATTAGCCGAATTGGCAGTCATCGCGCCCTGGAACTGAAATCCGCCGCGCGGACTGCTGACGCCGCCTCCGCTGGTCGGCTGGAAGTGGTTCAGGTCGAAGTGATAGTAAGTGAAGCCAAACTTCATCGCGTGCAGGCCCTTGTTCCAGCTCAGGTTCACATCCCCCGTGAATTGATTGTCGCGAAACAGGAAGGGGTTGGCGCCGTTGCTGTTTCCGAGAGAGGAAAACGCTGAGGTGGCGCCTTGGTTGGTTACGTTTCCGAACGCGAAGGTCGGCTGGCCGATGTAGTTCGTGCCCACTCCGTTGGTGCCTGGAATCATTAGTACATCCAGGCCATAGTAGCCGGCAGCAAGATCGACCAAGGACTGCGCGCCCGTTCTCTGGCGCGTATAGCCGAAGTCCCAGTCGAGGACCAGGCTGGGGCTGAAGACATGGCTGACGCCGAGCCCGACATTCTGAATGCGCCCGCTTGCCGCGCCGGGCTGGCCGCCGTCGAAGGTGCCGCCGCCGGCCGCCCCTAACTCCTGCGGGTCGGTAACGGAAAAGGGTTCGATGGCATATTTCCCGAAGATTGTCGTGCTCTGGTTCGGGACGTAGTCGATCCTCGTATCCGACGTATTGCGGTTATATCCGAGCGTGCCGCTGCCCAGGAAATCGTTCGCAAGCTGGTTCGCATAGTTTGGATTGGTAACACCCGACGAAATCGGATCCAGCAACGCCAGCATCGTGAGGGCGGCCGACGATGCCCTGGACGCGGGGATGCAGTTGCATCCGTATTCAGACAGGAACGTAGGACGAGAACCGAGCGGCAGGTAAGGTCCCGTGCCGCCGGGCTGGGGATCGTAGAGGATGGTGTTGGCCGCACCGATTCCACTTGCCACAGCCGAGAAATCTCCGGTCAGTAATGGCGTAGTCGGGACGGTCTGGGTTCCGGTAATCAGCTGGCGCCGCGTGACCCTCTCGAAATCCTGGAAGAAGAAAAGCTTGTCCCGGCCGGTGAGGATCTTTGGGATGTAGATGGGACCGCCGACCGCGAAGCCGTATTCGTTGAAGATATTCTTCGGCACCGTGGGCTCGGCCTGTGGGGTCGCCGTATAGGGACGCGCGCTGATAGCGGCGTCCTGGTAGTACCACCACACGCTGCCGTGGAGGTCCCGGGTGCCGCTCTTGGTAATGACGTTGATCGAAGCGCCCCCTGCGACACCCTGCTCAGCGTTAAAGGAGTTGGTCACGATGTTGACCGTCTGGATTGAATCCGCGGGCGGAACATAGGCAACCAGGTAAGGCAGCCAGGCATACGTATTCACGGCACCGTCGATCCGTGTCGTGTTGCTCATGTCTTCGACGCCATTCACATTGAGCGACATGGCGCGCGACGGGTTGGAAGCGGTCGAGTTCTGTTCCTGGACTGCGGCTACGCCCGGAATGAGTGTGTAGAGGGTCTGGTAATTGCGGCCCTGGCTGGATGTGATGGGAAGCTGTCCAATCTGCTCGCTGGTAAGCTCGTGGTTGACCTCCGCAGTTTCGGTTTGCAGTATCGGCGCAGTTGTCGTCACCGTCACCGTCTGTGTCGTACCCGCCGGCTGCAGCGTGGCATCGATGCGCACCTCCCGGTTGATCGCAATCATCACGTTCTTTTGCGTAAACCCCGCAAAACCGGCCGCCTGCAGTGCTACGGTGTACATGCCCGAAGGCAGGTTGTTTACCAGATAGTCGCCCTGGGCGCCGGTAACCGCAGTGCGGACTGCTCCCGTGCCCTGGTTCGTCACGGTCACGGTCACGCCCGGTACGACCGCACCGGTTTTGTCGGTAACGGTCCCGATCAAGGTTCCGTAGAGCACATCGGCGATGCCAGCTATGGGCAAGGCGGCAAGAACGGCGAGCAGTAGGAAGATTGCGAATGCTCCGAGTCCGGCATCTTCGCGGGTATACAGCGGCTTGAGAATTACGCGTCCGAACGATTTCATGAGACCTCCAAATGGGTGAAAACGTGCGACTGGCGCAGACGTGCAAGTACAGGCTCGAAAGACTTTTATGGCCTGATGCTGCATCGATTTACGAGAAACTAAAAGCTATTTGTTCGTGTCTTGTATTATTTGTGCAGGACTCTAACCTGCTGCATCGCCTCTTTTCATTCTCAACGATTGAGAGCAAGGATTCAGGTTCCTGGAACGAACTTTTCGGAGCCAGGAGTTCGCGATAAAGCGAACAATATTGCTATTTTTTTAGGGTTGTCAAGGGGATAGTGCAAATTATTTCGAGACCACCGACAACAGTCGGGGTTACCGGGCACGAGTATGGCGTGCTAGAATTTCGTTCCTCCTATTTGCGATTAAGTTTGTATTCTGGAGTATTCGATTGCGGCGGGAGTGTTCGATTTGAGTAATGGCTATTTCGATTTGACGGGAAGATGCGCTGTGGTCGTCGGTGGAACCTCAGGCCTGGGGAGATCGATCTCGCTTGGCCTGGCCTCAGCCGGAGCCGACGTGGTCGCAGCCTCCCGCCGCGCCGATGAGGTAGACCGGATTGCCGGCGAGATCGAAGGGCTGGGACGCCGATCGCTGCGGTGTGTCGCCGACGTGCGGAATCGCGCCTCAATTGAAACCCTGCACAACGATGCGCGGCGCAAATTCGGGCGGGTGGACATCCTGGTAAATTCGGCCGGGACGACGCTTCGCGTTCCTACGCTGGAATGCTCGGAAGAAGACTGGTCGAAGATTTTGGATACCAATCTGACGGGAACGCTGCGCGCCTGCCAAATTTTCGGCCGAACCATGATTGAGCAAGGCTACGGGCGAATAGTGAATATTGCTTCGCTGGCGACACTCGTCGCGTTCCGCGACGTGGCGGCGTATGGCGCCAGCAAGGCAGCGGTGGGTGCGCTCACGAAATCGCTGGCTGTCGAGTTCGCGCCCCATGGAGTAACGGTGAACGCCATTGCTCCCGGAATCTTTCCAACCGCCTTGAATGACGAGCTGGTATCGAACACGGAGCGGGGGCGCGAACTGCTGATGCGCACTCCGATGAACCGCTTTGGCCGACTCGATGAGATAGCGGGCGGCGCGATCTATCTGGCCTCGGATGCCGCCTCGTTTGTGACCGGAGAGATTCTGGTGATCGATGGCGGCTATCTGGCAAGCGGGGTAAACCGCTAGAATTCACAATCGTGATTACCGTACGGTCAATTGCGATTATTCTTGTGTGCTGATGAATAAGCAGGCGAAACAACCCGGACGCAGAGCAACGGGCATGCGGCGTGTCGACCTGAGCTCTGTTGAACTGGCATCGAGTGAAACGGCACGCCATATCAACCGCGATATCGTGCTGCAGATGATTCGTTCCCGCCAGCCGATCTCGCGCGCGGAACTGGCGCGGCACTCAGGACTGCAACGGAGCACTGTCTCACTGATTATCGAGCAGCTGATCGACGAGAAGTGGGTGCAGGAGGGTGCGATCGCGCGCAGGCCGCGCGGGCGACGGCCTACGCTGCTCGGACTGAGCGAGGATCTCGTAGTCATTGCCGCCGATGTTCATCCTGCGCAATCGGCGGTCGCGGTTGTGGATCTGAATGGGCGGCTGCTGTCGAGGTCGGTCATTCCATTGAGCGCGAACCCGACGGCTGCGGTCGACTTGCTGATTGATTGCATCCTTCGACTGAAGGCGAACTTTCCGAGAAAATCGGTGGAAGGGATTGGGATCAGTCTCCCGGGGCGGGTCGATCCTAAGACGGAGCGCCTGATTTTCGCGCCCAATCTGCATTGGCCGGTCTTCGACATAAAGAAGGCGATTGAACGAAAGACGGGCCTGCATGTGGCGCTTGAAAACGCCGCCAACGCCTGCCTCCTGGCCGAGCTTTGGTTTGGGCGGATGGACGGGGTGCGGAATGCGGTTCTGGTTACTGTTTCCGAAGGCATCGGAACGGGCATTTTTGCGAACGGGCACCTCGTTACCGGACAGCATGGGATGGCGGGGGAGTTTGGGCATGCTCCGCTGGATCCGAATGGCCCGCTATGCGCGTGCGGCATGAAGGGTTGCTGGGAGACGTTTGCCTCGTGCCGTTCGGCGCTGCGCTACTATGCCGACATGTCGCATCCCTCCCAGGCCGTTACTTTTCATCAATTGTTGAGCGCTGCCGAAGGTGGCGATCCCCACGCCGTGGAAGCGCTGACGAAGCAGGCCTATTACATTGGGCGAGGACTGCGGATGATTCTGGCCGGCCTTTCGCCGGAGGTAATCCTGATTGCGGGCGATGTTACGTCTGCGTGGCACCGCTTTGGGCCGATCATCGAAGCACAAATCGCCGAGTTGACGCTGGCAGGGTTGCCGCCGAGGTTGATGCCGACACATGAAGGCGAAGTAGCGCGGTTGCGAGGCGCCGCGGCGCTGGTATTACAGCAACGAGCGACTCAGGAAGTCAGTCACGAGCCGTTGCGGAGCGGGGGAATACGACGCCGCCCGGCCGCTCGGCGAACGGCGAAGGCTCGGCAAACTGCGGGAAAATGAAGGACAGGATTCCGGGAGGCGAAATGAAAATTCTGGACGTGACTTCGATGCTTACTGTCGCCGAGATGGACCGTGATCGGGACCCGCGCGGCAATTGACATGGCCAGTTTGAGACAGCTATAGTTTGTGGCTCGTACTAAATCGGGCTTTGACTGCATCGACAGCGCGCGAAAGGCCAGAAACGGCACCGGCGATCGCGAACGGTATCTGAAGGGGGAATAGTGCGAAAGAAAGCAGATTCTATGTGGCGGAAGATCGGACTGCCGTTGTTTGCGATTCTGTGTGCGTCGTGCCTGAAAAATGGCGTGTGCCAGAACACGGCTCCCTACATGGATGCTTCCCTGCCGGTAGACAAGCGGGTGGATGACCTGGTCTCGCGCATGACGCTCGAGGAAAAGGTCTCGCAGATGATGAATGGCGCAGACGCAATTCCGCGGCTGGGCGTTCCAAAATACGACTGGTGGAGCGAGGGGCTGCACGGCATTGCGCGATCGGGTTACGCAACGGTGTTTCCGCAGGCGATCGGCATGGCAGCGACGTGGGACACCGACGTAGTTGGGCAGATTGCCACGACGGTTTCGACGGAAGCGCGCGCGAAGTACAACCAGGCCGTGCGCGACAACGTGCACAGCATCTATTTCGGTCTGACGATCTGGTCGCCGAATATCAACATCTTTCGCGATCCCCGCTGGGGACGAGGGCAGGAGACATACGGAGAAGATCCGTTTCTGACTAGCCGGCTCGGTGTTGCGTTCGTGAAAGGACTTCAGGGAGACAACGCTACTTATCTCAAGACCGTCGCGACTCCGAAGCATTTCGCCGTACACAGCGGACCGGAATCGGAACGGCACCGCTTCAATGTCGATCCTTCAACACACGATTTCGAAGACACTTACCTGCCTGCGTTTCGCGCCACCGTGACAGAGGGTCATGCGGATTCGGTGATGTGCGCCTATAACGCCGTCGATGATGTTCCAGCGTGCGCAAGCAAAATGCTGTTGGAGCAGACGCTGCGCAAAGACTGGGGCTTCAACGGATATGTCACGTCGGATTGCGGCGCTATCGATGACTTCTTTCATCAGGATGGACACAAGTATTCGCCGGACTCGGAACATGCCTCTGCAGCGGGTGTGCTGGCCGGTACGGACACGAATTGCGGCGACACCTACACGGCACTGGTAAAGGCGGTGAAGGATGGACTGATCTCAGAGGGCGCAATCGACACGGCAGTGAAGCGGTTGTTCACGGCGCGCTTCAGGCTAGGTTTGTTCGATCCTGAGAACAAAGTACTCTATGCGCAGATTCCCTACAGTGAGGACGATTCAGCAGCGCACCGCGCGCTGGCATTGAAGGCGGCTCGCGAATCGATGGTGTTGCTGAAGAACGAAAACGATTTTCTGCCGCTCAAACCGGGAGTAAAGGCGATCGCCGTGGTTGGTCCGAACGCGACCGCGCTGGCGGCGCTCGAAGGAAACTATAACGCGGTGCCGTCGCATCCGATCACGCCGCTGGAGGGAATTCGCGAGGAGTTCCGTGGCGTAAAGGCGACGTATGCGCAGGGATCTCCTTATGTAGAAGGCCTGCCGGTGCAGGTTCCGCGCACAGCGCTGCATCCTTCTGCGGGCTCGCCGGAGCAGGGACTGAGGGCGGAGTATTTTGCTTCGTCAGACTTGAGTGGCGGACCCGTCCTGACCCGCGTCGATCCTGAGATCGACTTTGACTGGAATTCAGCCAGCCCCGCGCCGGGCTTGTCGGCGAAAGACTTTGGCGTGCGTTGGAGTGGAACGATTGCGGTGCCGGCTGCGGGGGACTATCCCTTCCGCATCACGCTGGCGCACTGTTATCCATGCGAGGATCGGGAGAGCTATAAGGTCTATCTCGATGGCAAAGAGGTAGCGAGCTATGCAAGCGATGAGAAGTCGAGATTCCGCTCCAGCACGCCTCCCGATTTTCAACTGCACTTTGCCGACACGCAGCCGCACGAATTCCGCATGGAGTATGGACATCACGCAGAGCTATTTGGAGCGGGGCTGACCCTGAACTGGACGCCTCCGGTAGAGCCGTTGCGCGCCGAAGCCGTGGCGGCAGCGGAACACGTAGATGTCGTGTTGGCCTTTGTGGGACTCTCGCCTGAATTGGAAGGCGAAGAAATGCCCGTGCATGTGCAGGGGTTCTCGGGTGGTGACCGGACGGATATTCAGTTGCCCAAGGCGCAGGAAGATCTGCTCGAAGCGATTGCCACAACCGGCAAGCCGCTGGTGGTCGTGCTGATGAATGGCAGCGCGCTTGCAGTGAATTGGGCGCAGCAGCATGCGCAGGCCGTGCTCGAGGCGTGGTATCCGGGCGAGGCGGGCGGCCAGGCGATTGCGGAGACGCTGGATGGCAAGAACAATCCCGGCGGAAGGCTGCCGGTGACTTTCTATAGCTCGATCGACCAGCTTCCCAGCTTCGAAGACTACGCGATGAAGGAGAGAACTTACCGCTACTTCCAAGGAACGCCGCTCTATGGCTTCGGCTATGGCCTGAGCTACACGACGTTCAGTTACTCGAAGTTAAAGCTCTCGACAAAGACGGTGAAGGCCGGCGAACGGCTCACGGTAGAAACCGAGGTTCGCAACACAGGCAAGCGGGCGGGAGATGAGGTCGTCGAGCTTTACCTGACTCCACCAGCGAGCGATGTGTCGCCGATTCGCGAGTTGAAGTCCTTTCAGCGGGTGCACCTCGAGCCGGGATCCATGCTCCATGTCCTTTTCGATCTTGACTCACGGCAGTTGAGCGAAGTAGATGCAGCGGGCAAACGCAGTGTTCAGCCAGGAACATACGGGATCTTCGTCGGCGGCGCGCAGCCCGCGCTGGGCACGGGACAGAGCAGCGAGTTTGCGATTGAGGGTAGCGCGCCCTTGCCGCGTTAAAGGAGCGATGTTGTGCACCGTTTGGTGTTCACGCTGCTTGGAGCGTTGCTGCTGAGAGGCGCGTGTGTCCTTGCAGAGACAGGCGCGGAAGGATGGCTGAGATATGCGCCAATCCAGGACGCCCGCGTAAAAACACAGTACAGCACGCTGCCCGAGGGCGTTGTTTCGCTCAACAAATCACCTGTTGTGCAGAGCGCAGTGAACGAATTGATGCGCGGAACCAGCAGCATGCTGGGGCTGAAGCTGCATGTTGAGAGCATCATTCCGAATGGCGGCGCATTTGTGCTCGGTACAGTTACAGAATTGCGGACGGCGTTTCCGCACTGGAAACCTGCTGTGCAATTACGGCCGGAGGGCTATGCGGTGGCGACCGTCCGCGAACACGGCCACAGCTACTGGCTGATCGCCGGAGCCGATGCGCGCGGCGTGCTCTATGGGATGTTTCACTTGCTGCAAGCGATTGCCGAGCAGCACGATCTGCGCTCCGTTGAAACGAGCGAGTCGCCTGCCGCTCCAGTCCGATGGGTAGATCAGTGGGACAACCTCAACGGCAGCATTGAGCGCGGCTATGCAGGGCGCTCGATCTTCTTCGACGAAGGGAACGTGCGAGGTGAGCTGACACGGGCCGGGGAGTATGCGCGCTTGTTGGCTTCCGTGGGAATCAATGGCTGCGCGATCAACAATGTCAACGCCGACCTGAAGATGCTGACGCCGGAGATGATCCGGCAAGTAGCGCGCGTAGCCGATGTTTTTCGACCATGGGGAGTGCGTCTGGCTATCTCAGTCGATCTGAGTAGCCCGAAGGTGGTGGGTGGGCTGGATACCTTCGATCCGTTGGATGCGCGCGTGATTGAGTGGTGGAAGAAAACGGTTGACGAGCTGTACGCGCAGATTCCGGACCTCGGCGGCTTTGTAGTGAAAGCGGATTCGGAAGGGCGCGCCGGACCGTCGCAGTATGGGCGGACTCCGATGGACGCAGCGAATGTGCTTGCACGCGCGCTCAAGCCGTACGGCGGAGTCTTGCTGTACCGGGCATTTGTCTACAACCATCATCTCGACTGGAATGACCCGAAGGCCGACCGCGCGCGGGCGGCCTTCGACATTTTTCACCCGCTTGATGGCAAGTTCGACGACAACGTGATTGTGCAGATCAAGCACGGGCCTATCGATTTTCAGGTGCGGGAGCCGGTGTCGCCGCTTTTCGCGGGGCTACAACACACGAACGAAGCCATCGAACTACAAATCACGCAGGAATACACCGGACAGCAGAGGCACCTCGTGTTTCTTATCCCGATGTGGAAGGAAGTTCTGGATTTCAATCTGCGCGCGGACAATCGGCACACGCCAGTAAAGGAAATTGTCGAGGGCAAGTCCTTCGACAGGCCGCTGGGCGGATTCGCCGGAGTGGCGAATGTGGGACTGGATGTGAACTGGCTCGGGCATCCCATGGCGATGGCGAATCTCTATGGCTTCGGACGGCTGGCCTGGAACCCCGACACAACGCCGCAGGCGATTGCCGATGACTGGACGCGCCTGACTTTCGGGAACGATTCAACAGTGGTTCGCACCATTGACGACATGCTGCTTTCTTCATGGCCAATTTATGAGGAGTACACCGGACCGTTGGGTCTGGGGACGCTGACCGATATTCTGCACTCGCATTACGGGCCGGGGATTGAGTCGGCGGAGAGAAATGGGTGGGGGCAGTGGATCCGCGCGAATCAAGAAGGCGTGGGCATGGATCGAACGGTGGCAACAGGGACGGGCTACATCGGGCAGTACCCGCCGGAGGTGGCAAGCATGTACGAGTCGCTTGCGACCTGTCCGGATACGCTGCTGCTGTTCATGCATCATGTGTCGTATACGTACACCCTGCATTCAGGCAAGACGGTGATCCAGCACATTTACGACTCGCACGATGACGGCGCGGCGGGTGCGGCGAATCTGGTAACGGAGTGGGAAGGCTTGAAGGGCCGCATAGACGATGAGCGCTACCAGAAGGTTCTGGCGCTTACGGAGTACCAGGCAGGGCATGCCATTGTTTGGCGCGACGCGGTGAACCAGTGGTTCTACAAAATGTCGGGCATCGCGGATGCGAAGGGCCGCGTGGGACATGATCCGGACCGGATTGAAGCGGAAAGTATGCAACTCGAAGGTTATGTACCGGTGGACGTGACTCCGTGGGAGACCGCGTCGGGCGGTAAGGGTGTTGTTTGCAAGAGCCAAGCTGTATGCACGGCGATCACGGTCTTCAGTCGCTCGGCGGGGGCCTACGATATTGCCGCGCACTACTTCGACTTTCGGCACGGTGCGTCGACTTACGATTTGTACCTCAACGGCGATCTGCTCAAGGAATGGCGCGCAGATAATTCATTGCCCGGCGACCAGATGAATGGTGATACATCTACGAGGGTGACAGTGCGAGCGGCGACGCTGAAGCCTGGAGACGTGCTGAAGATCGAGGGCAAGCCGGATAACGGAGAGCCTGCTCCACTGGACTACATAGAGATTACGCCCTCTGGAGTTGGTGTTCATCCATAGCCGCCTGAGCGAGGAACGTTTATGAAGATCACCAAGGCCGCCGTAAATGTATGTTCTCCGGGAAGAAATTTCGTCACTTTCAAGCTAGAAACGGACGAAGGCCTTTATGGTCTCGGAGACGGAACGCTGAATGGGCGGGAGCTTGCGGTTGTAAGTTATCTTACTGAGCATGTTATCCCCTGCCTGATCGGTCGCGACCCTTTTCAAACAGAAGATATCTGGCAGTATCTGTATCGCGGAGCATACTGGCGGCGCGGTCCTGTCACGATGTCGGCTATCGGCGCGGTCGATATGGCGCTCTGGGATATCAAGGGCAAGGCGCTGAATACCCCGGTATATAACCTGCTCGGCGGCAAGAGCCGTAACGGCGTCCTGGTTTATGCGCACGCTAATGGGGCAGACATAGAAGAAACGATCGATGCTGTCGGCAGAAAGATCGGCCTGGGATATCTGGCGGTAAGGGCGCAGAGCGGGATTCCAGGGTTGGACTCGACATACGGCGTAGCCAAGGGAAACAAGCCCTATGAGCCAGCCGAGAGAGGTCTGCCGTCAGAGAGCCTCTGGTCTACAGAGAAGTATCTCCGGTCAGTACCTGACTTATTCGAGCGCCTGCGCAAACAGTTTGGCGAGGATGTGCATCTGCTGCACGACTGCCATC
The DNA here is from genome assembly GCA_013289875.1 of Acidobacteriota bacterium. Taxonomy (GTDB): domain Bacteria; phylum Acidobacteriota; class Terriglobia; order Terriglobales; family Acidobacteriaceae; genus Silvibacterium. The sequence goes on along the minus strand of JABCZC010000003.1, from coordinate 49,109 downwards.
ACAGGCTGACGCCGATTGAAGCGGCGCGGATGGGGAAGGAACTGGAGTCGCATCATCTCTTCTGGATGGAGGATCCGGTGCCGGCTGAGCTCCAGGAGGGCTTCAAGGTTATCCGTCAACACACCACGACTCCGATTGCCACAGGTGAGGTTTTCAACACAATCTGGGACGCACAGGAGCTGCTTCGAGAGCAGTGGATCGACTATATCCGCATGACGGTGACGCATGCCGGCGGGCTGACTGCGCTGAAAAAGATCGCGGATTTTGCGGCACTCTTTCATGTCCGCACAGGTTGTCATGGGGCGACGGATCTTTCGCCTGTGAGCATGGCGGCGGCGCTGCATTTCGGCATGGCGATTCACAACTTCGGCATCCAGGAGCACATGCCGCATAACGCCGAGACCGATTCTGTATTCCCGCATGGTTACGCTTTTGAAGAAGGCTACATGTATCCAGGTGATACGCCGGGACTGGGAGTGGAAATCGACGAAAAGCTGGCGGCAACGTACCCCTATCAACGCGCGTATTTGCCGATTAACCGAAAGCTGGATGGGACGCTGTTCGATTGGTGAGGATTTTGTTTGCAAGAAGAAGCCGCGACGTCCAGAAAATTGGAGCATTCGCACCTTCATTACGGTAGTTTTACAGCAGCGGCTTCCCCCAAACCCTGGTGCATGCGCGATTTTGCAGCGCCAAATGCGCAGGAATCAGATACCCCGGGCGTGGGCCGCATGAGGGTCGATGGGCCTACAGGTTGCTCTGAACCACCGGACGGAATACCGGTACGACAAGGCGGTGAAACTCGGTCCGCAGGTCATACGGTTGCGTCCGGCCCCGCATTGTCGGACGCCGATCCTAAGCTATTCGCTGAACCTCACTCCCGCCGACCATACCCTCAACTGGCAGCTGGACGTGCACCACAATCATGTGGCGCGTGCGTTTTTTCAGAACAAGACGACGGAGTTTGCGGTCGACGTGGATCTTGTCGCGGATCTTTCGTCCTTCAACCCTTTCGATTTCTTTCTGGAACCTGGAGTCGAAGAGTATCCGTTCGAGTACGCGCCGGATCTGGCCAGGGATCTCGAGCCCTATCGCGCGGTTGAGCCGGCTGGACCTCTGCTGCAGACTTTTCTCGACAAGGTTTCCGGAGGTAAGCGCGGAACGATCGGCTTTCTGGTCGATTTGAATCGAAGTCTGCGCGACGAAATCGGCTACGTGACGCGGCTGGATCCCGGCGTCCAGCCATGCGAGCAGACTCTTGAACAGCGCATGGGGTCGTGTCGCGACTCGGCCTGGCTGTTGGTGCAGATTCTTCGCCATCTGGGAATTGCGGCACGCTTCGTCTCGGGATACCTGATTCAGATACGAGCGGACGAGAGCGATCCGGACGGTCCGCAAACCGACTCCGCGGATTTCCACGCCTGGGCAGAGGCGTTTTTGCCGGGGGCTGGATGGATCGGGATGGATCCGACTTCGGGACTCTTCGCCGGCGAGGGTCATATCCCGCTGGTCTGCACGCCGAGCGCTTCCAATGCCGCGCCGATCGAGGGTACGGTTGAACCGGCGAACGTGGACTTCGGCTACTCGATGTCGATTCGCCGCCTGAATGACACTCCACGACTCTCCAGGCCCTTCAGTGACCAGGATTGGGCACGGGTGGAACAAGTTGCGCACACGGTGGACGCGGACCTGAAGGCGCAGGATGTGCGCCTGACTATGGGCGGCGAGCCTACTTTTGTCGGCCTCGATGAGCCGGAGAGCCCGCAGTGGAACATCGATGCGCTGGGGCCAATGAAGCGAAGCCGGGGGCTGGCGCTCATCCAATGCCTCCGCGAAACGACTGCGCCGGGAGCAATGCTTCACTACGGACAGGGGAAATGGTATCCAGGGGAGCCGCTGCCGCGCTGGGCGCTGAGCTGCTTCTGGCGCAGCGATGGGGTCCCGGTCTGGGAGAATGTCGATCTCATCGCGCGAGAAGATGAGGAGTACGGCTTCAGCGCTGCCGATGCCCTAGCATTCATGGAGGCACTCACGCGCCGCCTGCAGGTGAGCGCGGATAACGCGCTGCCTGCTTTCAGCGAACCCGAGGCAGCGGAGCCGGCCGGCTATATTTTGCCCATTCGCCGTCGGAAGCCGGCTGGCCGATTGTGCTGGTCAAGCCAGCTGTGGTTTCCTCGCCCAGAGCGTCTGCTGCTGACGCCGGGTGATTCGCCCATCGGCTTTCGCATATCAACCGAGTCGATGCCGTGGGTGGCGCCTGACGAGATTCAGTACGAGCACGAGGCTGCGCCATTCGCGGATCGGGTCAGCCTTCCGTCGCACCCGGCGCGGCGGATGGATCTGTTCGAGAAAAACCCCGAGGCCGATCCATTGCCCGCGCTCTCGAGCACTGCGGGAACGGCGACGGAGCTGATCCGGCCGTCGCTGTGCGTGCAGGCCCGAGATGGGCGCCTGCATGTGTTTCTGCCCTATGCGTCCAAACTCGCCGACTATCTGGACCTGCTCGCGGCCGTCGAGGACACCTGCCAGTATCTGCAGAAGCCCGTCTGGCTGGAGGGCTACGCTCCGCCTTCCGATCCGAGGCTGCGATCGTTCAGCGTCACTCCCGATCCCGGGGTTCTGGAAGTAAACCTGCCGCCGGCCAGCAGTTGGGATGAACTCGAACAGATCAACACAGTACTCTTCGAGGAAGCGCGCCGTAACCGGTTGACCGCCGAGAAATTTGCCTACGACGGAGGCCATATCGCGACCGGCGGCGGCAGCCATATCGTGATTGGCGGGGCGACGGTCCTGGACAGCCCGTTTCTGCGCCGTCCGGATCTACTGCGCAGCATGGTGACGTTCTGGCAGAACCATCCCTCGCTGTCGTATCTGTTCTCGGGCATGTATGTCGGCCCGACGAGCCAGTATCCGCGGGTAGACGAAGCGCGCATGGATGCCCTGTATGAGCTGGAGGTGGCATTCAGTCATTTGCCTGCGAGCGACTGCCCGCCGTGGATCGTGGATGGACTGTTCCGCAACCTGCTTGTCGACGTCACCGGAAACTCGCATCGCGCCGAGTTCTGCATCGACAAGCTTTATCCGCCCGAGGGTCTGGGGCTGCGCCTTGGCCTGCTCGAATTGCGCGCGTTCGAAATGGCGCCGCATGTCAGAATGGGACTCATAGAGATGCTGCTCATCCGCGCTCTGGTTTCTATGTTCTGGAGACAGCCATTCCAAGGCAGCCTGGTCCGGTGGGGCACAGCGCTCCATGACCAATTCATGCTGCCGTATTTTGTCAGGCGCGACTTTTTCGATGTGCTCGACCAGCTGCGCGGCTACGGGCACAGGTTCGAGAATGAATGGTTCGCTTCCCACCTTGAGTTTCGCTTTCCGACGATCGGATCGATCAACGCGGAGGGAATCGAGCTCGAGTTGCGCCAGGCTCTCGAGCCCTGGAACGTGCTTGCGGAAGAGACCGCTTCCGGCCGAACGGTTCGCAGTGTGGACTCGTCGCTTGAACGGATGCAGGTAAGAGTTTCGGGAGTCACGACGGAATCACGCTACGTTGTCACATGCAATGGACGCAGGGTGCCGCTCCAGCCCGCGGTTGCGCGCGGCGAGGCAGTGGCGGCCGTACGGTTTCGTGCCCGAAAGCTATCGGCGGCGTTGCACCCTACCATCCCTGTGCATGCGCCCCTGGTTTTCGATCTGATCGACCTCTGGAAAGAGCGCTCTGTCGGTCGATGTGTCTACCATACGAAGCCAACGGACGGCCGGGTGTACACCGCGAGGCCAGCCGATGCAGCGGAGGCCGAGGGCCGCCGCCGGGAACGCTTTCAAACGTCGACGCCTCCTCCCGGCCCGATCGCTGCGCCTGAGGAAGAGGCCAACTCGATCTATCCTAAGACGCTGGACCTGCGGGTGCCGGCGCGGGCGGCGAGGACCCACACCTCATGACTGTGGACCTCTATCAGAATCCGCTCCGCTTCGGAGCCGCTTACGACGAATTGTCGGCGGATGGCGTGACTCCGAGGCCGCACTGGAAACACCTGATGGATTCGCTTCGGGCGATCGGGCCCGAGGAGCTGGAGCGTCGCTGGGAACGCGCTGAGCGCCGCATTCGTGAGAACGGGATCACCTACAACATTTACAGCGATCCGATGGGGGCCAACCGTCCCTGGAGGATTGACATCGTTCCGCTGCTGATTCCGGCGGAGGAGTGGCGTTACATCGAAGCCGGCATTATTCAACGCGCGCGATTGTTGAGCCTAATCCTTGAAGATCTGTACGGACCGCAGGAACTCGTGGCCGAGGGCCGCTTTCCTGCCGCTCTTCTTTACGCCAACCCTGCGTTCCTGCGTCCTCTTGTGGGGGTGCGTGTTCCAGCGCACAGTTATCTGCACATGCTGGCCGTCGATCTTGCGCGCTCGCGGGACGGACAGTGGTGGGTGCTGGCCGATCGCACGCAGGCGCCATCAGGCAGCGGCTACGCGCTGGAGAACCGCACGATCGTCTCCGATGTTCTGCCGGATCTGTTCCGCACTTCGAACGTGCTGCGTCTCGCTTCCTTCTTTCGGGCGCAACGCGAAGCGCTGACCAGCCTGGCGGAGGGCGACAATCCACGTATCGTATTGCTCACCCCCGGACCTTACAACGAAACCTACTTCGAGCACTCGTACATCGCGAAATACCTGGGATTCACCCTGGTCGAAGGAGCCGACCTGACGATACGCGATCGTCACGTATACCTGAAGACCGTCGACGGCCTGGAGCAGGTGGATGTGATATTGCGCCGCGTGGACGACAGCTTTTGCGATCCTCTCGAGCTGCGCGGCGAATCGCTCCTGGGGGTGCCGGGCCTGGTGGACGCCATCGTCGCCGGAAACGTGAAGGTCGCGAACGCACTGGGGAGCGGACTGATTGAGACGGCAGCAATCATGCCCTTTCTTCCTGGTCTCTCCACGCACCTGCTGGGCGAGAAGCTCAAACTTCCCTCGGTCGCCACCTGGTGGTGCGGGCAGTCTTACGCGCTTGATTGGGTGCTCGACCATCTTGATTCTGTGGTGGTGAAACCGGCGTTTCCCTCACGCGGAATGGAGCCGGTCTTCGGTGCCGAACTGCCGCAAACAGAAAAGAGCAAGTTTGCCGAGCAATTGCGAGCCCGGCCGCATGAGTACGTGGCGCAGGAACAGATCGCTTTGTCCACGGCGCCGGTGTGGGACGACGGATGCCTCAACTCCCGCAGCGTGGTGCTGCGCACCTACGTGCTCAATACCGGTAGGGAATGGATCGCGATTCCGGGAGGATTGGTACGGGTTGCCGAAGCGGAAGGATCGGTCGTTTCCATGCAGCGAGGCGGCCACAGCAAGGATGCGTGGGTACTCTGGGATGGCCACGTCGATACCTTCAGCATGCTGCGTCCGCGCAGTGAGCCGGTGGAGCTGCGCCGTGTTTCGCGGGTTGTGCCCAGCAGCGTGGCCGACAATGTTTTCTGGCTGGGCCGATATGCCGAGCGCGCCGAAAACATCGCCCGAATCCTGCGCTCGATGATCCCTCGTGTGCGGCGCTCCGAGGAGGCAGAGCTTGCGTGCCTTGTTCGCCTGCATGGTTGTATGGAGTCGCGGCACAGCAAGCTGCCGAAGCCAAAGAACAGGCGGCCGACTTCCCTTGAGCTCGAACAGGAAATGATCTCGATGTTGACCGATGCCCGGCGGCCAGACAGCCTGGCGTGCACGCTGGAAGAAGTGTCCCGGGTTGGGGGCAATGTTCGCGAGCGCTTATCGGCTGACATGATGTTCCTCATCGGCCGGCTAAGGCACTCCATTCAGGTCGAACAGGGCACGCAGTTTCTCGAGTATCCGACCATGCTGACCGCTTGCCTTGAGCTGCTTTCCGCATTTAGCGGGATGGAACGCGAAAATATCAACAGGGGATCCGGCTGGTTATTTCTGAGCATCGGCCGGCGCCTGGAGCGCGCGATCTATCTGACCAGGCAACTGCGGGAGATCACCACGCCGCTTGCCGAGCAGGACTGGTCGCTGCTGGAATGTCTGCTCGAGGTTGCGGACAGCTCCATGACCTACCGTACGCGGTACTACACAACTCTGCAGCCGTTGGCTGTGCTGGATGTGCTGATGGCGGACGAGACGAATCCCCGCTCCCTTGACTTCCAACTGAGCCACTTACTGGAACTCTATGAAAAGATTCCGCGATACCTGTCCGATGACTTGCAGGCGATGCGGGACGCGTTGGCATTGCTGCGCGGTTTCGATCTGCGAGAGTTGAAGTACCCATTGCCAGGCGCTGCGACTGCGACGAATGGTTCCGATGGGCTCTCGCGACTGGATCGCTTCCTCAGAGAACTGGAACGACTGCTGCCTTCTTGGTCGAATAACTTATCGAGCAGGTACTTCAGCCACGCCCGCACCTTACCAATCTCTATAGGCCAATGATTTACAGAATCGTTCACCGGACCACGTACAAATACAAGAATCCTGTCTCGGTCGGAAACCACGTGGCGTGCCTGACGCCGCGGTCTTTGCCGCATCACCGGTTGACGCGAAGCGAACTGCATATTCAGCCGACTCCGGCTACACGTACTGAGCGGGTGGACTACTTTGGGAATCTTCTCTGCTTTTTTACCGTGCAGGAGCCGCACAAGGAATTAGTGGTGGAGGCGCGCAGCGAAGTGACAATGAACGGCCTTTCGACGCCCTGGCCACAAGAGTCGCCGGCTTGGGAAGAGATAGCCGGAGCGCTGCCCAACGATCAAAGCCCCGCCGGGCTGGACGCCTACCAGTTTGGATTTGAGTCGCCGCGCATCCGGGTGCGGCCGGAGTTTGCCTCCTATGCTCTGCAGTCATTTACGCCAGGGCGGCCAATGCCGGAGGCGCTCCTGGATCTGACCGCGCGCATCCACCGAGACTTTCGATTCGATTCAAAAGTGACAAACGTACGGACGCCCACCGAGGAGGTCTTTCGGAAACGGAGGGGCGTGTGCCAGGATTTCGCGCACCTGCAAATCGCCTGCCTCCGCTCGGTGAATATCGCGGCCCGCTATGTGAGCGGCTACCTTCGAACCTATCCTCCTGCTGGACAACCAAGACTGGTGGGAGCCGATGCCTCTCACGCGTGGGTGTCGGCTTATTGTCCTGGAATCGGCTGGCTCGATATGGATCCCACGAATAACGTTGTGCCCTCGGACGGCCATGTGACGCTGGCTTGGGGACGGGACTACGGCGATGTGAGCCCTCTGCGCGGCTTGATTCTAGGGGGTGGAGCTCATACGCTCAAAGTCGCCGTTGACATGGAACCTCTGGATTTTTAGATTCGGAAGACCCGGCGGATTCGACCCCCGAGGTGTGCGCGATCCGCTAGCCGTGCAGAACTCTCCGCGGAAGAAACGCGCATCGAATGGCGTATGCGGCTGAAAACGCCAACCACGTCCGCGCTGAATTTTCTGCCGGAGCAGCACGATCTTGGATCATTACGGGCCGCAGCGAAAGACTGTCGCGGCTGCGACCTTTATCTCAACGCCACACAGACTGTCTTCGGGGAGGGTCCGAGATTGTCGAGAATCCTGTTCGTTGGAGAACAACCAGGCGACCAGGAGGATATAGCAGGGAAACCTTTTGTCGGCCCAGCCGGACGACTGCTCGATGCCTGCATGGAAGAGGCTGGTATCGACCGCAGAACGGCTTACGTCACAAACGCCGTCAAACATTTCAAGTGGGAACCCCGGGGCAAGCGGCGCATTCACAAAAAACCACGCATGAACGAGGTCACGGCCTGCCGACCCTGGTTAGATGCCGAGATCAAAGCGGTTCGGCCGAAGCTGATCGTTTGTCTGGGAGCCACCGCCGCGCAATCTCTGCTGGATTCGAGCTTTCGAGTAACACAGAAGCGGGGACAACTGATCCATCTCGCAGGATATCCATTGATCCTTGCCACCGTGCATCCCTCTTCGATTTTGCGAGCGCAGTCTGAAGAGGACCGAGAGCGGGAGAAAATGCATTTTGTGGCAGATCTGATGACTGCAGCCAAAGCTTTATCGCAGTCGTCGCCAGCCTCCGAGGAACACGGGTAAATCCTTCGCGATTAAAACTGCACAACAAACAGCAAGCGGATTACCGATGAAAGATCTGTGCCCATACTTGCTGGAGATTGCGTCCGCACCGCCTTATTGAGGGTAGACTTGCAGAAATGTCAGTCGTAAACCAGCAAGGTCATGTCATTGCTTCGTCTGAGCCTCCGGTCGGTGGGGGTGTACGCCTTCATCGGACCCTGAAGCTTTGGAACCTCATCATCATCGGTATGGTGATCATCCAGCCGACTGCCCCCATGGGTATCTACGGGGTCATCAGCAACAAGGCCCAGGGTCACGTCGTCACCACGATTCTCATTGCCATGGTGGCCATGCTGTTTACAGCGATCAGCTACGGGCGAATGGCGCGGGTCTATCCCAGCGCGGGTTCGGCTTACACCTATGTGGGCCAGGAGATGCACTCTGCCCTCGGTTATGTCGTGGGTTGGGGTATGGTGATGGATTATCTTTTGAATCCGCTCATCTGTACGGCCTTCTGTGCAAAGGCCGCGATGAATATTCTTCCAGGTATCTCTTATTACCTCTGGATAATTATCTTTGCAGCTTTCTTTACGTGGGTGAACCTGCGCGGCATCAAGACATCAGCGCGGTTGAATGAGGCGTTGTGCGGTGGCATGGTGCTTGTGGTTCTCCTGTTTCTCGGCAGTGTGATCCGCTCCGTGTGGCACGTTCAGCATGATCCAGGATTCTTCACCCATCCGTTCTATCAGCCGGATACCTTCCATCCGTCAGCCATCTTCGCCGGAACCTCCGTTGCCGTGCTTACCTACATTGGCTTCGACGCTGTGTCCACTCTTTCCGAGGAGGTTGAAAATCCACGCCGTAACATTCTTCTTGCCACTGTTTTGGTGTGTCTGATTACCGGCCTACTGTCAGGTCTCGAAGTCTATGCCGCACAACTCATCTGGGGATCCAAGCCATTCCCGAGCGATCAGGTCGAGTCGGCCTTCGCCTTGCTCTCGCGTCAGACGGGGGGCGCCATTCTCTTCCAGATCATCAACTTCACCTTGCTCGTGGCGAACATGGGTTCAGGCATGGGCTCGCAACTCGCCGCTGGACGGCTGCTCTATGGCATGGGGCGCGGGAATGCGCTTCCAAAATCGTTCTTCGGCGTGATCGAACCTCGATACCGCGTTCCACGCAATAACATCATGATTGTCGGAGCTTTTGCGCTCGCCGGAGCCGGCATTCTTGAGTTCTTTGCCAACAGGCTTGGCGGCGGGGCATACGAAATCGGCGCGGAGGCGCTCAACTTCGGCGCGTTCATCGCCTTCATGGGCGTGAATGCTGCAGCCTTCGTTTACCATCTGCGGCACGAAAAGAATCGAAGCCTAAGCGGGTTCATCGTTCCTGTTCTTGGATTTTTGATCTGTGCTTTCATCTGGGTCCATCTCAGCCATCCGGCCTTGATATTGGGCGCAATCTGGATGGCCGCGGGCATCACTTACGGGGCATTCCGCACACATGGCTTCCGAGCCGAACTGGTCACCTTTGAGATTCCGTCGGACGTGGCCTGACAAGTCGCTCTGTACGAGTGATTCTTGACGCCTCCCGCTCCATCACCGCAGATCGAGATTGTTGGTGCCGGCATGCAGCGCGCTTTCCTTGCCATTCCAGACAATTATTCCGGGAATACCTTCAGGCATGGCGATCGTGGCGTTTAGGCCGCTGCTGTTGCGGCGGTAAGTCATCATGATCTTCCCAAGCGGGTGAGGATAGGTGGCGTCGAGCTGCGTGAGAGCACCGAGATGCGGAGCAATTCTTACCGTGGCAAATCCCGGCGCGGCCGGCTCCACGCCAGCAACTAGGGTTAAGAGGTCGTAGATCGGATGGGCACTCCAGGCGTGCGAGTCGGAACGGGTATTGCCGGGCACTTCCGGCCATGTACTGAAATGCAGCGGCAGGAGATCCCGCCATGGAGCGAGCGAATCCAGGTAACGGTCGGCCATACCCGCGTGGTCAAGAGCGCGCGCGAGGTAGAAGCGAAAATAGTAGGTGGCTGCCAGGACATCGCCCTCATCGTGACCGGGCTGAATCGTGAAGATACGCTCGATAAGCTCTGTCTGGGCTGCTGCCGGAACCACGTCATAAAGTACCGCGAGGATATTGGCCTGTTGGCTGAAAGCCGTCTTCTCAGGCGTGTCGGCTAACAGCTGACGCTTTTCGTCCCAGCACTTGTTGTAAAGACTGGCCCGCAACCCCTCCGCGCGCGATTTATTCTGCTGGGCAAAATATGGAGCCCCCAAGGCAGACTCCAGTTCGGCCGCCTGGCTCAGAGCGCCCAGATATTCAAGCGAGGTAATGCACGATTCTCCAGATGGGCCATAGGTCGGCAGCGTCTTGCCTTCCGAGGTCCAGTCGATAAAGCTCCACCACGGCAGCTTGTGGAGCAGCCGGTCCGGCGCCTCCTGTTGTGCAAACCACGCAAGAACAGCCCGGGAACCGGGAAGCGCCGCCCGCACGAATGCCGCATCCGGGCGATACATCCAGTAGTCGTGCAGCATGCCGATCCACAGAAGGGAAAACGGCGGAATAATCTGCGGCTGTGAAGTTGGATAACGACTTTCGGTGATGCCTTCGGGTCGTCGCGAATCGTCGAAGGCGCGAATGGCCTGTCGCGCGAGTCGATCGTCACCGGCAACCGCGTAGGAGATCAGCGCCTGCAAGCGGGTGTCGCCAATGTACTGGAGTTGCTCATAGTACGGTGTGTCCATGTAGGTTTCGTGCGCATCCAAGGTAGCCGTTCGCCAGCTGATCTCCCAGATCTTCGCGAGCTCCGGGTCGGTCGAGTGGAAAGACGCCTGCTCCGTGAAGGGATACATGGTCGCATGTGCTGCGATACCCCTGAGCGTCAGGGGTTCACTCCCGGTCGTGATGTCGAGATCGAGGTATCGCCAGGTGCGCCACCACAGCGTTTCAAAGGTGCGTTGCGCGCCGCCATCGGGCGCAAATTCATCTCTGACGCCGAGCGCTACTCGATCTCCCACTTCGTCGCGGTCGCCCTTCTGATGGTTTTTGTCATACAGCGCTTCGGAATAGGTGATTCCGATGCGCGCACCCTTGCCGCCATCCACGGTAAGCTCAGGATACGCAGTGATCAGCGCGCCGCGGTCCAGCAGCACGTGGAATTTGCTGTTCGCCGGCACCGTGACCGACTGCGCTGGAAAGGCAGCAGCGGACTGTAGTTCGCTGCGGACAACATGGCCCGGATCAATCGCCTCGTACGTCATGTGCGGCAGCGTGTCCGGCACCAGGCCCCACGGCGTGTCGCTGGTTGAATCGGCATCGCGGGCCGCTCCGGAGGAGGTGTTTTCGCGCATCGGCGAGGCCGCCTCGACCCAGAGTCCGCGCGAGGCTGGTGTCCGCCAATCCCAGTCGTATTTGTCACCGTAGATGCGCTCGCCCGGTCCGCACGCGAAGTACTCCCGGAAGCCGCCCGGTTCGCGTGGATAAGGCTGCTGCCCGCTTTCCGCCTCCACCTGCCAACCCGCGCCGGTGTTGGCGACCGCTGCATCGCCTTCACCCTCAAGCAGGAACGCCGTGCGATCGGTAATCTGTGCGATCGGACCGAACACACCGAAGTTCCATACCGTCGCTGTGATCCGGTTCTCGCCCGCAGATAAGTACGGCGCGATATCAATGCTCTGATATCGCCAATGATCCAGATCGCCGCGAGCCGGCCCGTCGCCTGCGCGCTTTCCATTCACGTAAAGCACGAAACGGTTGTCAGCGCTCACGCGTACGATGAACTTCGCCGGCGCCGACGGAAGCGGGATCGTCTTTCTGAAGTGAAGCACGATCGGCTCGCGCAGAGGCGCGGAAGGATGCGTGATCCAACGGGCCTTCCATTCATACCTGGCGGATTGTCCCACGGTCGTGGGCAAACAAGACAGGAGAGAAGCAGTCAGGACGGCGATCGCGACAACACGAACTCTCAGCACCAGGGTGTCCTCAATCAGCCAATGAAAGGCTCGGAAACTCATCTTATCTCAGGCTTTTTACCTCGGGCATTTCGCGTTGCTTTTCATAGGCGAGCGGAAGGCATAGATTAGTCGTGAGTCAATCTCTGTCCCGGCTCGGAATTCCCACAGTAAACGACATCGCTCTTGCTACGAGAGGAGGCAGGCAAGCGTGACCCCCGGCAAACCCATTCTTATCCTGAGCGTCGAAGATCATCCCGTTTTCCGCGAAGGCCTCAGCACAATCATCGCCTCTCAGAAAGACATGCTTCTCGTTGCTCAGGCGACCACCGCCTGCGAGGCGATATCCCAGTTCCGTACACACCGCCCCGACATCACCCTCATGGATGTTCGGTTACAGGGCAGCAACGGCACAGATGCCCTGATCGCCATTCGCGAGGAGTTTCCGCACGCGCGCATTATCATGCTCACCACCTCGGACAGCGACGGAGAAATTCACCGTGCGCTCCGCGCAGGCGCTTCAGCCTACCTTTTGAAGAGCACACCCAAGGCTGAACTTGTGAACGTGATCCGATCCGTTCACGAGGGGCGGCGGCATGTTCCGCCCGAGGTCGCGGCGCGCCTTGCCGAGCATCTGGGCGACGACGATCTCACCCCTCGGGAGCTGGAGGTTCTCCGGCTCATCCGGGACGGCAACCGGAACAAGGAAATTGCCGGACAGTTGGCAATCTCGGAAACAACCGTCAACTTCCACATCAAGAATCTCGTAGACAAGCTCGGCGCCAACGACCGGACCCATGCTGTGACCATTGCCGTGCGCCGCGGACTCCTCCCCATCTGACTCCAGGCTGAAGACCTGTAGAGAAATACAGGGTACTCACTGGAGAATTTGATGTTTCTGAAAATTAACACATCGGATATGGTTCGGAATGGAGCGTGATTGCCGCGAGTTTTCTCTCATCAAGCTTCACGAGACGGTCTACCAGATCGGCGGGTCCAGTAAATGCATGGATATGGAGCAGGCACCGATCTGAGATTGAACGATTGCACTCGTGAATGGCTTGACGTGAAGGTGGCGATACCAGCGGTAAGGATGAAGATGTCGCGGCCGGCCCTGATCTGTTTTCTGGCGCTCTTTTTGCCCTCCAGTCAGGCTCACGCGCTCGACCCGAACAGGCAAATCTCACAATATGGGCATACCGCGTGGCGAATCACCGATGGAGTCTTCTCCGGGATTCCGGATGCGATCGCACAGACGGCGGATGGTTATCTGTGGATTGGAACCAACACCGGACTGGTGCGCTACGACGGCGTGGGTTTTGTGCCGTGGATCCCTCCGGATGGCATGCGGCTTCCCGACTACCGGGTCTTTTCGCTCCTGGCAGCGAAAGACGGAAGCTTGTGGATCGGCACCGCGAAAGGCGTATCGCACTGGAAGAACGGAAGCCTCACGAACTATCCGCGGCCCGAGGGGCGCATCCACGCCTTTCTCGAAGACGCTGACGGATCTGTCTGGATTGTTCGCGAGCAGGTTCCGGATGGCACGGGGCCGCTTTGCCGGATATCGGGAAATGACTCGCGCTGCTATGGAAAGGCGGACGGCATTCCCCTGTTGACGGCGATGCACCTGGTACGCGACAACCTCGGGAATCTCTGGATAGGCGGCTTTGAAGGACTGTGCCGCTGGAAACCCGGCACCTCGGCAGCTACGTACTTCGAGGAGACATCGCCGCGGTTCAAAGGACCGGTGGGAGTCGACGCGCTCGCCGCCGGACCGGATGGCCAGATATGGGCGGGTATCGAGCGATTCACAAAGGGTCCGCCGGTTCAGCGGCTCGTTCACGGAGCATGGCAGGGCTATGAGTTGAGCGACGCTCGCGGAACCAATGCTTCCGCCCACGTACTATTCTTTGACCGCGACCAGACAGCGTGGATTGGCGTTCCCGGCCGTGGCATCTACCATGTGCACGGCGAACATCAAGACCAGTTTGGGACGGAGGACGGTTTATCGGGAGATGCGCCGTCCGCATTCCTCCAGGACCGTGAAGGCACGCTGTGGGTGGCAACTTCGAACGGCATCGACGCCTTCCACGATCTTTCCGTCGTCAGCTATTCGGTAAAGGAGGGTCTAACTTCAGCCAGCGCCAGCACGGTCTTCGCCGGGCACGACGGCACCGTCTGGATTGGTAACTGGAAGGCGCTGGATTTTTTGCGCGGGAGCACGTTCGGGGCGATTCGGGAGGGGCAGGGTCTTCCCGGGCGGGATGTGACGACGGTCTTTGAGGATCACACAGGCAGGGTCTGGCTGGGCATCGATCAAGGGCTGTGGACTTACGACGGAAGCCAGATGAAGGCCGTCCTTAAACCCGACGGCAGCCCGATGGGCATCGTTTTTTCGATCACCGAAGATACCGACCACGACATCTGGGTGCGGGCCACGCCGGGGCTTGTTCGCATTCGCGACTTGCAGGTCCGCGACATCGTCACGACGCCGCAGATTCTCACTGCATACATCATCGCGGCAGATCCCACTGGCGGCATCTGGCTGGGCCTCGTCAATGGAGACCTGATCCGTTGCAGGCATGGACAATTTGAGACTATCCCCGCTGGCCCGAATGCAGGTCACCAGGTTCGCGATCTGCTGATTGAGCCCGACGACTCGTTGTGGGGTACCACGCAGGATGAGCTCTTTCGCCTGAAGGACGGGCAACGGAGGATCTTCACCGTTCGCAACGGCCTGCCCTGCAATGGCACCTTCGGCCTTATGAAGGATAGCCTCGGCTCACTCTGGCTTTCGACAGAGTGCGGGTACGTGGCGATCTCAGATTCAGAACTGGAGAAATGGTGGAAGCAGCCCGACGCTAAAGTGAAGCTGAGGCTCTTCGATGTCTTCGACGGCGCGCAGCCGGGACTGACCTCGCTCAAACCGCAGGCTGTACGTTCACCCGACGGCCGCCTGTGGTTCGTCAATGCCAGTATTCTCCAGACGATTGACCCCGGTCACCTGGTCAGGAACGAAATACCGCCGCCCGTCTACATCCGGCGAATTGTGGCCGACCGCAAAGAATATCTCCCCGAAAATCAGCTTCGTCTTCCTTCGCTCACCCGTGATCTGGAGATTGACTATGCGGCGCTCAGCTATGTGGTTCCACAGCGGGTCCAATACCGCTACAAGCTTAATGGTCACGACCGCGCATGGCAAGAGCCCGGAAACCGCCGCCAGGCCTTCTACAGCGATCTTGATCCGGGAACCTACCAATTCCATGTCATCGCGAGCAACAACGACGGTGTCTGGAACGAGACCGGCGCAGCTTTGAGCTTCACTGTTCCTCCCGCCTGGTATCAGACAAATTCGTTCCGTCTTCTTTGCGCGGTATTTCTCGTTTTCATCGCGTGGACTCTGTATCAACTGCGGGTGCGACAGCTTGCAGCAACACTCAGCGCCCGCTTCGACGAGCGCCTGGCGGAACGCACGCGGCTGGCGCGCGAACTCCACGACACGCTCATTCAGACCATCCAGGGCAGCAAAATGGTTGCCGACGATGCACTGGACGAGTCCGCCGACCCCGTCCGCATGCGCCGAGCGCTGGAGCGCCTGTCGGAATGGCTCGCGAAGGCCATGCAGGAAGGAAGAGAAGCACTGAATTCCCTGCGCACATCAACCACGCGGAGAAACGATCTCGCCGAGGGCTTTCAGCGCGCCACCGAAGACTGCCAGGTTCCGGGTGGCTTGATGGACATTGCCGTCTCCGTCGAGGGCGACGCGAAAGAACTGCACCCCATCGTGCGTGATGAAGTCTACCGCATTGGTTATGAAGCCATTCGCAACGCCTGCCTTCACTCGAGGGGCAGCCGGCTGGACGTGAAGCTGGTCTACAACCACGACCTCGCCCTGCGCGTGCGCGACAACGGACAGGGCCTCGATCCGGTGATCGCAGCCAGGGGGAAGACGGGACACTACGGCCTGAAAGGCATGCAAGAGAGGGCCGCGCGGATCGGCGGCAAACTCAGTTTTGTCAGTTCCGCAAATTCAGGAACAGAGGTAAGGCTGACCGTTCCGGGAAAAATCGTTTTCCGCGCAACTAATGGTTCTCAACCGACACTGCTCACGAAGATCCGGGAACTCCTAGGACGGAACGGCCGATCGTCCGGCCTGGATTGATTCACCCACCTGCAGAAAAATGCAGGGACAATGCTGTGGTTCCTGGGGTGTTGCGAAATCTCGAATCCCTCCATTCTTGTGTCAGCAGGATTACAGCGCAGGTTCCAACCTGAGCACGACCCCAATCGCAGCGAGGGAGCCAGTATGACCGACCTCGGAGTACACGGATCGCAAATCGAAGTGCCCTTCCGCATGAACTATGCATCGACCATCCCGCCCAGGGCGCGGCGAAAGACTCCTTCTGCCGTCGAGCGGCCGCGCCATGACCTCGCGCTTCAGCAGCCGAAAACACCGGCCTTTACTTCTGAATACGACTTCGATCCGTCCGCGCATCTGGGTACTCTGTTTGAATCTTTGCAATCGGATTCGTGGCACACGGAGCGCAATGGTGTTCCGCAGGCGAACGGACATGCCTCCGCGCCGGGTCAACTTGATCCCGTCGTCCATCATCTGCGATTGGCCATCCAGCCGGCTCTGGCGCGACCTGAGGATGCCTGCAAGATTTTCCTGAATCATATCGCGCTCGCGCTCCACGCTTATTGCGCCCATGCCTATGGCGAGACGAGAATCACAACCCCTGCAATTCGCGGAGGTCTGGCTCCGTGGCAGTTGCGCCGCGCCAAGGAGATGCTGATGGCGCACCTTGAAGCTGACATTTCACTCTCGGAAGTGGCGAGAGCATGCAAGCTGTCGGTCAGCCACTTCGCCCGCGCTTTCCGGCGCACCACCGGTCAACCGCCCCATCGCTGGCTTACCTGTCGGCGCGTGGAGAGGGCCAAAGAGCTATTGCGGCAATCCAGCGACCGAATGGCGGACATCGCTCTCCGCTGCGGCTTCGCCGATCAGGCTTCTTTCATTCGGGCGTTCAAGCGTGTGGTGGGAGCCAGCCCCGGCGGGTGGCGGCGCGTGAGCCGAGCCTAGCGGCGGTGTTCTGCAAGTCTCTTACTTCGTCAGCTCAGTAATACCCGAGTCGCTCGCGATCAGCACCCTCTCCGCCATGTTGAGAAACAAGCCATGCTCCACGACTCCAACGATCTGCCGGATGGAGGCCGCGAGTTTGGCCGGATCCTCAATCTCACCGCACTTGCAGTCGAGAATCAGATTTCCTTCGTCGGTGATGTAGTCGCCGCCGGTGTGTGATTGCCTGACGGTTGAGCTCAAGCCAAGCTTTTCGAGTTTTCTCGCAACCAGTGGCGAGGCCATGGGAATCACCTCAACCGGCAAGGGGAATTTCCCAAGCTTATTCACCAGCTTGCTCGAATCCACCACGATGATGAAGCGCTTAGAAGCGCTGGCCACGATCTTCTCACGCAGCAGCGCGCCGCCTCCACCTTTGATTAGCTCAAGCTGATGCGTGACTTCATCCGCGCCGTCGATGGCCACGTCGATCTCTGCAGAAACATGGAAATCGATAATCGGAATGGTTAGCGAGGCGGCAAGCTCTTCGCTGGCTATCGATGAGGCAATGCCGCGAACCTTCAGGCCCTGCTTCACTCGCGCGCCCAGCAGCTTGATGAAGTGCGTGGCCGTGGTGCCAGACCCCATCCCGACAACCATGCCATCCTCGATGAACTCCAGGCTCCGTTGGGCGGCAAGCTCTTTTGCTTTATCTGCGGATTCCATAGCAGCCATCTTAGCAACGATTCCAGAGGTCGGGCGCGGTTCAAACGACCCGTTCACTCCGGTTCAAACTACCGCCATTGTATTTGCCTGCCTCTCCACTGCCGAGGACGACTGCGTCGTATTCCTCAATCTGCGGCATCTCACACGCCCTTATAAACAAGGCAGCCGAAAGGACCCGGGGCAATGAAGCCTCCGCCCCAGGCATCATCCCATCTCGCAGTCAGCCGTTCCGCGATCACCTCATCGACAGCCTTGCCCTGCTTTTTGAGAGTGGCCGTTTTCTCCCGGACCTCCACAAGCAGATCGCGGTAAGAGGCGAGTTCAGACTTGTTACTGATCGCGCCGTGTCCTGGAATAATAATCATCTCGTCTGTTACGCGGGCGAGATTGTTCTCTGTTGCCCGGATCATGCCGTCGATACTGCCGCCGGTGGAGTAATCGATAAACGGAAAGTAGCCGTTCCACCATGTGTCGCCGGTAAGAAAGACATCAGCTTCCTCGAAATGCACCGAAATATCCGAGTCGGTGTGAGCCGGCGGATAATGCGTGAGCGCGATCGTAGCGCCGTTGGCATGAACGGTATGCTCGTCGCTGAAAACCTGCGCGGGAATCGCGCCGGCAGGTGCCTGTGGAAAGGTGTAGCTCCAGTCGTCCACCCGCGTTGCTGTGGAGAGACGCTTGCGAGTGTTCTCGTGCGCGAGAATCGTCGCACCCGCCGCATGCAGCCATTCATTGCCGCTCGTGTGATCGAAGTGCCAGTGAGTGTTGATGAGCTGCCGGACAGGATCCGAACTGATCGAAGCCAGCGCGGAGCTGATCTGGGAGCGTGATCCTGAAAAGCCCGCATCGATCAGGAGCTTGCCGTCCGGCCCCGGCAAAACGATGATATTTCCTCCCGCGCCCATCAGAACGCTGATATTGCCACGGAGAGATTGCACGGTCACCTGGGCCGTGGGAGCGCCCTGCAGCGCTGTCTCGACCAAACCCGGAGGCACGCAAGGTACATACGACGAACTCATAGATTATCCTTTCGGATTCCACGGATCACGCGAAGGAAGCGGTGAACTTCTCGGAAATCTTAGCTCGCCAGCAGCACGCACTCATTCATCTCCGCCGACAATTCAGCGAGGGCCCTAATCGTTGTCTGACGAAAGACCTGCTGCGGATTATCGGCGATCCCATCGGCCTCTTCCAGCATTTGAAGCCAGAGGGCGCCTGCTTCCTTCGCTCTTTCCGGTCCATCAGTTTCGGATACCGCGAGCATGAACGCTCCCAACTCCCGTTCCGCTGTACCCATCATTTGCAGTAAAGAAAATTCCGAAGCGATCATTTGTCCCCCTAACAGGCTGTGCTGCCAAAATGTGAATGGAGTAACTCGAGTAAGGACGGCTGATTTTCGAAGCAAGAGTAGAGTACGAGTTCTGGCACAAAGGTATCTTGGCGGAAACCGCTCAAAATTTGCCCTCTTTGCTGAATCCATTGAGATTCTGCTATGAATGATTACGCCTATTGAATCTGGAGCATCGCGCGTGAATACTGTGCCTGCACTGCAACGCACCCGCACTCCGACCATCCGCCACGCCTTCAACTCCACATGCCTTCTGCTGTGCAAGTTGCTATTTGTTCTCGTGCCGGCCGCTTTGAGCCAGAATTCCGACCAACTCGCCACGCTGCACCACTCCTTTGCGCAGCCGTCCGACGATAGCCGGATCATGATGCGGTGGTGGTGGTTTGGACCCGCCGTCACTAAGCCTGAACTGCAGCGCGAGCTTGAACAGATGAAGACTGCCGGTGTCGGCGGCGTCGAAATCGCGACTCTCTATGCGCAGGCGCTGGACGATCCGTCGACCGGATTCCGCAATCTCCCTTACCTCTCCGATCAACACATCGACGATCTGCACTTTGTCGCTGAACAGGCGCGGCGTCTCGGCCTGCGTGTGGACATCACGCTCGGCAGCGGGTGGCCATTCGGTGGTCCCAGCATCCCTGTCACTCAGGCTGCAGGCGAGCTCCGAGTCGAATTGGTAACCATTCCTCCAGGTTCAACTTCTGTCGCTGTTCCCTACATCGATACGGGCGAGCGCTTGCTGACAGCCTTTCTCGTGCCGGGCTCAGGCTCCGACCTTAAGCTGCAGCAAGCAGCCCAGGCATCCGACATCCACGACGGACGCTTGTTCGCCCCCGCAACTGCTAACCCACCGGAAACCGCTCTCTTCTTTATCTCCAGCCGCACCGGAATGGTCGTCAAGCGCCCCGCGGTGGGCGCGGAAGGATTCGTGCTTGATCATTACGATCGGAACGCGATTGAGACGCATCTCCATGCCGTGGGAGATCGCCTTCTCGAAGCCTTCGGCACACAGCCTCCTTATGCCGTCTTCAGCGACAGCCTCGAAGACTACGGCTCCGACTGGACGGCCGATCTGCTTGCAGAATTTCATCGTCGCCGAGGGTATAACCTCGAACCGTATCTCCCTGCACTGATCGGTGATATCGGCCCCAACACAGCCGCGATTCGCCGCGACTGGGGCCGGACCCTGACCGAGCTCGCAAACGAAAATTTTCTCCAACCAATGCATGCATGGGCGCAACAGCATCACACGCTTCTCCGCTCGCAAACCTACGGCTATCCGCCCGTCACTCTTTCCAGTAATCAATACGAAGACCTGCCCGAGGGAGAAGGCAAGGCAACAGTGATGATGTGGCGCGAATTCTCTGACACGCGCTGGGCTGCTTCCGCCGGGCATCTCTTCAACCGGCCCGTCATCTCCTCCGAGACCTGGACGTGGCTTCACTCGCCGGCCCTTCGCGCCACGCCGCTCGATATGAAGGCGGAAGCAGATCTGCATTTTCTGCAAGGGATCAATCAGCTCGTGGGCCACGGCTGGCCCTATTCGCCGGAGGTCGCGGGTGAGCCCGGCTGGCGCATGTACGCGGGGGCTGCGCTGAACGCGCACAATCCGTGGTTCCCTGTTATGCCCGACCTTGCGAAATATCTCCAGCGCGTGAGCTTTGCGCTGCGGCAGGGAAAGCCCGCGAACGATGTGGCTCTTCTGTTGCCGAATGACGATGTATGGGCTTCGTTCAAGGCCCGTCTGCAAAAAAACAAGCCCGCGACCTCAGCCGCCGGATTCGATGAGACCGGCTCCAACGTGACCGTCGACGAATCGATGGGCAAGTTTCTCGGCAAGACTGTCATCGGACAGGTTCTGGACTCCGGCTTCAACCTCGACTTCATCGACGCGGACGCGATCGACAATCTCGGCATCCCCTACAAAGCTCTCATTCTGCCCGGCGTCGATCGCATCCCGCCTGCAACCTACGCGAAGGTCCTCGAATTCGCGCAGCACGGGGGCATCGTAATCGCCACTCTGCGAATGCCCTCTACCGCACCGGGGCTGATGAACGCCGAGCAGGACTCCGCGCGCATCCGGGAGATTTCGCACGCGCTCTTCAACAGCAACATCAAAACCTCACAATTTGTCGAGGACGAGAATCAACTCGGTGCCGCCCTGGCGAACTACCTGACTCCCGACTTCACGCTTTCGCCAAAAACACCAGAGATCGGATTCATCCGCCGCAAGCTGCTGGAAGGCGATCTTTATTTTGTCGCGAATACTGACAATCAGCCGAAGCGCGTGTCCGCCAAGTTTCGATCTGTGGCGAAACACGCCGAGTCCTGGGATCCCTTCACCGGAAAGATTTCCGCCATTTCTGACTCTGCAAACATCCAGCTTGATCTGCAGCCGTATGAATCCCGGCTGATCTTTTTCTCCGATCAGGCATTGCCCGCACAGCCCTCGCGATCCGTGGGAAACGCGACTGAAGTCGATCTCTCTCACGGATGGCGAGTCACATTCGCGAACGATGGACAGACCATCGATATGCCGAATCTCCGCTCCTGGACTGACGATCCGCATTTTCTCTACTACTCGGGCCTCGCCTCCTATGAAAAAAGCTTCGATCTGTTGCCGGCATACTCAGCTGCCGGTGCGGCCGTCAGTCTCGACTTCGGGCCTGGCACGCCGTTAGAGAAACCATCGCCACGCGGGGACCACAGCATGCGCGCCTATCTCGAAGGCCCGGTGCGCGAAGCCGCCCAGGTTTATGTGAACGGCAAGCTCGCCGGCTCCGTATGGCGGCCCCCCTATCAGGTCGATCTCACTCCATATTTGAAGCCCGGGAAAAATGACCTTCGTATCACGGTTGGAAACACAGCGATCAATGAACTGTCCGGGCGCGCTTTGCCGAACTACCGCCTGCTCTCGGATCGCTACGGCATACGCTTTGTGCCTCAGGATATGGAGAACCTTCGGCCTCTACCGTCAGGCATCACCGGCCCAATCACACTGATCGAAACCAGCTCGGCACAATGAACGGACATCCACCTCAGCCCGCCTCGCTCTCCCGCATCATATCCGCCGTTACCACTCGATGGTGCACGTAATTGTATGGCGGAACGGATTGCCCGCGCAGGATCGCCACACCCAGTTGAATCAGCCGTGGACCATAGGTCTGTACCTGGTGCGAAATCGAGCCGATGATCGGGCTGAAAGGCTTCTTCATCTCTTCCAGCACTTCAGGAATGCAATCCTGGCCAGCGATGACAACACTCTTTTCGCGCTGGCCGTTCACGGTCACCTGCAGTGCGCCGAGGGCGCTGGTGTCGGTCGCGGCCGCAATCAGGATGCGCTCTGTGCGCGAATGCCTTTTGAAGAAGTCGCCCAGCACGCGCGCGCTCGTTTCGCGCAGACCGCGCCCGTCCAAACGAATGTACGACTCCTGTGGGATCTCTGGAAGCAGAGAGCGAACTCCGACGAACGCCCCATTGATTCGGCTCTGTACGAAAGAACCGGCTTCGGCCACATCCAGTCCGATGACCCAGTCCACTTTCGATTTCCATTTGGAAATCGCGTGCTGAGCGAGCAATTCCCCGGCTTCAAAACCGACCTGAAAATTATCGACGCCGAAATAGGTCGCATGGGGATGAGGAATATCGATGGCAATCAGCGGAATTCCGGCGCGCGCAATGATATGCGCGATCGAGGGGGCCACGTGCTCCTCGATCTGAAATTCGATGATCAGATCGACGCCCTCGGTGACAAACTCATTTGCGTTTTTTATGGCCGTGTCCGCGTCGTAGCGATTATCGCGAACGACGAGTTCGATTCCCGATGATGACGCGGCGGCTCGCAAGCTACTGGTCACGGCCTCGGAAAAGGGCATTTCCGCGCTCTGCCCCGCGAAACCAAAACGCATCTTCTTCGGGCGGGATACCAGCCGGTAAGCGCCGTCCTGAGTCTGCGCCACATAGCCGCGATGAACGAAGGTCTTGAGAATCCGATAAACGCTGGTCTTCGAAATCGCGGATCGCTGATAGATCAACTCGAGCGTAAGCGGCTTCTTCTCCGCTTCGAGCAGTTCCAGAATGTCGAGTGCCTTGGAAAGGATTGGGATCAGATAGAGCCGTTTGATTTTTGGCTGTGGCAACGCCTGCCTCCCCGCATGCGCGGATTATAGCAATTTCTCTATTGAAAATTCGTCTAGTGTCACGGAGCCACAAGAATGACATCGAGAAAACGCGGTCCGTGCACTCCCTTGATTCGCGTCATTTCGATATCGGCAGTAGCCGATGGACCGGAGATGAAGGTAGTCGGCCGCGTCGCGCTTCCCTTCAAACGCTCAAAGCATTCCGCAAGGGTCTCGACAAGCTGATGTTCGAACAGAACGCAGAGATGATAATCAGGCAGCAGCGTCAAAGCGCGACGTCCCTCTGCCGCGCCATGCTGCAACACAATGCTTCCGGACTCGGCAACCGCGACGGTCGCCGCCGTAAGCACCCCGTCAAAGCTCTCGATCCGGGCAAGAGACAATTCTTCCCCGCCGCCATTGGAGTCCGCGGTCCACGAAATCCGCCCATCGAGCCATGCCTCCGGCAGGCCAGACGGATGAACCATCCTCAACTTCTTCCCCTCGATCAGGGCCAAGGCGATGCGCTCCCGTAAATCCTGCTCGGAGGCACGGAACACGCGAGCGCCATACTCGCCGAGCCGGTCCTCCAACATGTGCAGTTTCTGCTCGGCTGTCAGAATGCCCGTGCGGCGATAAGCAGAGGTTGCCGGAAGGTCTTCAGCCTTGCTTCCTGCCAAAGCCGAGCGCACGCGATGGAGTACAACTTCCCGGCTCAAGCGTTCCCTCTTTCCTTCCACCACTCGCGAAAGGTCTGCGTGGGCAGCGCTTCCAGATCGCGGGCCGCGGTCCAACGCCCGGCGAGACCGGGCAGCCAATGGATCCACCCATCCTTTCCAACCAGTGGCTTTTCCAGGACTCTTGCTATGCGTTGCGCCGTCTCAAAGCGCTCGCGGCTCAACAGAATCCTAGCCATCATCTTCATAGCTACGCGCTCCTGATTGAAAACGGATGCCAGCTTTCCCCGATTCTGATCCACTACTTTCGAGCGCAGGTAAACGAGGACCTCAGGTATGTTGATCTTCACCGGACAGACTTCATAACAGGCACCGCACAGCGAAGAGGCGTAGGGCAACGACTGGGCATGCTCCATGTGAAAAAGCTGGGGAGTGAGAATCGCGCCGATGGGTCCACCGTAGACGGCGCCATACGCGTGTCCACCGGTCTGTCGATAAACGGGACATGCGTTCTGGCAGGCTCCGCAGCGAATGCATTGCAGCGTCTGCCTCGACGTCGTGTCGGCGAGTATTTCACTGCGGCCATTATCCAGAAGCACCACGTGCAGATTCCGCGGCCCGTCTCCGGGGGTCACTCCAGTCCAAAGCGAGCTATAGGGGTTCATGCGTTCGCCGGTTGCCGAGCGAGGCAGCGTCTGCAGCAGCACTTCCAAATTGGAAAAGCGGGGAATCACCTTCTCGATGCCGGCAATCGCGATCAGCGTGTCGGGCAAGGTTAGACACATCCGGCCATTGCCTTCAGATTCCACGATGCAGACCGAGCCGGTATCCGCGACGAGAAAGTTGGCCCCACAAACACCGCTCTTCACCTTGAGAAATTTCTCTCGCAGATAAAGCCGCGCGGCCTCGGCTAAAGCCGGAGGATCGTCCGTCAGGTTCGGCAAATGCATCTCGCGAGCAAACAGCTCCCGCACCTGCTGACGATTCTTATGCAAAGCGGGAGCGATGAGGTGCGAAGGCAGTTCGGCGCCGAGCTGCAAGATCAGTTCTGCCAGATCTGTCTCATAGGCCCGGATGCCGTTCTCAGCCAGGTTACGATTCAGATCAATCTCCGCTGTCGTCATCGACTTGATCTTGATGATCTCCGTGGCCTGCACTTCGCGCAGCAGGCCCAGGACAATGCGCTGCGCTTCTTCTGCGTCCGCAGCCCAGTGAACGTGTCCGCCGGCTCGTGTGAACTGTTGCTCGAACTGCTCCAGATAGGAATCGAGGTGCTGCAGTGCTTCCTTGCGAATCGTCGCACCAGCGTCTCGCAGCGCCTGCCAGTCATCTTTCTCCGCTACCACGGCCGCGCGCTTGTACTGGATCACGTCCGTTGCATGCGCTACGTTCTTGCGCAGTTGCGTGTCGCGCAAAATTTCTGCAGCCGCCTCCGGAAAGGGCGCTGCTTTGCGCGGATCGATGGTTATGAGGCTCATTGATCAGCGCCCGCGGCCAGTATCTCGGCGATATGCAGCGTCCGAACTCCTGCGTATTGGCGATGCAGCATGCCTTGTATGTGCATGAGGCAGGAATTGTCGCAGGCCGTGCAGACTTCGGCGCGAGTATTCAATATGGATCGCACTTTATCACCCAGCATCGCAGTCGAGACTTCGGCATTCTTTACGGCAAAGGTGCCGCCGAATCCGCAGCAGCGCTCCGTGTCCTGCAACTCGATCAGATCGAGGCCGCGAACGTTCTTCAGCAGACGCAGTGGTTTGTCGCCCAGATGAAGGCTGCGCAGGCCATGGCAGCTCGCATGATAAGTCACGCGATGTGGAAAGTACGCTCCCACATCTTCGAGCTTGAAGTGGTCGGTAAGCAGTTCGGTGAATTCGAAAATACGCGGCAGCAGGCTCTTTACTTCCGCGACCATCTGTTCGTCGTTGTTTTCGCGCGCAAGTTCTGGGTAGTAGTCGCGGATCATCGCCACGCAGGACGAGGAAGGAATGCAAACCACCTCCGCATCCTTAAAAATCGAAATAAAGCGCTTTGCAAGAGGATAGGCCTCACGCCGGTATCCCGTGTTGAAGTGCATCTGTCCGCAGCAGGTCTGTTCCAGCGGAAACACTACCTGATGTCCGAGCCGGTCGAGGAGTGCGACCACGGCCTTGCCTGTCCCGGGAAAGAGTGTGTCGTTGTAACACGTAATAAAAAGAGAGATGCGCATGTCAGCAGTGGTCCGGCGCGGCCAGCGTTTTCGCCCAGTGTGCGATCCTGCCCGGCGAATTGGGCGAGCCCTCTAGCGTAGCGAGCTGCACAGCAAAATTCCCGAGAGTTGAGCTCTCCGCAACACCGCAGCAAAGCTCCAATCCTGTTGCTTCCGCCGTCAGCCTGTTCAGGAACTGGTTCAGGCTACCCCCTCCCACGACGGCAAGGCGTTTGAGACTCTTGCCGGTAAGCTCTCCAACATTAGCAAGCACCATAGCATACCGATGAGCAAGGCTATGGAAGATGAGGCTGGCAAACTCCGGCATCGCCGATGGATGCTCCTCAATCGACTTTAACCCCCGGCTCTGGCGCTGGGCATTCATGCGCGACGCCATATCGCCCTGCACCCAGAGTGCGGGATCGTCAACATCAAGAAGGCCTTCGGGCGTGTCTATCTGCTCCGCCGCTGCAACCAGTTCCGGCATGGGCCACGGATTGTCCACAGCGCATAGCTGATTCAGCGTCTGCCTGAGCAGCCACATGCCATTCACGTTCTTATGGAAACAGACGCGATCGCCCGCCGCGCCCAGATTCGTAAACCCTGCTGCGCAGGCGGCCGCGGTCTTGATGGGATGGTCAAGCACGGTTCCCACCAGCGACCACGTGCCGGAGCTGATATATGCCCAGTCCTCTCCATCCATGGGAATGCCCGCGACGGCCGAAGCTGTGTCGTGGCAGGCCGGAGCGATCAGGGCGGTCTCGCTGAAAGCAGGCAACCGGCGAAGTGAGCCTTCCACCGCTCCCATCTCCGAGCCAGTCGGGACCAACTCCGGCGCGGCCCCCGGGCTCAGTCCGCAAATTTCGAATATCTCTCGGCTCCAGTTTCGCGTTGCGATATCGATCAATCCCGTATGAGTAGCGTTAGTAAATTCGGCGGCAATGCGTCCTCCCAGCCGTGCCAAAACATATTCCGGCAGATTCACCCAGCGCGCCTCCGCCGGAATCCCGGCTAGCTGATCGGCCATGAGCTGATACAGCGAATTGATGCGGAGCGGTTGCACTCCACTCATCGCAAACAATTCAACGGCGGACAATCGCCACTTCAAATCCGCCTCCACGGACTCCGTCCGTTTGTCGCGGTAGCAAAAGGGCTGGGCTATCGGCGCCCCGTCCTTGTCCAGCCGAACGTAATCCACCGCCCAGCCATCCGCTCCAAGCGAAGCAATGGAGCCGGACGTCTTTTGCGCGCAGCGTACCAACCCGCTTTCTATTTCAGAGAGTATGCGGCTCAAGTCCCAATGCAGTTCCTCGCCGATCGCGACCGGTGAGTTGCTGAAGCGATGAATCAATTCAATATGCGGGCCGTGATCTTTCCATTGCAGCAAAGAAACGCGGCAGCTTTCCGCGCCTAAATCGATCGCAACAAGATTGGGAGGATTGCTGCCGAGCATTGCAGAGGCCTTGATGTAATGGTGCCTGCTTTAGCGCAGAAATGCTTCAGCCAGTCCGCCATCAACCGGAATCAGGTGTCCCGTGGTGCAGGGAGCCTTCGGACCGGCCAGAAACAGAATCGCCTCGGCACAGATGCGAGGATCGATCGGCTGATGGGTCAGCGTGCGTTCCGCATAGAATGCCGCCAGAAGATCGCGCATCTGATCATCACTCATCCCTTCGTCAAACGGGATGTTGTATTTCTTCAGTGAGGCCGCGACTCGATCACGCGGAAACATCGTCGATCCTTTAACCACGGTCGCCGGGCTGACGCCATTCACCCGCACATTCGGCGACTGCGAAACGGCAAGCTCGCGAATCAGATGGCTCAGAGCCGCCTTGCTCACGTCATACGCTTCACTGCCGCGCTTTGGCACCACTGCATTGGCCGAACTCGTGAGCACGACGCTCGCCGTCAGTCCCTGCTCGCGGAAGAGCTTGCCGACTTCCTCGACCAGCAGGAAGTTCGCCGTCACGTTGACCTCTAGAGTGAGCGCCCACTGCGCGTCTGAGATAACTCCGGTCGGCGATGACGGGAAAAGAGCCGCGGTATTCACGAGGACATCGACGCCTCCGAATTCGCCCACCGTCTGCTTCAAAGCTTCGCGTATCGACTCACGACTTCTGATATCGACCGGAGAAGCCGCAGCACCTTCCTTGCCTGTGATCGCCTTCACGTCGTCGGCCACCCGCGCAGCGCTCTCTTGGTCTCGATCTGCTACCACTACGTGTGCACCCCGCTCTGCTGCGAGCAGCGCAACTTCGCGTCCGATGCCGCTTCCTCCGCCGATGATCAGAGCGATCTGGCGGCTTAGCTCTTTTTCGGCCGGCTGCCGCCGGATCTTGGCCTCTTCGAGTAGCCAGTATTCGATGCGATACGCCTCCGAGGCGGGCAGCGCAACATAGTTGCTGTAGACCTCGAAGGCCTCTAAAAGCGCGTCTGATCCGCATTGGGGCACTCTTGCAGGCCGCGGACCCTCTTCGAGCCCCGCCGCGCCCTTCATTACATGGATTGCGTTTACGTAGAGTTCGCCGGTAATGCGCGCTTCGGGCTTGCTCTTGCCAAAGCTGAACATGCCAATTCCCGGGATCAACACCACGGTGGGATTCGGGTCGCGCATGGCTGGTGACGTCGCTTCGGCATGCTTCTGGTAGTACTCGGCGTACTCCGTGCGATAGACGGCGAGCCTTGCATCGATGGACTTCTTCAACTCGTCAATGCTGCTAGTGGGCTCCCAGGCAACACGCATCGGGCGAATCTTGGTGCGGATAAAGTGATCCGGACAGCTGGTACCCAAGTAGGCCAGCTTCTCGGCGTCTGCCGAGTTGACGAATTCGAGCACCTCGGGAAGCTCCGAGTGGCTGCCGATCAGGCGCTTGTGCGCCGATACCCGGCCGCGCAGAAACGGAAGTATTTCCAGTGCGACTTCCCTTCTGTTTTGCAGCGATACGTGCTGCTGGCCCCCAAAGATCCGGCTGCCTTTTTTCTCCAGATGCTTCTCGATAAATATCGTGAGCTGATCGATGATCGAAACCGTGTTGAGATAACATTCGCGCTGTGTCTCCCCCCAGGTGAACAGCCCGTGTCCGCCTAAAACGACTCCGTCGCAGTCAGGCTGTTCTTCGACTGCCCTCTTCAGCATGATCCCGAGTTCGAATCCCGGGCGCTGCCACGGCAGCCATACCAGTTTGTGATCGTGAGTGCGATTGAATTCCTCCATCTTTTCGAGCCCATTGGCCGCCGCGGCCACCGCAATTGCACAATCGGGATGCAGGTGGTCGACATGCCGGAATGGCAGGAAGCCGTGCAGCGGCGTATCGATCGAAGCAGCCACCGGATTCAGCCCGAAGGTGCAGAGAGGATAGTAAGCGACCATATCGTCTTCGCGATCTACCCCGCGATAGAGCTTTTGGAGAGCCAGCAGCTTGTCCAGATACAGCGTCGCAAACCCCGAGCGCCGGATGCTGCCCAGATCGCCGCCGCTTCCCTTCACCCACAACACCTTCGTGTCTTTGCCAGTCAGCGGATCGGCCATCTCGATCTTCGAACTCGTATTGCCGCCGGCGAAGTTGGTGATGCGCAGATCGGAGCCAAGCAAATTCGATCGATAACGCAACAACTCCGGCTCATCCATTCCGGAGGCTGCGCTCTCGTCCCAGAGATCCTCAAGATATTCGAGTTTCACTCGATTTTTCGACTCGGCAATAACAGACATACTTCCTCACTTCCTGTTGGCGACCGCTCCCCCTCAGCCTGGGGTTCGCTCACGACCCTCGGGGTCTCGTTCCGGGGTGCGCCGGGAATACCTATAGATTAACCATATCTCTATTGCAACCTCTCATGCGTAACTAGCGGACAACATTGCGTTTTTTGCCCTGCGTTCTTTCTCGATCTGTTCCACATATCCGCTTTCGCGAAGAGCCTGCAACGGATCCTCCGGAATGTCCCGATTCCGGCGCCATTCTCTCAACATCGGGCGCACGTCCGTCCAGAAGGCGGACCGCAAACACTCCTCCGCATCGACCGTCCTGGCCTCTGACTGCAATACCGCCAGCCTCTCACGATCGACCAGCGCGGCCTTAAGAAAAAGCTCCTGTGCGGTCACAACTGTCTGGACCATGGCTTCCATCTTTCCCTTGATATTGTGGCTCTGATCGATCATGTACGCCACCTCGCCTGCCGCTGCCGCATTCGGCTCGCTGAATATCTCATGGAAAATCCGGAATACCTGATAAGGATCGATCGATCCAATGGTCAAATCGTCGTCCGCATAACGGCGGTCGTTGAAATGGAATCCGCCCAGCAATTGCAGGTGCATCAGCCATGCAACGATCTGCTCGATATTCTGCGCCTGATAATGATGTCCCGTGTCCACGAGGACCCGCGCTTGCGGACCGGCTGCCTTGGCAAAGTGCGCCGCCATCCCCCAGTCCGCCACGTCTGTATGATAGAAGGCCGGCTCGAATGGCTTGTATTCGACGAGCAGCCGCTGGCTGGTGTCCAGCTTGTCGTGCGTGGCACTCAACGCCTCTTCGAGCCAGCCGATGCGCTTGCGAATGCTCTGCGCGCCAGGATAGTTCGATCCATCCGAAATCCACAGAGAGACATCCCTGGATCTCAGCTCCTTCGCAATCTCAACCGATTCCAGCAGGTGATCAATGGCCTTGCGGCGCACTCCGGGATCGGGATTGCAGATCGAGCCAAATTTGTACTCCTGATCTTGAAACAGATTGGGATTAATCGAGCCTGGCTGCACACCATATTTCGCAGTCAGGCGCTTCACTATTCCCGCGTCCGCAACCCCTGCCGGAAGATCCCACTGCACATGCAATGCTAGCTGTGGAGTGATACCGGTAAGCGCGTTTACCTGGGAAGCATCCGCAAACTTCTCTTCGAGCGTGGTAGCCGCTCCGGCCTGGAGAAACTTGCCAAAGCGGGTTCCGGTATTGGCGAAACCCCACGAAGGAATTTCGATCCTCAGACTGTCCAGGGTACCGATCGCTCCCGCAAGACCCGCGCCGTTCACGTCCATGTTGGTCCTCCCCGGGATGCCGCGACATACGAAGTGTAATCGCCTACAGAAGTATTTTTCAATAGAAATTCTATTTCACAATCGTCCCACCCTGCGATAGCATGGCTAAGCCTCGTCCGGCGCCCTCAAAAAGAGCCGTTTCGAGAGCGGCGAGGTGAACTTGGGACCGAATCCTCTTATTGGCGTCATCTATCACTGGATTGGCGGTCTGGCCTCGGCCAGCAACTTCATTCCTTTCCGGCCTATCAAGCGCTGGTCATGGGAAATCTATTGGATCATTCAGGGCTTTGCGGCATGGATCGTTGCTCCGCTGGTGCTTGCGTCCCTCCTGGTCCCCGATCTAACCAGGGTCTTACATGCTGCTCCGAGCGCAACGCTCTGGCGCGCTGCTGTCTGGGGAGCCCTATGGGGCATCGGTGGCCTTACCTTCGGGCTGTCGATACGCTACCTGGGCATCGCTCTTGGTTACGCCATCGCTCTTGGATTCTGTACGGCTTTCGGTACGCTTATGCCACCCATCTTCAGCGGTCAAATCATTGCGATCTCCCACACACCCGGCGGCCAGGTCATTCTGCTTGGAGTTGCCGTCTGCATGGTTGCGATTGCCGTCAATGGCCTCGCCGGCTACTCCAAGGAGAAGGAAGTGCCTGCCGAGGAAAAGGCGGCGCTCGGCGAGCGCGATTACTCGTTTGGCAAGGGACTCGCGGTTGCCATCTTCGCCGGCATTATGAGCTCCTGTTTCGCCTATGGATTGACGGCCGGCAAAGGCATCGCCGTCATTGCACGCGAACAACTCCAGGCTCATGGACGCGCCGACCTCTGGCAGAATCTTCCTGTCCTCGTTATTGTTCTGTGGGGTGGATTCTTCACCAACTTTATCTGGTCGGCATTTCTCATCATCCGTAACCGCTCCGCTGCGCAGTTCCTGGGAGCCCCCGGCACCAACCCGATGGGTACGTCGTCAACTACAGGTGAGTCACTTGCAGATCTCGACCCGCGCCAGATCAGCACACACGCGCGGCTGAGACCTGGAGTGCTCCTCGCCAACTACCTCCTCGCGTCTTTAGCCGGCGTCATCTGGTACTTTCAATTCTTCTTCTATTCGATGGGCCAGACTCTGATGGGCAAGTATGACTTTTCCAGCTGGACACTGCACATGGCCAGCATCATCATTTTTGCCACCCTCTGGGGAATAGCGCTCAAAGAATGGCAGGACACGAGCAGGCGAACAAAGCTGCTCGTCTCAAGCGGACTCTTCCTGCTGATTATGTCCACCGTTGTGGTCGGCTACGGCAATTACCTTGGTGCCCGGTAGACGGCTTCCCGCAGATTAAGTGCGACCTGTCTAAATTTCGCTTCGAGATTGTCTCGTTCGTCTGAAATTACGCTAATCTGGACAGATCTCAGAGTCAAACAAGATTGCTTCAGAATTCTTTGATAGGCCATCCATTAGTGCCGCGCCCGCGATTTGGGCGCTCGTAAAAGAACAGCGCATCGCTAGGAATTTTCCTAGCTAGCGCTAGTTCAAAACGAGGACTATGCTCAACCATTGCAATGCAATCGAAAAGAAGGCCGGTGCCATGACTGATGTTCGCACTGGCGGGCAGTTTTAGCGGAGCGAAATGAGCTTTCACTTGAAATTTGTTATGCCAAGTCACCCGCGCTACCTGTGCATCGTCCGCGCTGCTGTAACCGAATTGAGTCTGGTTCACGGTTTCCCGGAGGAGTCGAGCCAGGGGCTCACTTTGGCGATTGACGAGGCCCTGGCCAACGTCATTCGGCATGCCTACAAGGGCCGCCATGACCAAGAGGTGGAATTGAACTGCCGGACTGTTGATGATCGACTGGAGTTCACGCTCCTCGACCATGGTGAAGCACCGGACCCGGCGAGGATCTGTGGCCAGCCCATGGATGAGGTCTCCCTCAGCGGTCGGGGGACTCATTTGATCAAGGCGGTCATGGACGAGGTTTGTTACGAGCGAGTCCCCCGAGGAAATCAACTGAAACTTATCAAGTACCTGCCGGCTGCCAAGGTAGGCGCTGATAAGAAATAGATTGCGCCGTCGCGATTGCAGACAAAGTTCTGGACATGGGTTACGGCTTGAGGTTAGCGTTCCGTGAAGGCAACGAGGATTGAAGGGTGGACATGGAATCACGAATGAAGTCGTCGACACGAACGGAAAAGGGGACCGTGATCGTGGATGTGGTCGGTCAGATTGACATGGGGAGTTCACCGGTCTTGCGCAAAACACTCCTCGATTCATTGAAGGCGACAAAGAGCGTGGCCATAAACCTGAGCGCAGTGAGGTACATAGACAGCTCCGGGATCGCCTCACTTCTGGAGGTGTTCAAAGAGGCGCGCAATTCCCAGAAGAGATTTGTCATGTTCGGGGTAACCGGCGCTGTCCTTCAAGTGTTGCAACTCACGCGTCTGACAGGCATTTTTGAAATCTGCGAAACCGAGGAACAAGCGATCAATGCCTGAAATTCTTTGGACGGGAAGCACACGACGTTGAAGGCGGGGGCAAAGGTCGCAGCATTCACTGGTCTGGTCGGCTTCTGGACCATTAGCGGCTTCGCGTACATAGGAGACCTGGCAAACCTCGCTGGCCGCTCCGCCTATTTCACCTTTATAGGCCCTTTTCAGGGTCGACCCTTTCGTATCACTCGCGCTTTTAGTCAGGCGATGGCTATCGGCGTCGAAGCCATACCCATTGTTTCGCTGATTACGTTCTTCGTGGGTCTGATCATGGCCCTGCAGAGTGCTTATCAGCTGCGCCAGCTGGGGGCAATGCAGTTGGTCGCTGCGGCGGTGGCCATCTCGATTCTTCGCGAACTAGGGCCATTGCTGACAGCCATTGTCGTTATTGGCCGGTCCGGGTCTGCTTTCGCAGCGGAGATCGGCACCAAGAAGGTGACCGAAGAAGTGGATGCTCTCAGAACCATGGCTTTCGATCCGGTTGCCTTTCTCGTCGCGCCGAAGTTCCTGGCCATGCTTGTGATGATGCCTTGCCTGGCCGTCTGGGCCGATTTCATGGGAATTGTGGGGGGATGCGTCTTCGGCGTTGCCGCCGCCAACTTTACGATCGGCTCGTATTTTCAGGCTACGCAAGATTCAATCGTGAACCGCGACATCTACACCGGTCTCATCAAGAGTGTGCTCTTCGGCCTGGTCATCACGGCTGTCGGCTGCAAGGAAGGTTTCTCAACAGGGGCAGGCGCCGAGGAGGTCGGACGTTCGACAACAGCCGCGGTTGTCACCTCGATTGCCCTCGTTATCTGTGTCGATCTGGTATTTACAACCTTGTTTTACATTATTAATCCCACGTAACGCGGGAGCGCCCATGAGGTCAACGTGTCGATCGGTAGCAGGTTCTGAAAATGGCTGAGCGCTCTGAGGACGCGGCCATTTCGGTGATCAATCTCCGTGTGAGCTACGGCGAACGCGAGATTCTTCACGGCATCACCTTTGACGTGCTCCGAGGAGAAACCATGGTCATCCTGGGCGGATCGGGCTCGGGAAAGAGCACCTTGTTACGGACGCTGGTCGGCCTGGAGAAACCCAGCTCCGGCGAAGTATGGATTCAAGGCGTCAACACCGCCAAGATTTCCGAGCGAGAGATGGATGCGATTCGCAAGAAGATGGGCATGTCGTTCCAGGGCTCGGCGCTGTTCGGATCGTTGACGGTCGGCGAAAACGTTGCCCTGCCCCTGCGCGAGCATACCGATCTCGAAGACTCCACGATCGAGATCATGGTACGGATCAAGCTCGGACAAGTAGGCCTGGCTAACTTTGAGGACTTCATGCCTTCCGAGCTCAGCGGCGGCATGAAAAAGCGTGCTGCTGTGGCGCGCGCATTGGCAATGGACCCGGAGATTCTGTTTTTCGATGAACCCTCAGCGGGTTTGGACCCGATCATCGCAGCGGGGCTCGACGAGCTGATCCTCAATCTGAAGAAGGCATACTCGATAACCATGGTCGTGGTGACCCATGAATTAGCAAGCGCTTTTTTGATCGCCGACCGCATGGTCTATGTCGACCGTGGCAACATCGTGGCGCTGGGAACCAAGGAAGAGTTCCGGTCAAGCACTCATCCGCGGGTACGCCAGTTTTTGGATAGGGTACCGGAGCCCGAAGTGGTACAGGAACTCGACTACCTGCAGATGCTCACCGGAGACCACACGAGCAAGAGAGGTTAAGAGCATGGAGCCATTGAAGATGAGGACGTCATGAAAAGTCTGCGCGAGCAAGCCTTGGTGGGATTGTTTGTATTGGTAGCAGCAGCCCTGCTGATCGTAACGATCCTGGCCGTAGCCGGTACCTTTTCTTCTGGCGGAGTTCCTCATCATACCTATTTCAAATCGGCCGGCGGTTTGACCCCCGGCGCGGTAGTTCGCTACGCCGGCATGAAGGCCGGCAAGGTCGAGGCCGTGCACGTCGACCCCAATGATTCAACCCGCATAGAGATCGACTTTCGGGTGCGTCCCGGCATCCCGGTGAAGACCGACAGCATCGCGAAGATTAGTACCCTGGGAGCGCTCTCCGACAACTTCGTGGAAGTGGGAGCCGGAACAAAGGATGCCCTGCTTGCTCCTCCCGGCAGCGAACTGAAATCAGTTGAGACGATTGGGATTGGCGACATCGGCGATATGATTGGCAACCTTACCCCTGAAGCTCAGCAGGTCATGCAGAACCTGAACCA
This sequence comes from Acidobacteriota bacterium, assembly GCA_013289875.1. Classification (GTDB taxonomy): domain Bacteria; phylum Acidobacteriota; class Terriglobia; order Terriglobales; family Acidobacteriaceae; genus Silvibacterium. Next base: position 13,258 of record JABCZC010000003.1, on the reverse strand, counting down.
GCGTCTTACAGAACTGCAAGTGACGATAGCCCGGGTCAACGACCTTCTGGACGACAAGAACCGCGCGAACATCAGCGGCAGCCTGGGTAACTTGAACATCATGCTCGCGGATAGCCGCCCAAAGGTTGCAGCCAGCCTGACGAACATACAGGCTGCGAGCGCCAAACTCAATCCCCTGCTGGACAACCTCAAGGTAACGATGGCTCAGGCCAATGCCACGCTGTCACATGTGGACTCTCTCGTACTTGAGAATCGTCAGGACATCCGGACGATCGTCATTAAGTTGAAAGAGACGATGATCAACGCTTCGTCGCTCATGGAGCAGCTTAACAATACGACAGAACTCAACTCGGACAATATTGACCAGATCATCGTGAATATCCGCGAGACAACCGAAAATATGAAAGTGCTGACCGAAGAGTTAAAGGAGAATCCTTCGGAGCTGATTCGTGGAAATAGAGTGAAGGATCGGAAACCAGGACAGCCAGTGAAGTAAGGCTTCGGGGGATGTGGACGGACGGCACACTCGACTTGCTTCATCCATAGGGAACGGGCAAGCGGGTTTTTATACACGGAGTAGATCAGGTACAAGCCCTTATTCGAGGAGGGCAACGGAAGAGGATTCTATGCAACGAACGATTCGCCTCACTCTTGCCTCACTGCTCGCATTGTGCTTGGGCGCGTGTGAAAGCAGCAAGCCCATCCGGTACTACACCCTCCAGGTCGCCCCGGCTCCCACGCTCACGACAAATGCGTATCCTGTGTCTCTGGTGGTTGCAGCCGTCAATGGAGCGCAGATCTTTCAGCAGGCCCCGATTGCGTATCGTATCGGCGTCAATGAGATTGGCACGTATCAGTTCAGCCAATGGTCGGAGCCGCCAGTCAATCTGGTCAGGAGAAGGCTGGTTCGTATGCTCAGGAACTCGGGCGATTATCAGTCCGTGACTGAATTAGGGAGCAATACGCAGGGTCAATTTGTGGTCCGGGGCAGGCTCTATGATTTCGAGGAGGTCGACACCGCGGGTATCGCCGCACTCGTGTCGATGGAGTTCGATCTTTATGACCGAAAGTCGGGCAAGATCGTCTGGACGCATTTTTATTCTCAGTCGGATCCGGTGCCGGTCAAGGAGGTTTCCGCGGTCGTAACGGCGCTGGATTCCAATCTCGACCGCGGACTGAAAGAGGTTGCCGCAGGACTAGACCAGTATTTTTCGACCACCCTCGGCAAGAAATCTTGAGGGTTATCGAATCCCGCGATCGCGAAGAGTAATGAGCTGGCGTATGGATAGGCCGATCAACCGCTTGGCTCGAAGTGAGTTCCAGCCTTGGAGCCGTCTGGCGGCTCGCAGTGTCATGCACGCCCTCGGTAGATTTGCCTCGACGCAGACAGAGTCCAGGGCTAATGAGAGGTAAGCGATGGCTTGGCTAACAAATCTGAAAACCCGTAGGAAGCTTTTTCTCGCCCTGATTCCGCTGGTGGTGATGGTAATCGTGGCGACGCTGTATTCGTCGACCGAGAGCAAGAAGATCGATGCCATGTACAGCGCTTTGATCGACCAGGACGCCAAGACTCTGCAGAGCCTCTCCGTGGCGCGAGCCCACACGAATCGAGTCGGTCTTTTCCTGTACGAGGAGATCACCGAAACCAACCCCGACAAAAGGGTGCAGATCGATGGAGAGTTAGACAAGATCTACGCAGATTTTGAAAGGCAAATAGCAGATGCTTTGAGGCAAAGTCCCGAACGCGCCCCGGAAATCAGGGCGTTCTCGGCTTTGTTCGACAAGGCCGAATCTGACACGCGACCTGTTCGTGCCGCGGCCCTCGCGGGCAACGCAGAAAAGGCCATGAACCTGTTGCGTGGGGACGTGGCTGTAGATTGGGCAAAGACCCGTCAGTCGGCCATCGACCTGGTAGACGAGCTGAGAAAGTCCGTCGACCAGCAATCCGACGATCTTACTGCCAAAACCCATCACGCCATTCTGATCACATGGCTGGTCATTGGCGTGGGTCTCGCAGTATCCTTGGCGATCGCCGCCTTTATCGTCGAGTCTCAAGTTGCCCGGAAACTGCTGTCGATGCGAGGAAGCATCGAAGATCTGGCCCATGGGCGGTTGGATCAAGTCATCCCCTGTCTCGAGCAGACCGACGAAATCGGCGCTATGAGCCGTGCGCTGAGTACGCTTCGGGACGCGGCCCGGGAGCGGGAGATCCAGCACTGGGTGAAGTCCGAGGTATCCGGCACGATGGAGCGGCTACAAGCGGCCCAAGATTTCGCGGCGTTCTCAAGTCGCTTGTTCTCGCGCCTCTCGGAAGCCATTTCCCTGCTCTACGGGGCTTTATATGTCATCGATGAGAGTCAGTCACATGTGACTCGTGTGGGCGGTTTTGCTCTCAATCATCCAAGCGAGGCCATGGAATTTGCTGTGGGCGAAGGGCTGGTAGGGCAGGCCATGGTCGAAAGACGGCCTCTCTTGCTCCAGGCAAACGAGGGCGATCAGATCGGTGTCTTGACCGGAATGGGATCGGTAACACCGCGCACTCTCCTGATTATCCCGGTAATCAATCGGGATGTTGTGATCGCTGTGATCGAACTGGCGCCGATTTCGTCACTATCAGAGCGCCAACAGGCCCTGCTCGATGCTCTCTTGCCCGCCGTGGCTTCGAACTTGAAAATCTTGTCCGCCAATATCAAGACCAGACAGCTTCTCGAGCACACACAGGCCCAGGCTGAAAGGCTCGTGGCATCCGAACGCCAGATCCTCGCCCGCCAACAGGAACTCGAGGCCGGTAATCGGGCTCTGGAGGCATCTGAGGCTGAGTTGCGACGCGCCAAGGAAGTGGCGGAAGAAGCCACCAGGATCAAATCTGATTTCCTAGCCAATATGAGTCATGAGATCCGTACACCGATGAATGCCATCATTGGCATGTCGCACCTGGCGCTCAAGACCGAACTCGATCCTCGCCAGAAGGGCTATGTCCGGAAGATCCAGCAATCCGGCCAGCACCTCTTGGGCATCATCAACGACATACTGGATTTCTCGAAGATTGAGGCGGGCAAATTGTCCGTCGAAAATATCGACTTCGACATTGAAAAAGTACTTGAAAACGTCAGCAATCTCATCTCTGAAAAGGCTGCGGCGAAAGGCTTGGAGCTGATCTTCGACATCGACCCGAAAGTTTCCATCCACCCGAAAGGCGACCCCCTGCGCCTCGGGCAAATCCTGATCAACTACTGCAACAACGCGGTGAAGTTCACCGAGCGCGGCGAGGTCATCGTCAAAGCTCGGGTCCAGGAAGAAGACGAGAGCGGTCAGTTGGTTTACTTCTCGGTCAGCGACACCGGCATCGGGCTGACGGACGAGCAAATGGGTCGTCTCTTCCAGGCGTTCGAACAAGCAGATGCCTCCACCACGCGCCAGCACGGCGGTACCGGTCTGGGCCTCGCGATCTCCAAAAAGCTGGCACAGTTAATGGGCGGCGATGTCGGAGTAACCAGTGAGTTAGGAAAGGGCAGCACCTTCTGGTTCACGGCCTATCTTGGCAAGGGCGAGGCAAAGGCCAAACGTATCGCCTCGGCCGACCTTCGCGGTCGACGCGTCCTCATCATCGACGACAACGCGCAGGCCCGTGAAATCGAGTCGAGCATGCTGACCAGCATGACCTTCAAGGTGGATGAAGCGCCGTCTGGCCAGGAAGGTATCGAGATGGTCCAGAAGGCCGTTGAGCGCAACGAGCCCTACGACATCGTCTTTGTCGATTGGCAGATGCCCGGCCTCGACGGCATCGAAACCGGAAAGCGGATTCGCGCACTGCCGGGGATTGCCCCGCCGCACCTGGTTATGGTGACAGCGTACGGTCGCGAAGAGGTAATGAAGCAGGCTGAGGACGCTTCCTTCGACAATGTACTTATCAAGCCCGTAACTCCTTCGATGCTCTTTGACTCCGCCGTACTGGCCCTGGGGACCGATCGTCAGACGGTGCGCGAAGTGGAGATTAAACCCGAATTCAACCTCGATCAATTCCGCGGTGCGCGCGTGTTGCTGGTGGAGGACAACGAGCTCAATCAGGAGGTTGCGATGGGACTGCTTGAAACCACGCATATGTCCATCGACGTGGCGGACAACGGCGAGATTGCGGTTCGAATGGTGGGCGAGCACGACTACGACCTCGTGCTGATGGACATGCAGATGCCGGTAATGGATGGGATCGCGGCGACCAAGGCAATCAGGTCCAACCCGCGCTTCAGTGCGCTACCCATCGTCGCCATGACCGCCAACGCGATGGAAGGCGACCGCGAAAGGTGCCTGCAGGCGGGGATGAACGGCCATGTGAGCAAGCCCATCGATCCCGATGCGCTATATGCAGCGGTAACGCGCTGGGTCAAGCCCCGCCGCGCCCAGCATTTCGAACCTCTCGCCCAAAAAATCGAACCTGCTCCCGCGGAAACTCTCCCCCGCATTGAGGGTGTCGATCTTGCGGATGGCCTCAGGCGCGTGGGAGGAAATGAACGCCTGTATAGGGATCTGCTTGTGAAATTTGCAGCAAAGAACGTCGACGCAGATTTGCAGATCGCCGCCGCTCTCAAAAGTGAAGACCGGCCGATGGCGGAGCGCATCGCTCATACCGTGAAGGGTGTCGCCGGCAATCTCGGGATTAAGCGAGTCCAAGGTGCGGCGGAAAAGCTGGAGAGGGCGATTCATGAGAGCGATGCGGGAGTCTCTATGATCCTTCAGGATTTCACATCCCTTCTGCGCCCTCAGATTGAGGCCATCCAGCAGGCCTTGAAGACGACAGCAGCGCCCACGCTTGAAACCGCATCGAAGGGAAGCTTCGACATCGATGCAGTTTCACGTGAGGTTCAGCGATTGCGGAGGCTGCTCCTAGCCAGCGACGGGGACTCGGAAGAGACGCTTCGAACTCTGCAAGGCACTCTCGCGGGTCGTGTCGAGAAGGCGCAGCTTGATGCACTCGCCTGTGACATAAGCGAGTTCGATTTCACCGGCGCACTCCTGAAGCTGGATGACATCGTCAAAGAAAATGGCCTCAATCGGGAAGAGGTAAGGGGATAACCGCCGAAAGCGAAGATATTGTTCCTCATGGACGACGAACCCGCAAACATCCAGATTGTGACTGGATTTTCAGTGAAATTTACGATCAGCCGGCGGCAGCTCACGCCGATGCCGGTTCCAATGAGTGCTGTCATTGTGAAAGACGTCAATAAAGGTCAGCGCATTGTCTCGGAACGGATAGAGACTGAATGGGATCAAAGAACACTCTCTGGCCTTGCTTTCGTGCGCGCCATAGCTGATCCGACGACAGCGGCGCAAGCTCATGTCCGTTACGCCAGAGGCGAGTCGGCTGCCCGGGATCGAAGAGCGCATCATAGCGATCACCCATCCATTTTTGACCACGAATATAAACCTTCCCCAATGCCGGATTCGGCGCAACCGTAAGGTCTTCACCTCCCCACGTCCGTAATCCCGCTACATCCGGCAGGACCAGAGTATCCAGCGCGTCGTAACCCATAATGCGTACCGGGCCGAACGCGTGCTCTCCCGGAGGATAGGCCTTGGGATCAACGTTCTCGGGAAGCAAGGGCCCAAGGTTTGAATTGACTGCGCGCGCCAGCCATATAAAACCTTCCTGGCAATGTCCGGAGCGGGTCAACGCCATAGCCACGTAGGAGAAGATTCGCGGCCAGGCAGGTCCGCGCCAATATCCTCCCCAATTTGGGGTGTCGAAAGCCAGTGTGGGCAAGAGTGCCCCGTTGAATTTTGCGGGATCGTTGAGCCGTCGCATCATTGCTTCGATACGAGCAGGATCATTCTCGAAGTAGAGAAAATAATACGCGTCGAGATTCTCTCCCTGTGTCCACAGCCTTCCCGTGTTCACATCCAGATCCCAGTAACGCTTCGTCGCGGGATCCCAGAGCTTCGTGCGCACGGCTTCCTTCGCGGCGGCAAATTCGTGTTCCCACTCAGAGGCGTCTTCGCCCTGAATGCGAGAGAGATACATCATCTCCTGTAGGCTCCAGAGATGGAAGACCTGCTCGTTGACGGCGCTGGTAGCATCTCCGTGATGATCGATGAACGGGGAGTCCTTGTCGTCCCAGCCGGTCTCGTAAGTGTGCGACCAGTCGATAAGATGATCGTGGTTCACATCCCGCACCTTCAACAAATTTTGCTCATAGGCCGAGAGCGTTTGCCATAACGTTCGATTCCGATTTGGGCCACCGATTTTTTCGTTGAGAATGCCGGTGTCGCCCGTGAGCCGAACATATTCACCCACCAGCGTGGCTTGTACAGGAACACTCTGCGTATTCCGTTCAGGCCCCGCCGCGTGGAAGGTATTGGTGCCGGGCGGGAAGATGGTCCAGGCGCTCGTCCCGTCGCCTTCTGAATTTACGGAGTAGCGGAACCAGTTCAAAATGGCCGCGCGCGCCAGGTCGCTTCGATTCGTGCCGGCCAGGGCCAATGCTTCTGCAGTCCCGTCATTGCCCCACATGCCCATGAAGACATTCCAGTCGGCAATCATCATGGGACATGCGGGCAGGTAAGAGGCCTGGCACGTCGTATTGAGAAGCCCCCTCCAGAACCAGAGCTCGCTGCGAACAAGATCTTCCGGGGCGATGCTCTCATGCTCGCCCGAAGTGCCGATGGTGAATTGGACCGGCTCGACAGGGGCGACCAAAGGCACCGAAGCCAGGTATTCGTTCCATGACTGGTGAGTAGCTCTGTCGAAGAGATCGGCAGAGGCGAGCAGTGTTGCGAGAGTCGCCTCGGTTTCGTGTTCTGTGCCGCCCAAAGTCATCGTGAGAGCAGCGTCCTGCCCAGCGGTCAGATCCCATTCAAACCTGTCGGTCTGAATGCTCGCTTTTGGTTTCGCGGCCAGTAACAAACGATAAGGCCAACGTGAGGAACCATAACTCACCCAATCCGCACTGACGCCTTGAACGATTTTGAAACCATCACCGTGGCTTGCGATAATCACGCGAACTGATCCGTGAGACTGAACAACGTTGATCCGGAAAACCGCCGCGGGTTTGCCATAGATCGGATAAACAGTGAGAGTTATTTCAGGTCCATCGTCGAATGTCGTACGGTACACGGTACGATCAGCGAAGTAAGTCAGGCTGCGTTTCGCCGGGCTGCTGGCGAAGTCGAAGGACCGCTGGGAAGCGTCTACGATTACGGGAGCGTCAATCTCCAGAGCCGAGAGGCGATTGCTGTCATTGGTCGGAGGCATCGCGCCGGCAACGGGAATGATGACCTTTTGGCCGCCGAATCCCGTCTCCTGCAAGGCCATGAATCCGTTGGCCTGATAAATCAGGGTCTTCGGCGGACCCGGCGCATCGAAGCGTGTAAAGGTGCAGTAGTCAAAGTCATCGCCGAGATATGCCGGGAATAATGCTGCCGGGCTCTTGACCTGCGCGTACAGCAAAGTGTGCACCAGCAATATTGAGAAACCAACAACCCTTAGCTTACTCACAGCCCCCTCTTCCTTGACCATCTTGCCGATAAGCCATCGTCATGGGATGCTGGATCGCGAGAGCTGTCAGGTTCGGGCAAGGATGGTTCCTAACACCAAGCGCGAGACCTTGCAGAATGAGTTCTGAATCAGGTCGAGGGTGGCTCTACCTTCTACACAGACGGTGCTCCGACCTATGACCATCTGGCTGCTCGGGATTACATCCAGCGCCGGTAGGTCTCATCTCCGGCGTTGGGGCAAATGGCACTATGGCGGACAAAAGATCGTTATCGACGGGACGGAGCTGAAGGCGACGGTCTGGGTAGGCACGCCCCAACGCTAGCACAGGGGAAGCACAAAATGTATTAGCCTGCCACCATCTTGTTGATTGTAGGCCATTAATTAATGGAGGCGCGGGTCGGGATCGAACCGACGCATAAAGGTTTTGCAGACCTAGAGAAACTGACAAATAACCCTTTTATTTTCAGGGCAGTACTTTTTTGATCGGTATTTTTCGTCCGCTTTTGGTCCGCTCTCAGTGGCCTTGGCAACGGAAAGCCACTCGTACGACAAGGCGACTTTACGTGGAAAGCCCCCACTGGAAGTCATTGAACACTAGGTGTTTTCGAGGACTAGTGCTCTGGCCGATTAAAAGGAGCCTCAATCAGGCGAAGAAGCTGTTGAGGTCGATATGGAGAAAGCCGAACCGGTCAGGTTGGGAAGCGCTGGACAAGCGGACGTGGGCTATTATATTCGCCATTTATGTGCCTGCGGCGCATTTTGTTCCCGCCCCTCGCATTGGACCGGCGGAACGTGTATTGCGTCCCGATGCGCGGGAAGCATTCCGCTAGTAGGTGACGCTCAAAATAGTGGCAACGCGAGAGCTGCGGTCGAGGATTTAGTGATTGGGCCGAGACGGACCTAAGTTCGGGCTGTTCCGGAAATGAAGAGTACTCTCATTCATTGATTACTTGGGATTTAGATGGTCAGGGGATAGGATTCGAACCTCCGAGCCCCTGGTCCCGAACCAACAACTGATTTGCTAACCTGTTGTTTCATTTTAGGTTGGTTCTGCGTGTCGTCCCCTCTTTTTGCATGGTATTTGGCAGTGATTGGACCCAAATTGGACCCAAGTTTAATTTCCGCGTTGGACTCGACTTTCGGGAATCATGCCCTGAGATTCTCTTCGTCATCGAGCCATACTTCGAGCACACAAACTGTGTGCGGGCAACGTGGAGATCCCGTGACCTCTGAGAGTCACCGCCTGTTGTTTTCCTCTACGGAAAATCAGTCGTCGAGTCCCGAATATCGCATCGTTTTGCAACGATCTGAGTTTTTGATTCTCCTAGAGATTAAATTTCCCTGGTCAGCGAAGCTGGCAGAATTACTTCCGTATTGCCGACAACCTGCGGCATCAGGTCCAAATCGCTGTGATTTGGGCCTCCACAGAGTATCTAGGCAGCAGCAGCCGCAGAAGGGTTAGTGCCTTCTGCTATTTCCGTCAGCAGTTCATCAGCATGTCTTTCTTCATCCAGGGTTTGCTGGAGCACATTAGCGTGCTCCATTAGCCCAAGGACCGTGGCCCAATTGCGCGCTGTTCCATAGGAAGCGATCTCATAATGCTCGACCTTTTGTGCAGTACCGATCAAACCGGCATCGCGGATCGAACCAGGATCGGATTGGCGTTCGTGAGGGCGAGAGCGGCGCGTCCTTGCTGGTCAGCGGAGCCGCCGGCGGCGTGGGCTCGATTCTCGTGCAACTGGCCCGTCGACTCACGGGACTGACCGTCGTTGCCACTGCGTCGCGGCCGGAGACCGTTGGATGGGTGACACAGATGGGTGCTCACTACGTGATCGATCACACCAAACCGCTAGCCGAGCAGCTGAACGAACTACGCGTGCCTCCGGTGAAATATATTGCCAGCCTGACGGCGACCGCGCGGAACTTTGCACAACTGGTTGAAGTTTTGACCCCAGAGGGAAAGCTCGGTCTCATCGACGATCCTGAGGCGCTCGATGCGGTGCCGCTCAAACGGAAGGCAGCGTCGCTCCACTGGGAGTTCATGTTTGCGCGCTCGATGTGGCAAACCCCGGACATGGCCGAACAGGGACGCCTGCTGAGCCGCGTCTCGGAGCTTGTCGATCGCGCTGAACTGCGCTCAACGCAAACGCAGACCTTCAGCCCCATCAACGTCTTCAATCTGAAGAAGGCCCATGCGCTCGCCGAGAGCGGAAAAGCAATCGGCAAAGTGACGTTGAGCGGATTCTGACGTTCTCAATTGACGTCAACAGGTATCGGCTGAGCCATAAAAGAAATCTTCGCCGGGTGCACAACACGTTCCGCTCGACGTTGCTCCTGCATAACTTGAGTTTACCAACTGGTTTTGCCGTGAAACGGGTTATCAGTAAGTTCAAACTGGGCGACTTGCGCCAAACGGCAACTTACCCAAAAGCCGACTTCGCAGGCGCAACCAAGAAATCTTCGGCGCCGTGACTCGAACACTGACAGGCTAGTGCTTCCAGTTATGACCTCCAGGAAGAGCACTTCCGAACTGCAAGGACCGAAACGCATCTCTTAAGCGCCGGGCATTTTGCTTGTCAAAGCACGCCTCCTGGACTAGGCTTCTGCTCACTCATGAACCTTTGTGTCCCCGGCGGGCCGATGACCGGTGACCTGCAGGATCGCCCGCAAGATAAGGACTGGCGAAGCTATGCCTCTGCTCGCGAACTCGCGACTGGGCCCCTACGAGATCAAGTCCACGCTCGGTGCAGGCGGCATGGGTGAGGTGTACCGCGCCCGCGATACGCGGCTGAACCGGGACGTCGCAATCAAGGTTCTCCGCGAAGACGATGCGGCCAGCGTGGAGAGTCGCAGCCGCTTCGAGCGTGAAGCACGCGCCATTGCCGCGCTGAACCATCCCAATATTGTGGCTGTGTACGACTTCGGCGTGGAGGCTGGCCAGCAATACATCGTCAGCGAACTGGTCGAGGGCGAATCGCTGCGCGCCCTGCTCCCGGGCAAGCCCGTTCCCATCCGTAAACTGCTGGATATCGCCACACAGGTGACGGACGGTCTGGCCGCCGCCCATGCCGCCGGCGTGGTCCACCGCGACCTGAAGCCGGAAAACATCATGCTCGCCAGGGATGGGCGGGTGAAAATTCTGGACTTCGGCCTGGCGCGGCACGACCGCGTCGCCTGCGCGTCTGACGGTGGTCGAGCTCCGACCCTGACGTTTGTGCCTGATGGTGCGGACTCGGGCAGTATTACGAAGGCCGGCGCGGTGCTCGGAACGGCGAGATATATGAGTCCGGAACAAGCTTTGGGCAAGCCGATCGGCTATCGCTCCGACCAGTTTTCTTTCGGTCTTGTTCTCTATGAGCTGGTGGCCGGCAAGCAGGCCTTCCTGCGGCCGAGCACGGTAGAAACGATGGCTGCCATTGTGCGCGAAGAACCGGCACCGTTGGATGAGAAGCTGCCCGCCCCGCTGCGATGGATCATTGACCGCTGCCTACTAAAAGAACCCGAGCAGCGGTACGAGTCCACGCGCGATCTCTACCAGGAATTACGTAACCTCCGCGATCACATATCCGAAGCGCACTCCATCGGAGCCCTCGCACCCCTTGTCCCGCATGCAAAACGACGCCGCTGGAAGATTCTAGTCATCTCAGCCACATGCCTGCTCTTCACTGGAGTGCTTGGTTACCTGCTGAAGCCCTCCGGCCAGGACATCGGAAACTACCGCTATACACCGTTCGCGACAGACATCTACGAGAACGCGATCTGGTCTCCGGATGGAAGAGCCGTAGCCTACGCTGGCAACGTCAACGGGAACTATCAGGTCTTCATTCGTTATCTCAACTCCCCGGTGCCCGTCCAGCTTACCCGCGGGAAGCTGGATACCTTCCCGTTTGGATGGTCGAGCGATAGAGGTCATCTCATAGTCGGCGAGTCAGAAGACTCCCTCGCCAGATTGACGCATTACAAGCTCTATTCAATCCCAACGGTGGGCGGCCAACCCGAGTTCATCATGGATGCTGGCTGCTATGCCTGCGACTTGTCCCGGGATGGCAAGACCTTTGCAACGTTAACTCAAGACAAGGACAATCACTCCGTCCTGGGAATTTCAGACCCGATCGGTTCGCCGCTGCGGCCCTATGCGCCGACTCCATTCGCGTCAAGCGCGGAGGCAATCACCAGCAGCCCCTGGCTCTCGTTGTCGCCAGACGGAAAACAGATTCTGCTACTTCTTCCTGTAGGCGGTAAGCCGGACGAGGCTTGGCTGCTTCCTTATCCGTCGGGAAGCGGATCACCGCATCAGATATCCATTTTCAGGAAATTGCCTTTTTATGCGACTTACCCGACTTCGTCCTGGATGCCGGACAACCGGAATGCAGTGATCTCAATTCAGTCCGACCAGAAGTCCGCGCTTCATCTGTGGCTGGCCGATACCAGATCAAATGACTTGTCGCCACTCACGACCGGCACAAACGACGAACGTTACCCCTCTGTTTCTCCCGACGGCAGGAGCATTCTCTACACCCTCTTTATGGGTCGCCACGATGTGACCTCGGTCTCCGTCGAGGATGGTACGACGAGAACCCTTATCTCCACCGGACATGACGAAACCGGGGCGGCTTGGTCCGCAAACAAGGCAGAACTCACATGGGTCAGCAATCGAGGCGGGCAAGACGAAATATGGATTCGCTCGCCCGACGGCACCGAGCGACCCGCAGTGACAGGAGCGGACTTCCCTGAGCTCGAAGCGTTTATCAATCCGACCCTCTCTCCCGACGGGGAACGGATCATTTATGGTCACGGATTGAAGGGCCGCATCTGGATCTCGTCCTTGAACGGTGGACCGTCAGTCCAGGTCACCAACACCTCTAACGCATTGGAATGGGGGATCGGATCGTGGTCCCCCGACGGAAGCCAGCTTGTTTACTTACAGCGTGACGGCGATGGCACGTTTAGCTTGATGACAGTCAAAACCAGCGGCAATGCCACACCATCGGCGCTGAAGAAGAATATCGGTGGGTTGTATTTATCCGACTGGTCGCCCACTGGTGAGTGGATCACATACCGCGACAAAAATGTCTGGTGGCTGATTTCTCCTGACGGCAAGACCTCGAAATCCCTCGGCAGGATAGAGACTCCTTACCTTGCATTTTCGAAGAACGGCAAACTGCTTTACGGAATCGAGACGGGCGAGATTGAAGGGAACATACAGCGAGCGACACTTTTCTCTCTCGATCCCGTGACGCTCAAGCAGAAAGTTATCAGGGAACTGGGTAAAGATCTCGCGCCGTTGACACCCAGACCCCCCGGCATTCGCTTCAGCATGGCTCCGGATGGGAAGAGCTTCGTATACCCCACCGCCTACTATCGCGAAGATCTCTGGATGCTGACCGGCTACCGCCAGCCGGGCTGGTGGGGGCGAATCGCCGACGCCCTGAATCTGAAATAGCTGGGGCCAAACTCTTTCTGGCTCCGTAAAGAATCGTTGGCCTTGGACGCTGGAGCTTTGGCGGTTGCTGCGGATCGGGTCCGAGCCAGAGACTCATGCCATTTCGAATCTATCCTGCCACGCGCAATCCGAAAGTCGCGGGCGAAGTTCCCTTAAAACGAGGTTATAGGTAAGTTCAGGCCGTTTGAAGGAACTTACTCAAAACGTGACTTTTCGGGAAGTACACAACCGTAGTTCGTGGAGGCTCATAAACCCAAGGCCTTCACTTGCTCCTCGGTTTCGTAGCCAAGCCAGTGTGCAACCTCATGCCACACCACCCGTTTCAC
>JABCZC010000002.1 GCA_013289875.1 Acidobacteriota bacterium | reverse complement strand
GCAGGAGGCACGATGACAACCATACCTGAGGAATGCACGCAGGTTCCCGGTCCCGTAGGTCCTTACAGCGGCGGATTTACAGCGCGCATTTCCAAATTTGACCGGCACGGCCACCGCACCACGGTCGCTGACGGATTGCCGTCCAGCCAGACCAGCCCCGCTCAAGGGAATCTAGTGAGTGGCGTCTCCGACGTCGCCTTCATTAGGGATGAGCTTTATGCCATTCTGGCCGGCGCCGGTTGCAGTCACGGACTGAAAGGCACGGTGAACGCCGTGCTGCGGATTCATCGAGACGGGACCTGGAACCAGGTCGCGGACCTGAGCGCATTTCAAATGACCCACCCCACGGCGAATATTTCATTGTCCGCCGACGATTTCGAGCCCGACGGCACCTGGTACAGCATGATCGCGGTTCACGATTTCCTGTACGCTGTCGAGCCGAATCACCAGGAGATCGATCGCATTGATCCTCGAACCGGGGAGATTCGGCGTATCAGTGACGTCTCGACCTTCGATAGTTCGAAATGGATTGGGCCTACAGGGCTCAGCTACCACGACCATGACTTTTACTTCGGCAATCTCGGCAAGTTCCCCATCGTTGACGGGAGCTCAAGTGTTTACCGCTTGAAACACCATGATGATTTCGACGTCGTAGAATCCGACCTGACTACCGTTATGAGTGTGGCTTTCGACGATCGTGATCGCTTGTATGTGCTGGAGAATACGACCGGAGCCGGCAATATGTTTCCCACGCCGATGACCGGCGACATCATTCGTTTCGACCGTGACGGATCGCGTCACGCAATTGTGACAGGCCTCTTCCTGCCAACCGCGATGATCATGGGGCCCGATGGGAACCTATACGTCTCGAACGTTGGATTCGGCCCGCCACCCGAAGGATTGGGCCAAGTCCTAAGGGTTGAATTGAATGACCATGACTGTGATCATTGATAGTCCAAACGGGGGGCAGGCGGCTCCGGTATCAAGGCGAGGCACCTGCCCGGCCACCCTCGGTAAGTGCGTCGCCGACTACCCGGTAGTGGGCCACTGCTAGTCGAACAATAGACGCCACTGCAAGCATTCAGCGAGCCGAACCATTGCTATGAATGCTGCCACGCGTTGCACCGAGCGTAGACGATAGCTAATGATAAGTCGGCATATGGGAAGTGACTCAGAGCTCGCGAATATGGACAATGCCGGAATAGACACAGACAACGGCGGTCTCGAAATCTGAACCCTGTACCCTGCCTTTTCTTGGCCGACAATTTCGCCAAACCCGCTACAATAGAAATAGAGACTAAAAAGAGCCTGGCTATCACTAGCCAGGCTCTTTTGTTGTGCGGCCTGCAAGTCACACAAAATAAGCTATTTCCTGTAAGTGATTGATTCTTTGGTAAGAGCTGTAAGTAACACAAAACAATGGTACAGACGCCGAGGTGTACCCTAACCCCTTTCAAATGAATCGGTAACAGGATTCATTAATCCGAGGTGTGGCTTAAACCCTTTGTTATGAAACGGTAACAGAAGTGAATGGGAATGCAGGGGGGAGGGGGGTAGGAGGGAAGGATAGAAGGCAGTTCCAAAAAGGGAACTAGGCTCCCGCCCTTGCCTTCTTAATCTCCTCAGTCACGGCCGGAACCACATCGAAGAGGTTGCCCACTACGCCGACGTCGGCGATCTCGAAGATCGGAGCCTCAGCGTCCTTATTGATGGCGACAATCGTCCGCGAGCCCTTCATGCCGACGATGTGCTGGATGGCTCCGCTGATACCGAGCGCGAAGTAGAGCTTGGGAGCGACCGTCTGCCCCGACGATCCTATCTGGCGCTCGAGCGGCAGCCAGCCGTTGTCGCAGATGGGGCGGGATGCGGCGACCTCACCGCCGAGCGCCTTGGCCAGGTCTTCGGCGAGCGCGAGATTCTTCTGCTCCTTGATGCCGCGACCGACAGCGACGATGACCTCGGCCTGGGAGAGATCGACGGCCTGTTTTGCCTCCTGGAAAACTTCATGGGGAGTCACGCGGGCCGGGCTGTCCGCCACCGCTGCAGCGACATTTTCAACCAAAGCCGAACCAGCTTCCGCATGGTCGCCCCGGAAAGTACCGATCTGGATAGTCGCCAGCCACGGAGCGTCTCCGGCAAAGGAAACATCCGCCGCGAACTTGCCCTGAAACATCTGCCGGGTGAAGAGCAGCTTGCCGCCATCGTGCTTGTAGCCGATCGAGTCAGAGATCAGCGTCCGGTCGAGCGCCAGCGCCAGTCGCGGCGCGAAGTCCCGGACCTGGTACGTATGCGGGAAGAGCACCAGCTTTGGCTGCTTCTCGGAGATGAAGCTCTTGAGTGCGTAGACGTAAGAGTCAGACGTGTAGGCCTCAAGCGTAGGCGATTCGAGCGCGTAGACTTTGGCAACGGCCTTCTGCGCAAGCTCCTGAGCAAGCGCCGAGACGCCGTTCCCGGCCAGCACGACCTCAACCGGCCAGCCCGTATCCTTCGATATTGCCTGCGCCGCCGCGATCGTCTCGAACGAAACCCGGTTGAGCTTGCCCTCGCGCTGCTCCGCCACTACCAGAATGCTGTCTGCCATGCTTATTGTGTACTCTCAAGTCGTTGCGCCCAAGGCGCTGTTGCCTGGACGGCCAGTCCCTAGAACTCCTGCGCGCCCCTCTTCAACCAGGTTCCGTAAATGCCGAAGATTACGGCGAGCACACCGGTCAGCACATTCAGATAGAACATGGGTCGGATCCATCCCGGCGAATAGGTCAGATCCTGTCCGGTCCAGAGCGTCAGCAACACGGCGAAGAAGGCGAACTGGCCGGCGATAACCTGGAAGGTGAGCCCCCACTGGCGGCGCTTGTCTAAGGTTTCAACCTGCTCAGGCGCTAAACCGCGCTCCGTTGCGGGGATGGTCAGATTTGCCATGGTGTCTTCGTCTCCTCTTAGGGGTGGCTTACAGCCATTAAATCACGCGCGCTTCGTTTTTCAGGTACTCGACCAGCTTTCGCGCCGCTTCGCCCGCCGATCCCTGAATCATTTCGGTTTTCTTCTGCTTTTGCGGGACGTAGAGACGCTCGATCTCCTGCTGGTTCCTGCTCAGTTTCGACTCGACTTCTGCCCAGGTCACCTTGCGCATGGGCTTCATCTTTGCCTGCTTGATGCCGATCAGCGTGGCATAGCGCAGCTTGTTGATGCCGCTCTGAATCGTCAGCACGGCTGGCATCTTCATATCGATGAACTGGTAGTGTCCGGCCTCGAGTTCGCGCTTCAGGTGCAGCCCGCCGTCTGTTTTCTCGATGCCGATGATGATAGTGGCGTGGGGCAGGCCCAGAATCTCGGCCAGCAGCACGCCAGTCTGCGCGCAACCGTAATCGTCGGACTGTAGCCCGGTGACGATGAGGTCGAAGTTGTCGTCTGACAGCGGGGGGGCAACCGCTGCGGCAATCGCACGGGCGGTATTGGCGGAGTCGAGCCGCACGAACTTGTCGTCTTCGAGATGTATGGCTCGATCCGCCCCCTTGGCCAGCGCCTCGCGCAGCACCTGCGATGCCCGGGCCGGACCGGCGGTGATCACCGTCACCTCGCCGCCGTGCTTTTCCTTCTGGCGCAGAGCCTCCTCGAGCGCGTAGGCGTCCGGTTCATTGACTTCGTACGAGACATCCTCACGAATCCACGTGCTGTCATCGTTCAGCTTGAGCGGAGCGTCCTTTTGCGGGACCTGCTTGATACATACAAGAATCTTCATAGCAAACGGGTCAGTATAGCGTGTCTCCAGCCTGCGTCGCCAATCTAACGGCCGGCAGAGGGATCGCGCGTATTGCTTGTGTTCATGTCGATCTGCGTTTTGCTGGAGTGCGGCAGACCCGGGGCATAACAATTGTTGTCTGCGGCGTAGCCACCCTTGCATGAGGCGGCGATCTCGGATCGAGGCGATCGGGCATACTGCCACGCCCGTGCGTCTTTGATTCCGCCGCTGGTGGGATCGGCGACTTTCGAGAT
This sequence comes from Acidobacteriota bacterium, assembly GCA_013289875.1. Lineage (GTDB taxonomy): Bacteria > Acidobacteriota > Terriglobia > Terriglobales > Acidobacteriaceae > Silvibacterium. The sequence continues at coordinate 111,911 of JABCZC010000002.1, read as the reverse complement.
ACAACCGGGAGCCGGCGGGCATTGGTCGTTGAATATCCACAGGGCAAGCTGATTGTCGGAAGTAGCGAAGCGTTTGGCGATGTCTAGTGCTGTGGAGATCTTGCCGGTCCCGTCAGGCACAGAGATCGCCGAGCAGTAGACTCCGGCGTGAAAATCAGAGTCACTGACAGTGTCGATCCATGCTCCAACGTAAGCCGCCTGTTCGGGCAGCAGCCGCCCGCCTTCTTCCTGGTCAAGAAAAATGATGGATGCGGCGGGAAAGTTCTCTCTCAGGGCCGCGGCGATCGCAGCCTGCGCGTCAACCTTGCCGAGCGCCGCCGCATCCTTTCCTTTCAGGTCCGCGTCAAGACGGCCGTTGAACAGAATCAGAAAACCGAACCCGGCTGTTCGTACACGATCACGCTTGCCGACCCAGGGGTTCGAAGACATGCCCGGCGGATTGTTCAGCCAGTAGCCGGTGTAGGCGAAGGTCTTGTGGAGGCCGGGAGCAACTCGTCGCCGGGATAATCATTCTTGTCGAACCCGAGATAGCGTCGACTACTCTGTGCGAGACAAAGTGCGGGAAGGAAGAGGAGTATTGTAAGGAATCTGCGCATCATCAGTAGCAATCCTGCCTAACTTTCGATGCTATCGTTTCCCATCATGCGGAAAGGATTTGCTTTTTTCCCTATCAGCGCCCCTTGACTGCCGGAACTGCGGAGCAGTCTCTCTCTCCTGCGGATAAGGCGATGGTCGCCTACGTCGATGCGAACGAGCAGGCCTTGAATGCACTGCTCGAAAAGTTTACTGTTCCAGCTGATTGGCTTCAGGCCGATTGCAGGAATGCGACCGACTGCAATCCGGCGACGTCGAAACGCTTGCGGCAGCGGATGTTCTTGCACGCGGCCATATCGTCCTTGCGAACCATGTAGGATTGCGCCTTGGCGAAGCGGGCGCGGTCGCGCTCGTCAGCATGGCGGGGCAGGGAGTTCTTCTTGTGCCGCACCAGCCAAGAGAGTTGGTACTCGTCCGCTTTGCCGCAATGCGGACAGGTTAACGTGTGCGTTTTTAGCTCAGCTCTTTCATCGAAAAAATCGCGCTCTTCCATTGTCCGTCACCCGTCACTGTTACAAATTCATTGTATGGATAGCCGGGGTTCAGGGGAAGTGCTAAGGTAGGTCGTAAAAATGACGAAAAAGCGAGCGAAAAAGAAGACATTTTCCGCAGTGAAGGCGGTCAAAGCCAACGCCCGCAACCGGGTGGGCCAGCCTAAGCCGGAGCGGGTGATTGAGCCGGTCTCACGTGAGCAAAAGCGCAAGTCCAGGCACAAGACCACCTTGAACGAGTTGCTCGCCGCCGACGAGTAAACCGGTTACGATATCGCCGGGTTGAGAACGCATCTATTGCTCGGGCTCGTGACCGGCCCGATTTCCCTATGGAAAGCGAACCCGCAAGCGTATGCTTGAGGCAGCGGCGCTCCACGGGCGGCGCCAGGGTTTTCACCCTTTTCGGCTTTCCTCGTTTTCTGAGCCTGGCCTTCTGAATCTCACCGGCAACGAAACGAGGCACCATGCGCTCCGAACTCATCTATTCCGCGGGAATGCAGATTCCTAACCGCTTTCTTTTGTCCACTGTGGCGATGATTGCCGTCCGCAAGCTTCATATCAACACCACCCGCGTGGAAGAGACCGCGAACCAGGTATTTACGGATGTCGCCAACGGGAGCTATGTGCAGGTAACGCTCCCGGAGTTGAAGCCGTTGCCGCACATCGACACTTTGATGATTTCGACGGCGGCCTAATCCCCCCGAGGCTACCCCTCCCCCTCGATTTCGACAAGTATTTGATTCGGCGAGCTTTGCCCGGTAGGTTACGGCAAATATCTGAAACCATTGCCTTTATTTCTTTGGATTTGATTCTAAAAAGGTTTACGGGGATAAATCTGCCCTGAGATCAGGGCAGCACTTTGCGACATTGGCAAGTCATTAATGGGACGGGAGTTATTCCTGAGTCACAGATTCTAAATGAGTTAGGGATGGCCGCTCCATTTGTAGTCCTCTGCACATAAGAATGGCCCAACTGCTTTTGGCGGCCGGGCCGTTTTGTTCTATTTCTGTTATATCGAGTCAAGGGAAATAGTCCGCCAACTATCTTGAAGCCTCCTGGCTCCGACAAATAGTTCGAATCGGTAAAAGGTCTGCTCACGGGTCCTTTGGGACTTCATCGACAGGAATACATTCGGGGATCGTACAGCAGCTACCGTATCGATCATGTTCAAGGTCTCTAGGTACCGTGCAGCTTCATAGACACCCTGAACGTTTTGATTCTTTTGCAGAGGCCAGCAGAGAGACCGATGGACACACCTGTGGGATCAACGCTTTCGTTGATCCCACGCTTCCTGTTGAGTTCTTTCTAACTGCTCGGGATCGCGCCTCACGGCATCATAAATCTGCCTGGCGCGTTCATCGGCCAAAACGTGATTCAGGTCCGACTCGACTCCCTCGAGCGTCCGCGCTGCAACCTGTCCCGGCGCCGTCTTTGGCCCGCTTGCTGGTGCAGCCATCTCTGTATCGATGAACCCCGCGTAGACACCGATTACCTGAGTTCCTTGTTTGCGAAGTTCGATTCGGGCAGCGTCCGAGACCGCAAGGGCTGCGTGCTTCGAGGCTGCATAAGTAGCGTTGAACGGTGGTGTGAACCAGCTCACTACGGAAAGCATATTGACGATCGCTCCGCCTCCGTTCTTAGCGAGAATCGGAGCGAAGCCCCGAATCATGGAAGCCATACCGAATACATTCACTTCCATCTCTTTTCGCATGGCATCCACCCCGTCCGGAGACAGAATCGGCGTATTCAACATCGCTCCTGCGTTATTGACGAGCAGGGTGACGTCGGAGCATTGCCTCACCGCAGCATTGATGTCGCTGGTTGAACTGACATCGAGTTGTACCGGAATAACGCGAGAATCCGTAATCTTCGATGGATCGCGTGCTCCGGCGTATACCTTCGCTGCACCGGAAGACAACAGCGCCTCTACATACGCCTTACCCAAACCGCGGTTCGCTCCCGTCACCAGCGCAACGCTCCCTGCAATCTTCATGGTCCCCTCCGAATCATTCAATGACGATAACCTGAGCCACGAATGGGTGATGAAGTTCATCGAGCATCGGGTGGCCGATCGGAGGATATTTCGCCTGATCCGGAAATGACTAAAGGCGGGAGTATCGGAAGACGGCCAGTGGTCGGAGACGAAGCTGGGCACACGGCAGGGATCAGTTGTTTCACCGCTGATCGCTAACGTGTTGCTTACTAGCGTTATGGCCGCTTACTTGATCTGCTGCCAACTGTGTCATTGGAAACAATGTGTTTGCCACTCGATTTCATATTTAGAGCTTTTGCCCGATGGAGACGTATCCCCTGTAATTCGAAGCCCGATACGATCTTCTTTGGCGCATCCGCCTCAACAACGAGATCAGCGACAACATCAACTGCGCCGACCTGGAAAGGAGCCGACGCGGAGAGCTTTTCGTTCAATACTGCTATCGCAGCCGAGCCGGATCTTTCGAGTAGCGCTCTTTTCATCTGTGCATCTTCACTATGAAAGGCCGCGAGACCGTCGTCCGCATCTATCGCGCATATTCCTAACAAGAGAAGATCTGGGCGAAGCTCCAAAACCTGACGGAGCGCCCGACCATCCACCGCAGCGCCTATGAGCGGGTTGACCTGCCCCCCAATCGTAATGAGCGTCAAATCCGTCCGGTCAGCAAGCACTGCGGCGATAGTTGGATCGTGTGTAGCTACAGTCAAGCCAATGCTACTGGGAAGTGAGCGGGCGGCTGCCACATTGGTAGAGCCTGCGTCGATAAAGACAAATTGACCAGGTCGAATGATCGAAGCCATCTTTTGTCCGAGTGCAAGCTTCCGGCCAACAGCCTCTCTCCTTCGCTGAAGGAGGGTCCCCGAGGCTGGAGAGATGGCGAGGGCTCCCCCATAGACGCGAGCGCACAAGCCTTGAGCAGCCAAGTCGCGCAGAGCACGACGAATTGTGTCTTCAGAGGTTGAAAACTCGCGAGCGAGGTCTGTCGCCAGAACCCGGCCATCCTTTCGGATACGTTCGAGTATCTCCGTCTGCCGTTCTGCAGGCATGAGATCTCTTCCTTGCATCCTCACCTCGACTGAAAAGAGCGTCGAGATATTGTGCACTAACAGGCATCAACATGCAACATTGTGTATCATCAATCACAAGAAACGGAGTCATGGCTACGGAAACGCCGCAATCACACAACTTTGAGGCGCTGATCTTCGATATGGACGGCGTCCTTATCGATTCCGAGCCTTTGCATGCGCGCGCCAAACGCGAAGCACTCCTGGAAGCTGGTGTTATCGTGCCGGAATCGCTGTTTGCGAGCTATATCGGCCGCAGCGACAAGGCCATGATCTACGAGCTAGCTGCCGAACACGGCTTAAACGAGCAGCGTAGCGTCGAGATCCTTGTCCGCAAACATCGCATTTACGAGTCCCTGGAACACACGCTGCGTCCGGTTCCAGGGGCCATCGAGTTTGTGCATTGGGCAAAATCTCGCTATCGACTCGCTCTGGCTACATCCGCGACCAACCGCAATCGAGAAGCAGCACTGAAGTCGCTTCAGATCGAATCGATGTTTGAGGTTGCCGTCGACAGTGCTTCTTTCTCCCAGCCGAAGCCCTCCCCGGAAGTTTTTCAAATTGCTCTGGAAAGACTCGACCTGGCACCTACCGCGTGTTTGGTGATCGAAGACGCCGTGAATGGAATCGTTGCGGCGAGAGCAGCAGGTTGCTTCTCGGCTGGCCTGACAACCAGCTTTTCAGAAGCCTCCCTGCGCGAGGCTGGCGCAGACATCGTCGTTGGCTCGTTCTCGGAACTGAAGATGCTGTTGACTGCGAGAGAGACAAACGGAGTTGGATCACACTTGAAAGGGTCGTAATGCGCGAGGAGTATCTTTCAGAACTCGCTCTTCGGAATGTTGCGTCCCTGGAATGCAGTCTATCTAAGTTCGTTCCCGGGTCGGAGTCAGAACACAGGGTTGGGAAGGAACGATATGCAGATGACACAACCTGGTGCCTCGGAGCGCCGAGCGACGCGGCTAATTTTCCTGCTGTGTGGAATGGCACATTCCTCGTGGGCTCCGTTGGTGCCATATGCCAAAGCCCGTGTTCACGCGAACGATCAGCATTTCGGCCTTCTCTTGTTGTGTTTTGGAGCGGGGTCCATGTTATCCATGCCGGCCATGGGGGGCCTTGTAGGCCGTTATGGCTGCAAACGCCTCATTCAATTTTCCGCGGGTGCCATCTGTCTGGGGCTGGTGGCCGCTGCGGTGGCTCCTTCGTCGACTCTTCTTGCTTTATCGCTCTTTCTGTTCGGTGCTTCCATCGGGGCTATTGACGTTGTGATGAACGTGCAAGCCTCCCTGGTCGAAAGGCACAGCGGTGAAAACCTGATGTCTGGTTTTCATGGCCTCTATAGTGTCGGCGGCTTTGCGGGTGCGTTGGTGATGAGCGGGCTTCTGTGGCTGAACACGGCTGTCGGAGCGGCGGCGCTCATCATTATCTTCCTGCTCTCCATACTGTTATTGCTTGCGAACCCAGCTTTGCTACCCTATGGTGACGACCAACAAGAAAGAACAAAGAGGTTCATCTGGCCGGACAACTATGTCCTATTCCTTGCAGTTCTAGCTTTCATCATGATGCTTGCAGAGGGCTCTATGCTCGATTGGAGCGCGGTGTTCCTCGTGGATAAGGCGGGAATGATCGAAAAGAATGCGGGCATCGGATTCACCGCCTTTTCGATTGCCATGACAATAAGCCGATTCGGCGGGAACTTTATCATTCAAAGAATCGGACGCAGATGGACAATAACAGCGGGTGCGTTGGTCGCAGCGAGTGGCTTCTTCCTGGTGACGTTGCTGGCGAATCCTGCCGGTTCGATATTTGGATTTGCGATGATTGGGCTAGGTGCAGCCAATGTAGTTCCGTTAATCTTCTCTCTCGCTTCGGAATCGGGAGGAGTGCTTGGGAGCAATATCTCGTTCGTCTCGACGCTCGGCTACACCGGGATCCTAACCGGTCCCGCCGTGATCGGCTTCGTTGCGCATGCTAAGGGATTTGGAGTCGCTTTTAGTGGAGTCGCTTGCCTGTTGGCTCTGGTTGCTCTCTCGGGCTCGATTGCTGTCCCGAGCCAAGTGCGAATCCGGTTACATGGAGAACCGGCTGCAGTCGACAAGTCTTAGAAATACGAAGTCAAGGAATCCGCTCGCTTACTCTCAATGGCGTTTTTCCGGAAAAGATGGGGAAGACTTCAAACAGCGGCCATTGCCTTCATGGCGTGTGTTACCATCCGCTTTCTGCGCCATTGATTTTCCGGGATGGTCGGCATCGCAATCCTTGAAACCCGAGGCTACATGAGTCATCTGCGGTTTCTCTTTGCCAGTGCCGTGTTTCTGGCCGCTTTTTTGCTTTTTCTGGTGGAGCCGATCGCTGGCCGCCAGTTGCTCCCCGCTCTCGGCGGATCGGCTGCTGTCTGGATCACCTGCCTGGCCTTCTTCCAGACCGCGCTTCTGCTCGGGTACCTCTACGCACACTGGCTCGCCCGTCGACCGTCATTCATCGTGCATCTGTCGCTGCTGTTGCTGGCCGTTGTCGCCGCCATCCTGTGGGTTCTCCGATCGCGGCTCACAGAGAACGGCGCTGCCCATCCGATCATCACCGTGTTCTCCGCCCTGAGTCTTTCTATCGGGCTTCCATTTCTCGTCCTCAGTTCGACGAGTCCGCTGCTCCAGGTATGGTGGGCGCGCGTTGAAACCGGCAAAATCCCCTATCGCCTCTACGCGCTTTCGAATGCTGCTTCCCTGCTTGCGCTGGCTCTATATCCCAGCGCGATCGAACCCCGCTTCACGCTTCACGCCCAGCGTCTGGCCTGGTGTTGCGGATTCGCTGTCTTCGCGATCCTATCCACTCTCGTTGCGGTCAAGACGCGCTCCAACACCGGCGGGTCTCCCCAGGCCATCGCCAACGACGATCTCTCCGCCCCGCGTTCCCCTCGCTCGCACAAACTTCTCTGGGTTCTGCTTCCCATGGGCGCCGCCATGCAGTTGAGTGCCGTCACCAGCTATATCACCGGCAACCTCGCCGCCATCCCGCTTCTCTGGATCCTTCCCCTCGCCGTCTATCTCCTCACCCTGATTCTTGCGTTCCAATTCCGTGTCCGGTTGCCATGGGGCATCATCGCCCGCTTCATGGTGGTGATGCTCGGTGCTCTCGCCTACTCATTGACGAAGGCCAATGGCACATGGCCGTTGTGGCTTTCGCTTCTCTTCTTTCTTGTGGAATTGTTCCTCGCCTGTATCTTCTGCCATTCCGCGGCCACGGGGTTGCGCCCGCAACGTGCATCCGAAGCCACCCTTTTCTATCTGCTCTTTGCGGCCGGCGGGGCCCTCGGCTCGTTCCTCATCGGCATCGCTGCTCCGCTACTGTTCGACTTCAATCTCGATCTTCCCATCACATTCCTGGTCACGGCTCTGCTGGCTCTGGCGGTGAACTGGCGCGGCTCCTGGAGCCAGCGCCTGCTATGGGTTGTGGCCAGCGCGGCCATGCTGGCTCTGGTCTTTATGGTCCGCCACGCTTACGAGCACGACACGATCGTAGCCGAGCGCAATTTCTATGCGAGCCTGCGCGTCAGCCAGGACCTCTTCAGTTATCCCGGCGCCACGGTCCGCACGCTCATGAACGGCAGCATCCAGCACGGCACGCAGATTTTCGGCAGCAACGAACTGCGCCACACTCCGACCACTTACTACGCCATCGACTCCGGCGTGGGTCTTGCCCTTCGCTTCTGCTGTCAGAGTCGCACCCGCAATATTGGCGTCATCGGACTCGGTGCCGGCACTCTGGCCGCCTATGGCCGCCCGGGCGATCACATCCGCTTCTACGACATCAACCCGGCCGTCCCGGCCATCGCGCAAAACGTCTTCGCGTACCTCCGAGAGTCCGCTGCCCAGATCCAGATCGTAGAAGGCGACGCTCGCGCATCGCTGGCCCGGGAATCTCCACAGCACTTTGATGTCCTGGTCGTCGACGCATTCTCCGGCGATGCCATCCCCATCCACCTTCTGACCACGGAGGCCCTGGCGCTTTACCGCCGCCACCTTGCTCCCAACGGCATCTTGGCCTTCCACATCTCCAATCGACACGTTGACCTTGCGCCCGCCATCGCCTTGCTGGCCGCCTCTGCCGGCATGCAGGCACGGCGTGTCTCCACCGGGTCCACAGAGCATCCCGGCGAGTACACATCCACCTGGATGCTCATAACAGCCTCTCCCGATTTCTTCGCTCAGCCGGAACTATCCGCGGTGGCCCGCCTGCCCGAACCCAAGCCGGGCCTGAAAGTCTGGACCGACGACTACTCCGCCCTACTCCCGCTCATCCGCTGGTGAATGCGAGGTTGAATGAACATTCACGGGTGCCCGGACTTATGGTACGGATAAACCGCCCTAGCGAAAATACAGCAGCAGACTTCATCTTTGTAGGATGCTTGCGCTCCAACTGACTCATTCCTGTGATTGATCCAGTCCCGGAACCCGGTCGCTGGCCGCTATACTCAGACCATGAGCCAGCACTTTCTGAACCTGATTCGCAAAGGCGAGACGGCCGAGATTGTGGCCGCAGTCAAGGAGATGCCTGAGCTGGCGCGCTGCAGGGATGCCCAAGGGGTTTCAGCGCTGATGTGGTCGGTGTACACGCATCGGCCTTCGATCCGTGACTTTCTGCGCGGGCAGGCCGGGGAGCTCGATGTTTCCGAGGCAGCCTGTCTCGGCGACTGCGAGTGTATGCGGAAGCTGATAGCCGCGGATGCCATGCGAACTCGCGAGGTATCCGGAGATGGCTGGCCGCCACTGCATCTCGCCGCGGCCTTTTCCAGCCCTGATGCTGTGGCCCTGCTGCTCGAGCACGGAGCCCATATCCACCAGATATCGCACAATCCCATGCGCAACCACGCGCTGCACGCCTGCATTGCGCTGGGAAACTCCGTCGAGGTTGCGCGGCTTCTGGTCGAGGCGGGGGCCGACGTGAACGCCACAGCCGCGGGAGGGTACACACCTCTGCATCTGGCGGCCTCAAACGGAAGCCGGGAGATTGTGGCGCTGCTGCTGGAGCACGGAGCGCATCGGGAAATCTGCTGTGACCAGGGCAAGACGCCTGCGGACTATGCCCGCGGGCGCGGCCATTTCGAGGTTGCTGCTTTGCTGTAGCATCAGCCGTCGCTGAACCCATCGGCATCTTACAAATGCAGTGAGATATCCTCTTGACGAGGACGTTTTCTGCAAATGAGCGAGAACGGCGACAGTACTAGCCGAGCTTCGTGGAAATCCCCTCTCTTACATCGATTGGGAAAGCTGCAACCACGCGAGGATCAGATTGTTCTGATCCTCTCGCTGGTGATAGGAGCCTTGACAGGCCTGGCAGTCGTCGCCTTTATTCTTTTAACGGAACGAGCGGGGATGCGGCTTTATCCCCCCGGTGGGGCGCGCTGGCGGCGCCTGGTGTTTCCTATCGGGGGCTCGCTGGCGATGGGCTACCTGCTTTACCGTTATTTTCCCAACGCGCGAGGCAGCGGAGTACCCCAGACCAAGGCGGCCCTCTATGCGGGCGAGGGACGCATCCGGCTTCGCACCCTTCTTGGAAAGTTCTTTTGCACATCCGCAACCCTGGCCAGCGGAATTCCCCTCGGGCGTGAAGGGCCTTCTGTTCAGGTTGGTGCCGGTATTGCTTCGTTGCTAGGCCGTCTCCTGGGACTGCGCCCTGAGAAGGTCAAAGCTCTTCTGCCGATCGGGGCGGCGGCCGCGATTGCTGCGGCGTTCAACACGCCTTTGGCGGCGGTGATGTTTGCACTCGAAGAGATTGTGGGAGATTTGCAGGCGCCGCTGGTTGGATACGTGGTGCTGGCCTCGGCTACATCCTGGGGGGTGCTTCGCCTCTTGCTTGGCAACAGCCCTCTCTTCAAGGTTCCACAGTACCAGCTGGTGCATCCTCTGGAATTTGCCATTTACGCCGTGCTCGGAGTTGCGGGCGGCCTGGTCTCTGTCGCATTCACCAAGCTTCTGCTGGGAATGCGGAACTGGTTTCTGCGCCTGCCGCAAAGAACCGTCTGGTTTCAGCCCGTCGCGGGCGGCTTGCTGGTAGGTTTGCTGGGATTGGTTGTGCCTCAGGTCATGGGCGTGGGATATCTGTACGTCGGTTATGCGCTGAATGGAAATATGGCCGTCAAATTGATGGCCGTACTGGTGGTTCTGAAACTAATGGCCGTGACGACGAGCTACGCTTCCGGGAACGCGGGCGGCATCTTCGGACCTGCGCTATTTATCGGCGCCATGCTGGGGGGAACTGTGGGGACTGTCGCCCATCATTTCCTTCCCGCGTACACTGCTACCGCAGGAGCTTATGCGCTGGTCGGGATGGGCGCTGCCTTTGCGGGCATCGTACGCGCCCCTATGACTTCGGTATTGATGATTTTCGAGATGACCCAGGACTATGCAGTGATCGTGCCGCTGATGATCGCGAATCTCGTGAGTCTCTTTATTTCGTCACGTCTGCAAAAGCAGCCGATCTATGAGGCTCTGGCAATTCAGGACGGCGTGCACCTGCCGTCGCGCGAGTCGCGCCAATGGCGCGGCCAGCGACAGATCGTCCGGGTGATGCGGCCTCCGATCGAGCCTGTGGCCGCCGAGATGACGGTCGCAGAAGTGTGGGAACAAGTGCGCTCCAGCGAATCGCGGACGTGGCTGCTGGCTGACCGGCGTGGAGTGATTGGCGTTATCAACCGGGCGAGTCTGGAACAGCAACTTGCGGAAGGCGCGGAAAAGAAGCTTGGGGACATTGTGGATGGACTGACCTTTCCACACGTCCATTCGGATCAGGGCCTCGACCTGGCGCTGGAGAGAATGGGAACAAACCATATTGAAATTCTGCCGGTAGTTAGCCGCGCGAATATACACAACCTTGTCGGAGTGGTAACCCTCCGCGATGTACTGGATTCATACGGGATCAACCGGCCCGAGCCCGCGCACGACTCGGAAGCCGGGTCACGAGAGCACGCGGTGTCGCTCCGGAAAGGACCCTAGGAAGCCGATTTTGATGGAACGCTTCCTCACGCGCCGATCCAGCGGAGAATCAGGCCGGCGAAGATTCCTCCGACGGCTGGGCCGAGGATCGGAATTCCGGCGTAGCCCCAGTCGGAACCACCCTTGCCGGCGATGGGCAGCACGGCGTGGGCGAGGCGCGGGCCAAAGTCGCGCGCGGGATTGATGGCATAGCCGGTGGTTCCTCCGAGCGATAGGCCGACGCCCCAGACGACGCAGCTCACAAGGTAGGGCGTTATTCCGGCGGCTCCTCCGGACGAGAGCACAAGTTTGGAGCCGATTGCTCCGATGACGACGATGAGCGTTGCAGTGGCGAAGACTTCGCTGAGAAAATTTGCCCCGAGGCTGCGGATGGCGGGCGCAGTGCAAAAAACGCCCAGCTTGAGCGCCGGGTTTTCGGTGGCCTTCCAGTGCGGTAGATACTGGAGCCACACCAGCGTGGCTCCGCAGAACGCTCCTAGAATTTGTGCCGCCGCAAACGGCGCGAGGTTGTGGAAGTCTCCGGTCTTGAATGAAAGGGCGAGCGTGATCGCCGGGTTGAGGTGTGCGTCGGGGCTGCCGAAAAGGTTGGCGGTGAAGATACCGCAGAGCACGGCGAAGGCCCACGCGGTAGTGATGGCCAGCCATCCGGCATTCTCGGCTTTGGTTCGCTTCAGCAGGACTCCGGCTACGACGCCATCGCCGAGCAGAATCATCACCATGGTTCCTACAAATTCGCCTAAGAACGGAGATCGCATCAAACGGGTCTCTCTTTAAGAATTTGCTATTGCTTGATTGCAGAAGCTGGCGTGTAACTGTGGGCCAGAGTGTGGAAACCAGCCAGTTGGGCGCCGATCCAGGCGTCATCCTGATTCAATTCTCTGGCCATCAATGCAGCTACGGCCGGAGCCATTTCGATGGCTGCTGCGGAGTTGAGGAAGAGAGCGCGGACCCGCCGAGCGAGCACATCGTCGAGGGTTCGCGCCATTTCGTGACGAACGGCCCACACCACCTCTGCGGCTATGTAGGGTAAAGCCGGATGCAGCGGCCGGCCGAGCTCCGAATCGTCATCAGCAAGCTTGCGGATCGCGTCGGCGTCCGATCCATAGACGCCCATGCCGCTCAGGCCGTCGATGTTTGCGTCGTAGCCGTGGATCTTCAGATGATGTGTGCGGCATTCGGTGTCGGGCAGGCTGCCGAGTGTGATGGCATGATCGACGCAGTCCTGCGCCATGCGGCGATAGGTAGTCCATTTGCCGCCGACGATCGAGAGCAATCCAGAGCCGTCGACGTGAATCGTGTGATCGCGCGAGAGAGCGGATGTTTTTGCGGCTCCATCCGCTTTCACCAGCGGGCGGATCCCGGTGTAGACGCTGAGAATGTCGCTGCGTTTGGGCGGACGACTGAGATAGAGGGAAGCCGTTTCCAGCACGAAGTCAATTTCTTTTTCGAAGGGCAACGGATCATACGAAGGAGCGTCAATGGGTGTGTCGGTGGTGCCGACGAGCGTGTGCTCATGCCAGGGGATAGCAAACATGACCCGGCCATCGCTGGTGTGCGGGACCATGATCGCTGTTTCGCCGCGCAGGAAGGATCGCTCGAAGACAAGGTGAATTCCCTGGCTGGGCGCGACCATGGTGGGCGCATCGGGCTCGTCGAGGCGGCGGATTTCATCCGTGAAAATGCCGGTGGCGTTGACGACCACTTTCGCACGCGCAGTGAACCGCTCGCCACTTTCGCCATCGACCGCTACCACACCGTTGATGAAGCCGTCGTCTCCCTTGGTGATCTCGGTCACGCCTGCGTAGTTCAATACCGTCGCGCCGTGCTCGGCTGCGGTCATGAGCAGGTGGATCAGCAGACGGGAGTCGTCGAACTGGCCGTCGTAATAGAGCACGCCGCCGCGCAGGCCTTCGGTCTGGATGGTAGGCAGGCGCTCGAGCGTCTCCTCGCGGGAGAGGACGCGCGACTTACCGAAACCATACTTGCCGGCGAGCAGGTCGTAGACCTTCATGCCGATCCCGTAGAAGGGCGCTTCCCACCAGGAATAGTTGGGAACGACAAAGGCCAGGTCGTGGACCAGGTGGGGAGCGTTCTGGAGAAGCAGGCCGCGCTCTTTGAGCGCTTCCATGACCAGGGAGACGTTGCCCTGTTCCAGATAGCGCACGCCGCCGTGCACCAGTTTAGTGCTGCGGCTGGAGGTGGCCTTGCCGAAGTCCTGACGTTCGAGTAGGAGGACCTCGAGGCCACGGGTGGCGGCGTCGACGGCAACGCCCGCGCCGGTGGCTCCGCCGCCAATGATGACGATGTCCCAGGGCTTCGTCCGGGTGCGCGCCTGGGCCAGCATGTCTGTCCGGTTCATCGACCTTCCTCCCACCAATGTCTCGCCCGTCCGACGGCATTTTTCCATCGCTCGCGGGCCTGGACTGCCTGTTCGCGAGGCATCGTGGGCTCGAAGCGATTGCCCGCGTCTCGGAGCTTCCAAATTTCTTCGGGGCTGCTCCAGAAACCCGTCGCCAGGCCGGAGAGGTAGGCCGCGCCGAGTGCTGTGGTCTCGATCACTTCGGGTCGAACGACGGGAATGCCGAGGAGGTCGGCCTGGAATTGCATGAGCATATTGTTGGCGGAGGCTCCCCCGTCGACGCGCAGCTCCTGGCAGGGCGCCTGGGTGTCGGCGTTCATTGCTTCCAGCACATCGGCCACCTGAAAGGAGATGCTTTCGAGCGCAGCGCGCGCGATGTGTCCGGGATGGGTACTGCGGCGCAGGCCGATCAGCAGCCCGCTTGCGTGCGGATCCCAGTGGGGCGCGCCCAACCCTACGAATGCGGGCACCAGCACGACGCCTTCGCTGCTCTCGACCGTGGCGGCCAACGCTTCTACATCGGCCGAGGCGTGGATCAGGCGAAGGTTGTCGCGCAGCCACTGCACGACAGCTCCGCCGATAAAGACGCTGCCCTCAAATGCGTACTCCAGTTTTTTGTCCAGGCTGCACGTCACCGTCGTAATCAGGCGTTTCTGCGACAGGGCAAATTTGTCGCCGATAAGCTGGAGGAGAAAGCAGCCGGTTCCGTAGGTATTCTTGGCGTCGCCGGGGTTGCGGCAGAGCTGGCCGAAGACCGCAGCCTGTTGATCTCCGGCGATGCCGGCGATTTCGACCGAACCAAGGCCCAGCGTGGTGGTGACCGCGCCGATTTTTTCGCTCGACCAGACGACCTCAGGCATCATGCTTTCGGGGACGCGGAGAAGCTTGAGCAAGTCGGCGTCCCACTTGCCCTCAACGATGTTGTAGAGCAGGGTGCGGGAGGCATTCGTTTGATCGGTTACATGCTTCTTGCCGCTGGTCAGGTTCCAGATGAGCCAGGAGTCGACCGTGCCGAAAGCAAGCTTGCCGGCCTCGGCGCGCTCACGTGCGCCGGTAACGTTGTCAAGGATCCAGGCGATCTTGGTGCCGGAGAAGTATGGATCGATGAGCAGGCCGGTCTTGTTGCGGATGGTGTCGCAGGCACCCGCCTGCTTTAGTTTGTCGCAGGCTTCGGCTGTCCTGCGATCCTGCCAGACAATGGCGTTGTAGACGGGCTTGCCCGTCTCTCGATCCCAGACGATCGTGGTTTCGCGCTGATTCGTGATGCCGGCAGCGGCGACGTCGCGTGGTCTTACGCCCGCTCTGCCGAGGACTTCCACCGTGGCGCTGAGTTGCGAGGTGAGGATGTCGAACGGGTCGTGCTCGACCCAGCCGGAGCTGGGATAGATCTGCTTGAATTCCTGCCGCGCCTGAGCCTGAATTTTGCCGTCACGGGTGAAGAGAATGGCGCGCGAACTCGTGGTGCCCTGATCGAGTGCAAGGATGAAAGTCATGGTGTGAAAGAGGTTTTCCTGACGGAAATGTGTCTCACATCCTTACGACGACAGGCAAGTTTTGAGCAAAATGCCCGGGAATTTGGGGCGGGGATGGAAGCGCTTTCAGCAGTAAGTGATACCCTAGCCTGAGTTTGCTCTGCAACCATCTGGACCGCTGCACCGTCCATAACAGAATGCCAAAACTGGCACAGTAAGAATCCGCTCCGACGTCGATGCTGTGTCCTTTCGAAAGCCTAGTGCAGGTTGCCTGCACCGGCGAAGTTAACAAACTGCGTCCACGGAAGGGCATCCTGCGTGGACCGTGCCAGACTCCAAATTCTCGACGCAGCCTGCTGCGCAAACGGTGCAATGCAAGAAGATAAGATGGAACAAAAGCCGCCCGATCCGCCTATCCCACCCGATCACCAGCTGTCAGCTCCTCAGGGCGATGCGCCTGTACGTCCGAAGAAGAAGCGCAGGCAGTGGGTCTGGATTGTTCTGTTGCTGGTCTTTGCCCTCATTTTCGTGCTGGTTCTTCGACATCACGACGACAGCAAGAAAGCTGCCGGGGCAGCCGCAGGGGGCCGACGCGCCTTCGGCGGTCCCGTCACCTTGACGACCACCACCGCGAAAAAGGGTGACATCGGCGTCTACCTGGATGCAATCGGTACCGTGACGCCGGTTTACACGACCACCATTTACAACCAGGTTACAGGTGTCCTGACGGATGTGCATTATCGCGAGGGGCAGACGGTGCGCAAGGGAGATCCGCTGGTCGATATCGACCCCCGGCAATACCAGGCGCAGGTGGTAAACGCGGAAGGCAATTTGGAGCGTGATACCAACGTGCTGGCGCAGTCGCGGATGGACCTGGAACGGTATCGCGTGGCATGGGCAAAGAACGCCATCGCCAAGCAGCAGCTCGACGATCAGGAAAAGCTTGTCCTGCAGAACGAAGGTCTGGTGAAGGCCGATCAGGGAACGCTGGATTTTGACAAGGTGCAGCTGGCCTACTGCCACATCACATCGCCGATTTCAGGGCGAGTAGGTTTGCGGCTTGTCGATCCCGGCAACCTTGTCCAGTCCAGCGGCAGCACCATTCTGGTGGTGGTCACGCAGCTTGAGCCGATTACTGTCATCTTCACCTTGGCGCAGGAGGATCTGGGCGAAGTCCTGGCCCAGTGGCGTCACGGCGCCAAGCTGACTGTGGATGCGCTTGATGCAAACCAGCAAACCAAGCTCGCGACCGGAAGGCTGCTGGCTCTCGACAATCAGATCGACACCACAACCGGAACCGTGAAACTGCGGGCTCAGTTCGACAACAGGAAAGACACGTTGTTTCCAAACCAGTTCGTTAACACGCGGCTGCTGGTTACTACGCAGCATGACATGACGCTGATTCCGAGTTCGGCCATCCAGCACAACGGGGAAGAGGCGTTCGTCTACGTGATTGTGAACGGGACAGCTCATAAGCATGACGTGAAGGCGGGCACCACGGACGCGGGAATAACGGCGGTTGAGGGCATCAACCCCGGCGACGTGGTTGCTACCAGCAGCTTTGAAAAACTGCTGGAGGGCGCGAAGGTCACTATTTCCAAACAGGCAATTCCACAAGACACGAGCGAGAGCAACGCCCCGTGAGTCCGTCACGCCCATTTATTCTGCGGCCTGTCGCAACCTCATTGCTGATGGCCGCAATTCTGCTCGTTGGCCTGGTTGCGTTTACGCAGTTGCCGATCTCCGCCCTGCCTGAGGTCGATTACCCGACGATTCAGGTTTTGACTTTCTATCCCGGCGCGAGCCCGGACGTGATGGCGACGACGGTAACGGCTCCTCTGGAGCGCCAGTTCGGCGAAGTGCAGGGTCTGAGCCAGATGACCTCGACGAGCTCGGGCGGGGTATCGGTGATCGTGCTGCAATTCAGCCTGGCGCTGAACATCGACATCGCCGAGGAAGAAGTGCAGGCGGCCATCAATGCGGCGCAAAGCCTGTTGCCCGCCGTATTGCCCGCGCCTCCCGTCTACAGCAAGACCAATCCCGCGGATGCGCCCGTACTTACACTGGCTATCACGTCGAACTCGATGGCGCTGCCGCAGGTCGAGGATCTGATCGACACACGGCTGGCGCCAAAAATCTCGCAGCTTAACGGGGTGGGACTGGTCAGCATCAGCGGTGGACAAAAACCTGCCGTGCGTATCCAGGTCAACCCCGCCGCATTGTCCAACTACGGCATCAATCTTGAGGATGTGCGCACGGCGTTGACCGAGACCAGCGTAAACCAGGCAAAGGGCAATTTCGACGGCCCCCGCCAGGATTACCAGATCGACGCGAACGATCAGCTGCAAACCAGCGACGAGTACCGGAACGTTCTCGTTGCCTATCGCAACGGTGCGCCTGTGTTTCTGAAGGATGTTGCGCTGATCGTGAATGGCGTCGAAAACAGCAAGCAGGCGGCATGGATGGGTCAGGCGTCCGGAGGGATCGAGCCGGCCGTAATTCTGAACGTGCAACGCCAGCCCGGCGCAAACACCATCAGCGTCGTCAAGAGCATCAAGAAGCTGCTTCCGCAGCTGCAGGCGAACCTGCCGGCCGGTATTCAGATCAAAACGCTCACCGATCTCACGATCGCCATTCAGGCCTCGGTGGATGACGTTGAGTTCGAGATGATGCTGACCATCGGCCTGGTAGTGATGGTTATTTTTCTCTTCCTGCGGAACCTGTATGCCACCATCATTCCCAGCGTCGCTGTCCCGCTGTCGCTGATCGGCACCTTCGGCGTGATGTACATCCTCGGCTACAGCCTGGACAACCTGTCGCTGATGGCCCTCACCATCTCCACCGGATTCGTAGTGGACGATGCGATCGTGATGATCGAGAACATCTCGCGCTACCTCGAAGAGGGTGACAAGCCGATGGAAGCGGCCCTCAAAGGCGCGGGACAAATCGGCTTCACGATCGTGTCGTTGACCGTGTCTTTGATCGCGGTGCTCATCCCGCTCTTGTTCATGGGCGACGTAGTAGGGCGTCTCTTCCGCGAATTCGCGGTAACCCTGGCGACCACCATCGTTATCTCGGCCGTGGTGTCCCTCACCCTGACGCCGATGATGTGCTCGCGCATTTTGCGGCACAATCCTCAGGCTGAGCAGGGCCGCTTCTACAGGGCGTCGGAACGAGTCTTTGAGCGACTGATCGCCTTCTACGGGCGCACGTTGAAGTTCGTCCTGGAATATCAGACCATCACGCTATTGGTGGCCCTGGGCACGCTGGTATTGACGATCATCCTCTACATCATCATTCCCAAGGGCTTCTTTCCCACCCAGGATACGGGCGTGATCCAGGGCATTTCTCAGGCGCCGCAGTCTATTTCATTTACGGCGATGGCCCAGAGGCAGCAGGAACTGGCGAAGGTAATCCTCGAAGATCCCGCGGTGGAAAGCCTATCGTCGTTTATCGGAGCGGACGGAACGAACACCACGCTCAACAGCGGACGATTCTCCATCAACCTTAAGCCGCTCGATCAGCGCGACCGAAGCGCCGCCGATGTAATTCGGAGATTGAAGGTAAGCCTCTCGAAGATACAGGGCATCACTCTGTTCATGCAGCCGGTGCAGAACATCACCGTCGACGACCGCGTAAGCCGCACGCAATACCAGTACACGCTGGAAGATCCCGACATCAATGAACTGAACGACTGGACCAACAAATTCGTCACCAAACTCAAGCAGTTGCCTGATCTGGCCGACGTTGCCACCGACCAGCAGACAGGTGCGAACGCGGTATCACTGATGATTGATCGCGTCACCGCGTCGCGGCTGGGCGTGGCCCCGGGCACCATGGACAATACGCTGTATGACGCCTATGGCCAGCGGCAGATCAGCACGATGTATACACAGCTCAACCAATATCACGTCATCCTCGAGGCAATGCCGTCGTTCCAGCAGGATCCGGAACAGCTCAACAAGCTCTATATCCAGTCGGGAACATCCAATGGAGCGAGCGGTCCGGGGGCCGCGACCTCATTTGCCGCGTCCGGTTCGGAGTCGGCCGGTTCGAACGCGACAACCGGTTCGGTGGTGTATACCCCTTCCGCGAATACGCTGACGCCGCCTGTCAGAGTCATTACTACTTCGAACAACGGTCCAAACACCACGACTGCAACGACTCCGGCGAACGCGGTGCCTCTCGGCGCCTTCAGCCGCTACGAGCACACGTTGGAGCCGCTCTCGATCACGCACCAGGGCCAGTTTCCGGCGGTTACGGTCTCATTCAATCTTGCGCCCAAGGCAGCGCTGGGAAGTGCGATCACCGCCATCGACAAGGTCGCCGAGCAGATGAACTTCCCGCCCAGCCTGCAGGCCGATTTTCAGGGGACGGCGGCCTCCTTCAGAAATTCGCTCTCCAATGAAGCGCTGTTGATTCTGGCCGCCCTCGTCACCGTCTACATCGTGCTCGGCGTACTGTACGAAAGCTTCATTCACCCGATCACGATTCTTTCCACGTTGCCCTCCGCGGGTGTGGGTGCGCTGCTGGCTTTAATGCTGTTCGGCGAGGAGCTTAGTGTAGTCGCCATCATCGGGATCATCCTTCTGATCGGCATCGTGAAGAAAAACGGCATTATGATGGTGGATTTCGCACTCGAAGCAGAGCGCGAACACGGCAAGAGCTCGACGGATGCGATCTATGAAGCGTGCCTGCTGCGCTTTCGCCCCATCATGATGACCACTATGGCCGCACTGCTCGGCGGAATTCCGCTGGCGCTGGGACGTGGCATCGGTTCGGAGCTGCGCCGTCCGCTCGGTATCTGCATGGTTGGCGGATTGCTCCTTAGTCAGGTGCTTACCCTCTATACCACACCAGTCATCTACATATTTTTCGACAACCTCGGGCAGAAAGTGGCAGGAAAAAGCAAGAAGAATGCGGAACGGAATCAACCTCCGGAGGAGGCTGCGGCTCAGTCATGAATATCTCCGCCCCCTTTATCCGCAGGCCCGTGGCAACCACGCTACTTACCATCGCGATCGCCATCGCAGGCGCAATCGGCTACGTGGTGCTGCCTGTTTCTCCGCTTCCCCAAGTGGATTTTCCCACCATTTCTGTCCAGGCCAGCCTGCCCGGAGCAAGCGCTCAGATCATGGCGTCCTCGGTCGCTACTCCGCTGGAGCGGCAGTTTGGACACATTGCCGCAGTAACCGAGATGACCTCGGCGAGCCAGTTGGGAAGTACGTCCATCACGCTGCAATTCGATCTGAATCGGAATATCGATGCTGCGGCGAGAGATGTTGAGGCGGCCATTAATGCGGCGCGGACTTATCTACCGGCGAATCTTCCTGGAAATCCGACGTATCGCAAAGTGAACCCGGCTGATGCGCCCATTATGATCATTGGGCTCACTTCCGATATCTATGACAGGTCGGCAATGTACGACTCGGCTTCGACCGTCATCCAGCAGAAGCTCTCGCAGATCCAGGGAGTGGGGCAGGTAGTTGTGGGCGGCGGCGCACTGCCTTCAGTGCGAGTTGAGGTTAATCCTACGCAGCTCAACAGCTATGGACTTACTCTGTCGAACATCCAATCCGTCCTCAGCATCCAGAATTCAGATTTCGCGCGAGGTCAGATTTACAACAGTTCGACGACCGCCGACATCCTCACCAACGGGCAGATATCTCATGCCGCCGAGTACGAGCCTCTCATCATCGGTTACAACAATGGGGCTGCCGTCCGCCTTTCCGATGTTGCCCAGGTCATCGATTCGACGTCCAACGTCCGCAACGCGGGCTATCTCAACGGGAAAGCATCAATCGTCCTCATTGTTTTCCGGCAGCCAGGCGCAAACATTATTCAAACGGTCGATCGCATCCGCAGCCAGATCGGTTTTCTCAAGGCCGCCATCCCTCAGGGAATGGACATGACTGTCGTGATGGACCGGACCACGACCATCCGTGCCTCCGTCAACGATGTCGAGCGATCGCTCATGGTCTCCATCATCCTGGTGATCCTGGTCGTCTTTGTCTTTCTACGCAGTCCCCGGGCCACGCTTATTCCCAGCGTGGCTGTGCCCGTGTCGTTGATCGGCACCTTCGCCGTGATGTATCTGTTCGGCTACAGCCTGGATAATCTCTCGCTGATGGCCCTGACCATCTCGACAGGGTTCGTCGTTGACGACGCCATCGTAGTCATGGAGAACATTACCCGGCATCTGGAAGCGGGGATGGCTCCATTCGCGGCTGCCCTGAAAGGCGCAAAGGAGATCGGTTTCACCGTTTTCTCGATCAGCATGTCTCTGGTCGCCGTCTTTATTCCCATTCTGTTGATGGGCGGAATCATCGGCCGCCTTTTCCGCGAATTTGCCGTGACTCTTTCGACGGCCATTGTCGTGTCGATGATCATTTCCGTCACGACTACCCCGATGATGTGCGCTCATCTGCTCAAGTCACACGAAGGAGAGAAGCACGGGCGCATCTATCGCATGAGCGAGACGTTCTTCGAGGCCATGCTTACCGGGTATCGGCGCAGCCTGGGTTGGGTTCTCGAGAATCCCGGGTTGGTGCTGGTGGTTCTCATCATGATCGTGGCTCTCAATGTTCTGCTGGCCGTCAAGATTCCTAAGGGATTCTTTCCGCAGCAGGACACGGGGGCAATTGTTGGTGGCATACAGGGTCCGCAGGATGCATCCTTCGCGGTCATGAATGACTCTGTCCAGAGGCTGGTCGGAGTTATCAAGGCCGATCCGGCGGTCGCCAACGTCGTGGGTTACGTAGGCACCGGCAATGGCGGATTTATCTACATCGCGCTCAAGCCGTTGAATCAGCGGAAGGTGACTGCCTTTCAGATCATCGACCGGCTCAGGCCTAAACTGAACCGGTTGCCGGTTGCGTCTGCATTTTTGCAGGCCGCTCAGGATCTGCGCATCGGCGGCAGAGGCAGCAACGCGCTCTATCAATACACGATTCAGGCGGACAACGTTCCGGACCTGTCGCACTGGGGACCAATTCTGCTCGATCAGATGAAAAAACTCACTCCCACTCTGCAGGACGTGAACACCGACCAGCAGAACGGCGGTCTGAGCGAATATCTGAACTATGACCGCACGACAGCTGCAAAACTTGGCGTGACGGCGCAGGCGCTCGATTCGTCTTTGTATGCTGCCTTCGGCCAGTCGGAAGTCTCCGTCATTTATACGCAACTCAATCAGTACTATGTCGTGCTCGAGGTGGCGCCGCCCTATTGGCAATCGCCCGAAGGGCTCAAGAATATCTACCTGCATACAACGAGCAATGGAGTTATCCCGCTGGCTACCATGACGACGGCGACATCGACCACTACGCCGCTGAGCGTGAACCACACCGGACTCTTTCCCTCGGTGACCGTCTCCTTCAATCTTGGAGCCGGCGCCTCTCTAAGCGATGCCACTCGCCTTATCGCCCAGATGCAGGAGCGCCTGGGAACTCCATCGACGATCCATGGCTTTTTCGCCGGCACCCTCCAGGCATTTACGCAGTCTCTCAGCACAGAGCCTATCCTGGTCACGACTGCCTTGCTGGCGGTGTTTATTGTTCTGGGCATTCTTTATGAAAGCCTCGTGCATCCGCTCACGATTATTTCCACCCTGCCCTCCGCCAGTGTGGGGGCCATCATGGCGTTAATGCTCTTCAAGATCGACCTCAACGTCATCTCAATTATCGGCATCGTGTTGCTCATCGGCATCGTGAAGAAGAATGCGATTATGATGATCGATTTCGCCCTCATGGCGGAGCGCGAGCAAGGCATGAGTACTTCCGATGCCATCTTCGAGGCCTGCATGTTGCGCTTCCGCCCGATTCTAATGACCACCATGGCCGCTCTTTTCGGAGCTCTTCCGCTGGCATTTGGCACCGGCACCGGCTCCGAGCTGCGCAGGCCGCTGGGCATCACCATCGTCGGTGGTCTGATCGTAAGCCAGATGCTCACCTTGTACACCACGCCGGTCGTTTATTTATTCCTGGATCGTTTTCGCCTGCGTGTGATGGGCAAAGAGCATGACACCTTCAACCCGGAAGGCAGCGAGGCCGCGTTATGAAATCCGTCCCGATGGAGCTCGTTCCGCGTGAGAGGCTTTGTATGAAGAGAATGGCCTTGAAATCCCCACCCTCGATTCATCCCGCGCTTTGCGTGCTGGCGCTCTGCTGCGCGCTGGCGGGGTGCACACCGGGTCCGAAATATCACAAGCCCTCAGCTCCCGTCGCGACGGCTCCCAGCTACAAGGAGTCGACTGTGAATTTCCAGGATGGCGACGGCTGGAAGGTGGCAAACCCGCAGGACGCGATGCTGCACGGCAAGTGGTGGGAGATCTTTAACGACCCTGAATTGAATTCTCTCGAAGACCAGCTCGACATCAATAACCAGAACATCAAGGTGTACTTCGAAAACTATATGGCGGCTCGCGCAATGATCCGCGAAGCACGCGCGCAGTACTGGCCCACGATTACTACTGGTCCATCGTGGACGCGCTCCAAGTCCTCGGGAAACCTTCAACATTCGTCTCAGGCAAATACCGGAAGCACAAGTTCAACATGGAGCTTTCCGCTCGACGTATCGTGGCAGCCTGATCTGTTCGGAAAAATTCGCAATGAGGTTCGCGAAGCTCAATTTGGAGCGCAGGTCAGCGCTGCGGATCTTGAAAACGAGCGGCTGTCGGAACAGGCAAGCCTTGCGGAATACTTCTATGAAATTCGCGGCCAGGATGCGCTGCAGAAGATTCTCAATGACACCGTGGAGGCAGATAAGAAGTCACTTGAATTGACTCAGAGTCAGTACGACACCGGCATCGGCGATTACATCGCGGTCGTCGAAGCCAAGACGACCCTTAAGAGCGCGGAGTCTGAAGCGCTGAACCTAGGTGTCGCGCGCGCGCAGTTCGAGCACGCAATTGCCATGCTGATCGGCAAGCCGGCCACGGACTTTTCGATTCCTGTGAAACCGCTGCTTGTTGTCCCGCCTCCGATTCCAGTCGGAGTGCCCTCGCAACTACTGGAGCGGCGGCCTGACATCGCCTCCGCCGAACGTACTATTGCCGAGGCGAATGCAACCATAGGCATTGGATACGGGGCTTTCTTCCCGACGGTCACACTTTCCGCCGCCGGCGGCTTCGAGGCATCTACGCTTGCGAACGCATTCACCTGGCCCAGTCGCGTCTGGTCGATTGGCCCATCGCTTTCGCAGACGCTTTTCAACGGCGGCCTATATCGTTACCAGCTCCAACAATATTCGGCCCAGTACAATGCCGATGTCGCCACGTACCGCCAGACCGTTCTCACTGCGTTCCAGCAGGTTGAGGACTACCTGGCCGCAACCCGGATTCTTTCGCAGCAGATTCTGAAGCAGCAGGAAGCGGTAGATGCGGCGCAGGTATATCTCACGCTCGAAATGGGCCGATACGAGCAGGGAATAGATCCTTATCTGAACGTAGCGATCGCTCAGGTTACCCTCCTCTCTAACCAGCAATCGCTCGCGACCCTGCATGTACAGGAATCAACCGCAGCCGTCGAGTTGATTCAGGCGCTGGGTGGAGGATGGGACATCACGCAACTGCCCACTCCCGCGCAGGTTTCGCAAAAACCAAATAAGGGCGATTATACGCTGCAAAGGTAGAAGGCCTGACTCTTTAGCAGAACAATTCCGGGAGTGGCCTGCATTATTTCGTTAGTGATTATGTTGCAGCGTGGGATAATTCCGCTCAACTCATCCTATGGAATACCTGCTGCTTCTGGCGTTAATCGTCGTCTGGATGGTTATCCGATCCCGCGATCGCCAACGGCGGGAAACGATCGATGCCGAACTGCTCAAACGGCTTGAGTTGCTCAATGCGCGGGTTCGAGCGCTCGAGATCGAAAAGCTGCAAGCCGTGCGCCCGAATCAGCCCCAAGCGATACCAGCCACGCCGGTCGAGTGGCCTACACCACCGCAGCCAAATGCTCCCGCACAACCGATCGTTGCTCCTGCGGATGTACAGCAGGCCCTGCCGGCAACGGCACAGCTTCGACCTCTGAGCGCAGCGGTCGATCTGGAGGAAGCCGCGGCCGGCAAACGCGATCCAGTTGGCGTCCCAACTTCAACGCCACCCGCTCGGCCACGCGAAGCACCGCCAGAAGCGCCCGCTCTCATAGCGCAGGATAAGGAACACGCCGCACCCGCTCGCCGGCTGGTATCGCTCGAAGAAAGGTTGGGCGCTAACTGGCTCAACAAGCTCGGCATTGTGATTCTTGTCTTTGGCGTGGCTTTCTTCCTCGCATATCAACTCAGAACTCTGGGAGCTCTGGGCAAGATCGTGGTCGGATTCGCCGTGAGTGGAACTCTGCTGGTCGGTGGGCTGTTTCTGGAGCGCCGTGCTAAGTACCGGATCTTTGCGCGCGCAGGTATCGGAGGCGGGTGGGCACTCACATTTTTTACCGCCTATGCGATGTACCACGTTCCCGCTACAAGGGTCCTCTCTTCGCAGGCCATCGATCTGGTCCTGATGGTCCTGATCGCGACCGGCATGGTATGGCACTCGTTGCGTTACGAATCGCAGGTGGTGACCGGGCTGGCGTTTTTACTGGCCTTCTCCACCGTGACCATCAGTCAGGTCACAGTATTCAGCCTGGTTGCGGGCGCAGTGCTGGCAATGGGACTTGTGTATGTAACTAGTCGCGAGCATTGGGCGGAGCTTGAACTTGCTGGTCTGGTTGGAGTTTATCTGAACCATTTCCTCTGGCTGGATCGTGTTCTTCGCGCTCATGGCGGACCCGGCCAGCCGTTTCCGGAGTTCTTCCCCAGCGCTGGCCTGATCCTTCTTTACTGGCTCATCTTTCGAATTGCTTACATTCAGCGCATTCCGCGGGACGATCGCGAAGATCTGCTTACTTCGATTACTGCGGTTCTCAATTCTGGGGGAGTTCTGGGTTTGCTCAAATACCAGGCCGCGCACCCGGAGTGGGCGTTCTGGGCGCTCCTTGCAATTGGCGCGGCTGAGATACTTTTCGGGTGTTATGCGCGGCCTCGCCGGCGCAGCGCATTCATCGTACTCTCCACCATTGGTGCGGCATTGTTCTTGGCGGCCATTCCGTTCCGCTACCGTGGAGCCCATTGGTCCTTGTTCTGGCTGCTTGAAGCGGAGGTTCTCTTTATCAGCGGCCTCCGCATGCGCGAAGCTGTTTTCCGCAGGCTGGGAATGCTCGCCGGATTCGCCGCAGCTTTCCAATTGGTCGTACGAGAAGCGGTTCCAGTCCTTTCTCTTCGGGCGGTCCACGCGGATGCAGATCGTCACTGGAGTACGGCGGTCGCTCTCGCGTGCGGAGCAGCCATCTATTGGTTCAACTCCCAGGCCGCGCCGCGCCGATGGCCGGAGATTGCAGCGGCGGATGACGACACTATCTCGCTTCGGGTGATGTCTTACTTTGGTCTGCTCTCCGCAGCGGCGGGTTTGTGGGTCTTCTTTCCCGGCAACCAGACAGTCGTCGCCTGGATGGTCCTGGCAATTGCACTCGGAATTGCAGCCGATAAGTGGAAATCCAGCGATCTCGCACTTCAGTGCGATCTACTTTCTGCTGCATCTTTCTTTCGAGTGATTGTGATCAATTTTCCCTCAACGAGCCGCTGGATGTTCACGACGCAGCGCACGATCACCGTAACCGTTGCGAGCGGGCTCTTCTATCTCGGCACGCGCAGGAAGAAGAACGCCGGCAATCTTCACCAGGCTTACATTCCAATTGCCTATTCGTGGGCTGGGTCGATCCTGCTTGCACTGCTGGTGTGGTACGAACTGCTGCCGGTTAGCGTCGCTGTTGGCTGGGGAGTGCTGGGCTTATTGCTTTGTGAGATCGGAATTCTCCGTAATCACGCCTATCTGCGGCACCAGGGAGTTCTGATTCTCGCGGCCAGCTTCTTGCGCATCTTCTTTGTAAACCTGAGCGCAGCCGAGTCCGGACAACTCCTCAGTCCTCGTATCTACACCGTGCTGCCGTTGATCGCTGCATACTTCTGGGCTTATGAGCGATTGAGGCAAAGCGGCAGCACACCCTTCGACCGCATTGCCGAAAACGTGGCTGCCTGCTGTGGAACCATTGCGCTCGCGGCTCTGATGTACTTCGAAGTCAAGGCCGAATGGGTGGTGATTGCATGGGCCCTTCCTGTGCCTTTGCTGCTCGGGGTAGCTTGGATCCTCAATCGTCGTCTGTTTCTGGTTCAGGGACTGGTACTTGCCGTCGCTGTCTTTGCTCGCGCTCTGTTGTTTAACCTTTCAGCGGCAAGCATGGTTGGGTCTTCTTTTCTGCACGGACGAGTTGCCTGTGTCGGCATTGCTTCCGCGATTCTGTTTATGGCCCTGACCATTGCATTTCGCCTTCGCAGGCGCGACGATGTAGTGAATCCGTGCGATGGCTGGCTTGGATGGGCAAAGCTTGTTGTCTCCCGTCCGGAACAGCTTCTCTTCTTTGCTCCTCTATTCCTCGTAACAATCATGTTGGCCCGCGAAATGCGCGCGGGCATGATCACGGTCACATGGAGCGCGCTGGGTGTCGGAGTTTTTCTCCTGGCACTCTTTGTTCACGAACGGAGTTACCGTTTCGCCGGCCTCGGACTTTTGTTGCTCGGCGTCGGCAAGATTCTGTTGGTCGACGTTTGGCATCTCGCTCCAACTGATCGCTATATCACCTTGATTGTGATGGGCATTGCGCTGCTGCTGGTTTCGTTCCTCTATACCCGCTACCGCGAAGCGATCCTGAAGTTCCTATAATGCAAGAAATGCGGCTTCTCTCCTGGAACCCATCGGAGACGTGCCCAGCAGACGGTTGTGGCGGATTATGTTTAGCTCCTCGGAGAAGGCTTCTTCAACAACGGTGAGGGCCACTTTCGCTCTGCCTGTCGGCGGCGGTTTACTGAACGCCAGTGCGAACCTGCCGGTGGGACAGACGACGCTTACGCAGATCTTGCCGATTATTCAGACCCTGGAAAATGCAATCATCGGAAAAATCAGTGAAGAAGCCGAGCAGGCAGGCTCGCCCGTCTCCTGCAGGGCCGGGTGCGGGGCTTGCTGCCGCCAACTCGTGCCGGTGAGCTTTTTTGAAGCGGAAGCCTTAACCGAATGGCTGCAAATGTTACCCGAGGATCGACGCGCGGAACTCGAAGGACGGTTTCATCGCGCTTTGCTGGCGTTGCGCGATGCGGAGGTAATCGAGAAAATTCTCGACCTTCGATGGGTGAAGAATCAAGAGGAGACTACGCAACTGGCCATTGACTACTTCCATGCCGCAGTTGCATGTCCGTTTCTTGAAAACGAGAGTTGCAGCATCCATCCGATGCGTCCGCTGAGTTGCCGCGAATACCTCGTGACCTCGCCTCCGGCGCTGTGCCAGGATCCGTCTGTGAACCAGGTCGCCGGCGTTCGCCTGCCTCTTAAGCTCTCGCGCGTTCTCTACACGTTCGGACAACAACTGGCACAGGATCCCCGCGGCTGGATTCCTCTGGTCTTTCTGCTCGCGTGGGGGAAGGGCGGCGAAAAGCCCGGCGAGCACGTTTCCGGAACAGGAGAAGAGGTCTTGCGGAAATTCTTGAAGCAAGTTGCTGAAATGCCGTCTACAGAGAACGAGCCGCCTGTTCAAACCCAGGCTGGCCAGATGCTTTGAAAATCAGGTGTCCTGTTGGGCAGGGGAGATCGACCCCGTGGGTCTTTACAGGCTAACGCCGGTTCTGGCAGTCTAATCGCGCACCCCACGACAGGGATTGCCCAGCTCTGAAAGCCATCTCAACGCGAGCTGTTATCCCCGGGCGAAGAAAGTTTCTACGATGGAAAGCCAAACTTTATTGAGACTTGAAGTCGCAGCTTTAACCGACGTGGGTTGTAAGCGCTCGAACAATGAAGATAGCTTCGGCTATGACCTATCTACGCAGATCTTTGCAGTCTGTGACGGAATGGGTGGAATGGCAGCCGGCGAGATCGCAAGCAGTATGGCGGTCAGCGAATTGGTGCACTACTTCAGTCAACAGGCCTTGTGGGGTTCAGGAGAGGAACGTTTGTACCACTCAATCCTCTATGCAAACCGCCAGGTATGTTTGCTCGCACAGGATAACGACGATCTGCGTGGCATGGGGACGACGCTGGTTTCGGCCTGCGTGGAAGGTCGAAAGATTGTGATCGGAAACGTCGGCGACAGTCGCGCGTATTTTCTTCGCAGCGGTGGATGCGCGCAGATCACTCTTGACCATTCCTTCGTTGCCGAGCAGGTGCGAAACGGAGTTATGAGTGCGGACGACGCCGGATCGTCACCGCTACAATCGTTGATTACGCGCGCCATCGGGACTAC
This sequence comes from Acidobacteriota bacterium, assembly GCA_013289875.1. Lineage (GTDB taxonomy): Bacteria > Acidobacteriota > Terriglobia > Terriglobales > Acidobacteriaceae > Silvibacterium. The sequence goes on along the minus strand of JABCZC010000002.1, from coordinate 82,631 downwards.
GGAGACAGTGGAGCCCGATCTCTTCACCGCGGCGGTCGAGCCTGGAGACATCGTGCTGCTGACCACCGATGGTCTCACCCGTTATGCCGATGCGGAGGCCATCGCAAAGCTGATTCTTTCAAGCCCCGATCTTCCGGCGGCATGCGAGGCGTTGATCAACACAGCCAAAGAGCAGGGTGCGGTCGATAACGTCACTTGCCTGCTCCTGCGATTCAGCGAAGCCGCTGAGCCTACCCCGACCGCCGAACTCGAGACGCTGCCTCACTGAGTCACTTTCGGAACGCAGTGGAGACCGTTCAACCCTCCCGGCATGAGCAGGCTCGCTCCCGGCCCGGACAATTCAATGTGCACAACCAGCGGCGTTCCATTGACCACGATGGGAGTATTGGATACCTCGAGAGGGTAATCCAGTCGCCCAGGGTTGCCAGCCTGCACCACATGGCCCTTGTCAATGAGGTGGAAAAGTGCCCACGGTCCGTTGAATTGCAGCAAAGGGAGACTGCCAGTTTCGTAAGTTGCGATCAGCTGCGCCTGTTGGGCGGTTTGTGCCGACCAGGTGATCGCCTTCGAAACGTCAGAACCGGCGAGTCTCTGCGCATCGACAACAAGCGTGACACTTTGTATTCCCCTTGAAGGCAGAATGTGTGCCGTGAACGCGAGATTTGGCGAAGTCGCTCCGGTCGGGTACATAAGGGTCGACACGCTGGCCGCCTTATTAAAGAACTGCACGAACACGGGATTCACCCTTTGCGGAGCATTCAAGGCGGCTGCGTAGGACGTGCCTTGCTGAACCAGTAATGGCTTTAAGGTAGAGTCGTAGAACTGCCACAGGGAGCCCGTTCCTGGTTGGAAGACAGCCGCGACTTCGACGGTGCTCGCTTCGGCGGTTGCATTTGGCGAAAACGGGAATTTGGTCATCAACGGCGCAAGGCTGGCGCACAGCGGACCGGCGCTTAGTGGCCCGGGTTTTGCGAGGGCCTCTGTAGAAGTAATCGGAGCAAGCAGGAGCGAACGAACGATTTCCTCAATATGCGCCTGCGGATCGATGTCGAATGCCTGAGCGGTCTGGCTTACAGCGCCGTGTGCGCCGATCGCCGCGGCGATAACGGGCTGGAATTTGTTTGGATCGTTCGGCGTAATGTCTCCCAACGCCTGCGAAATGCTGCCCTGAAGACCCACGAGGCTGTTTATGTAGCCCGTATTGCCCTGAGACATCAGCTTCACCGTGCAGTCTTCAGGCAAAACCAAAGCCTGGGTCGGCTGAAATTCTTTCGAGATATCCGGATTTGTGTTGGCGGTGTTGTGTGAAGCAACACAGATCAACGCCAACAGCGGCGAATTCGGGTTCGACAATGTTGTTAGCTTCACGCTTGCGTCTTTAAGATTGCTATACGAGACGACACGCGCGGAATGCAGGTACGAGCGCCACTGCGATTCATAGTCGCCCTGATAACGGCTCGTCAGTTTCTGCGTGAGGCCGGCGCGATCCAGAGTGGAAGGAGCCTGGTCCCCGAGCACCCACGCTTCGCCGCTGAAGTAACGGTCCGGGTGCTGGATTGCGTCCTGCATGAAGGTGAATCCGGTGCGTGTAAACGCTCCCGGCACTATGTACGATTCGAAAACGACTGATGCCGAGCCCGGATACAATCGGTTGAAGTCAATTGTTGGCGCGACTTTATTTGCAGCGTTCACCATCTGCTGATAGATACGCTCGAAGCCGCCGAAGCTGGCCAGGTATGCGCGAGCATGATTGACGGTTGGTACGGCCGGCGCTATGGAATACGGATTTCCCGACCGCAACTCATTGGCGTAAAAATCAAACTGTAACTGTGCCAGCTGCTTTTGTTCTTCGGTGTCCGGAGGACGCCCGTTCAGCCAGTACTGCATCAGCACAGGAGTCAAAAACTCTCGCGTGCTCTTGTCGGGATTGGTGGTCGTGATCAGATACGCTTTTAGCGGATTGTACCCGGCGTTGTAATCGGAGTCCGGTTGCGAAGCAGCCGGAAGGGCGTTGAGTGCTGCTACCAGGTTGTTCTGCGTGTTGGCCAGCAGCAGGCGCTGGAAGCGATCGAAGTAAATATGCCGTGCCGCCTCCAGTAATTGGTCTCCGTGATATAGACCCCACCGATACATCAACGGAGGACCCTGCTGCCGATAGTTAACTAATTGCAAGAGCGCTGTGCGCAGCTGGTTGAGTGCCCTCAACTCCTCCACAGATGCAAGCGTACCTGCCGGAACGTTTCTGGTGGGAAGCACATTAGCGGCCGACGCTATCTGGTGTTCGAGTTTGGAGTTGTTGCCATAGGAAATGACGAGGCAGACAAGATACGCCAGCAAAAGGAGAGAGGCGGTGGCAAAAACGACACGACGGAAGACATGCGTTCTGCCGCTGTTACTCGTGCTCGCCAGAGCGGTCCGATCCTGGAGGATCACGACAGGGAAGAGCTTCGGCAGGAAGCACCATTGCGCTACCTTTTGTGACACAACCTGCGGCGCGGGCGCTGGGCTTGCTGCTTGCGCCTGTTGCACGGAGAACATGCGCGTGGCGCCGGCATCGGCGGGCGGCGCATGTGGAGTGCGGGCGGGAGCGCTCACCATCTGCTCGACAATGTGCGCGCGAACTCCGGTAAAGTAGAAGCCTCTCAGATACGGGTTGACATTCAGGTGGCTGGGCCGCGCAAGCTCCACAAGATACGAGGCCACGTTGTTCCGCAGCTTTCGCAGCTCGCGTGGGAACTCGTAAACTGGATCGACATTTCGCTGGTCCGACTCGCGAGTCAGCAGCTCGAGGCGAAATTCTCCGAGCGAGAAAATAAGCTGGTCGAGGGAAGAAGACACCTCGGCCATCGCCTTTTCCGCATAGAGGCCGCTCGAGGCTTCGCTGCGCGCGAAGGCCATCCCAAGCGGCTGAGATGCCTCTTCGCTGGTCAGGTTGCGAACATATTCTGTGAAGTCGGGGATGCGGTCCAGTTTTGTAAGGATCACGTATACCGGAACTTCCGTTCCCAGTTGTTGCGCAAGGTTGCGCAGCATCTGGTTGGTGGAACGGGCTGAGGCGAGCACCGCTTCCGACGCACTCGCGCCGAGAAACTGTTCGCAGCTCACACACACCACGGCCGCGCGCACCGGAGCCTGCGTGCCCATGGCGGAGCGGTACGCCTTAGGCCGAGTCTTGCGAATCAGCTTGCTCCAGAGCGCCGGGCTCTTGCGCACCGCATCCCCGGCTTCCACCATTACACATTGCTGCGTGTACCAGAGATTTACGATCGGCGTGGCCATCACGTCCTGGTCGCGATAGATTTGTCCGGCGAGGAGCTCCGGATCGAGCCCGGATTTGAGGACGGATGTTGTCTTTGCCGAATTTCCTTCGCCCAAAATGTAGAGGAGGGGAACGGAAGCGAGGGATGTTTGCCCCGTTCGCTGAGCGGTGGCCAGCTTCTTTTCGGCATCGTGGAGCAGCGTGTCCAGGTCCGACCCTCCCTGCACGTTTTTCGTGGCCGCATCCCGCCGTTTGTCTCTAAAGTAAATGACCAGAATGACGGTAGCTGCGGCAGAGCCCAGCAGAATCAGAAGGACTCGAAGGATCAGAAGCGAGGTGCCCTCGATATGAAGCATGGGGCCTGCCAGCCAGGCCAGCACAACGGACAGGGTGAAGATGAGGGCAGAAATCAGAATCGGTAGCACTGCGGGCTCCTATCTCGCATTCAGACTGGTGTTCTGCACCTGTGACATTTGTACCCGGTAAACTCCGGAACCAAGGGCAAGCTCAAAACCGCCGAACGCAATGACCGTCAAAGCGGCGAGCACGCAGGTGGTAATGAGCAAGGCACGGCTCCAAGAATCTTTTGTGCGCGCTGGACGCACTTCCGGCGGTGCCATGAGGGGCAGCAGATGTGCGGCCCCGCGAATCCGCTGAATCTTTTCCTGGGCCATGCGGAGCAACTGATGCAATTCGCCGGAATCGCCCAGAGCGTAACGGCCGCGGTACCCCATTTGCAGGCAGAGGCAATGGAGTTCCAGAGCATCGGCCACTTCCGAGGAGTCCTGTTGGCCGAGAAGCTTCCTCAGGTTAAGGAAGAAAGTCTCGCCGGCAAGATGTCCGCCGAAGAGTTCCTCCTGCAACGGACGCCGCGCCCAGTCGCCAAACGCCGGACTTTGCAGGTTAAGCACGCTCTCGTCCAGATAGGCAACCACCGCGAACACGCTCATCTGCACCGTGTCGCTCGAATAGCCCAACGCTCGGGCCTCCTGCATCGCCGCCTGTATGGAACGGCGCATCTGCGCGCGGAAACTTTCTGCGTCCTGAACCTGCTGCCGCTCGAAGCGCACCCGCAGAATTGCGGTGAGCACTTCCTGGAAAGAAAATGCGAGACTGTTCACGCGAGCGATGCTCATTGCGATTGCTCCACGATGACGGTGAGATCAAACTCCGGCTGAGAAATTTCTCCCGGGATGTAGACGCCTACTTTGCGCGTTTGCAGAATGTGCTCCCAGCACGGACCGGTGGTTTCGACAGCGAAGTATTGCATATCCACCTCAGCACGGATGGCGGTGGGTGGAACTGGCAGATGGGTGAGCACCATGCCGGGCAGGGCGCGTTTCACCAGTTCGGGTACAAAGCGCGCGGAGCAGGCCTTTACCAGTCGCGGCGTCAGTTTCAGAAGCTCCGATTCGCCCAGGGCGGAGCGTATGCCCAGAATCCAGCGGGCATGGCGAAGGCAACGTTCATCAAGAACCTCAGCGGTCTGAATGTAGGGCTCCACAGGATGAAAGTCGAGCGTGACGGTATTCGATGGAACCACAATCTCAAGGTGTCGCCGGATGTGGGCGTCGAGGGCGCGGAAGGGCGGGCCGGGACTGCGGTGATCGTAAGCAGGAAGCTGGCGGGGGTCGGAGTCGACAGCGAAAGTGCATAATGCGCCGGCCAGCCGCGAAAGCTCGATGAACAGGTCCTCAGGATGGGCGTGCCGGGTGGTGCTCAGGTGTTGCAACGGTGGGATCGCGTTGTACAGCGCATGCAGAAACCAGTAATTCGCGACGTCGAGAGCAGCCGTGCCCGACTCGAAACGGCCGTGGCGTCTTGCGCCCCGAGCGATCGTGCTGCTTTTCTCACCCACAGTTTCGAGCAGGCGCTTGACCAGCAGCATCAGCGGCTCGCTCGCAGTCAGGTGGAGGCAGGTGGGAACAAAATCCTCGTCGTAGATCAAGTGCCCGCGACCGTCCCGCAGAACCTGTGCAATCGGAATGGACAGCATGTCGGGAGTCAACTCGGCTTCCGTTACGAGCCGGATGTTTTTTTGCCCCAGCTCGATCTCGCGCTCGTCAATGCCATTGGTCTCATCGCGCAGCGTGCGTTGCATCCGCGAAAAGCGCACGCCATTGGCTATTGTGCTGAGATCGCAGTCGAAGCCATTGTCCCGCCGGCTCGGCACTGCCAGGTAGAGGGGCAGCACAGCGTCCGTGGTGGGAAAGACTTCGAGCAGGTTGCGCGCAGGCGGCGGAGGGTCGGAGTTCGGCAACTCAAAAGTGAGTCCATCCGGAAAAATCCCTGAAGCATGCAGCAGCGTCGCAATGCCATTGCGGATGGCCTTCTGGTCCAGTTCGGCATGCAGCAGCCCCCAGGGCTCATGCCACAGGCTGGCTGCCAGGAACGAGATCGAGTCTTCAAAATAGCGGCTTTGCGTTTGAAAATGATGCGGGCCGAGATACATGCCCTCAGACCACACCACCCGCGACAAAAATTTCATAGTGACCGAACCATTTGGCGACCATTACGGCTCGCAGACATCTGCAACCTGAGGGCTGATCGAGGCGTCTGCCCGTGAGTTTCCTGCACTCGGATTTACTGCGGCCAATTCGTGTGTGCATCGTAGGTTGCCCGCTCTTTACTGTCAAGTAATTGCGATGTAGTCTTGGTCTCCAGAATCAAGCGATAATCTGGAAACACGGTGGCACTTTATGGACGCGTCCAGGACACCCTTCGAAGAGCCCGAGTCAACCGACAAGAGTGAATCTGGCGCCCGCGAGCCGTCTAGTGCAACCGGAATCTTTGGAACGCCATCGCCCGCGCAGCCGCAAGAAGATGACCTGCTGAAGTCTCTCCTTAGAAACGAGAACACACCGGCGAGCCCAACTCCACCCGGGCTTCAGACAACACCTCCGCCCGCAGCCCAGACGCAGGAGCGGTCCCTGCCAACTCCGGCAACTCTTCCCGCGGCTCCGCCACCTTCTGCAGCTCCGGGCGGCTTTACCCAGATGTTCCAGGCGCTCACGAATCCTACACCCAATCCGGCGCCGCCCACCTCTCCGACACCCGCAGCTACTCCGGTAGCACAGCCTCTTTCATCGATATCGCCAAAACCGCTTTCTGACCTGGCGAGTTTATTTACGAAGATTTCGGTGGAGAAATCTTCCTTGCCCGATTTACCCGCGCAGCCTACGGTCCAGGTTCCCGGCGAGTTCACGCGAATGCTGCGATCGCTCGGGAATCAGGCGGAGCAAGCCGCAAGCGGAACTCATCCCCTGCCGTCAGTCGAGACGACGAAGGCCGCCGCCTCCCCGGACAGCTTCACGCAGATGTTCAGCGCTATCTCCGCTAACCCCGGTGAATGCTCTGAGACAACGCCGGTCATGCCGACGCCGCGGCAGTGGGCTCCCGAAACTCCGCCACCCGTGAAGCCGGAGACAGCCGCCGCCGCTCCGACTGGTAGCTTTACGCGGATGTTCCGACCGACAGAGGACTCCACGGAACCCAGTCCGCAACAACCAATTCCGCCCGTCGCACCGCCGGAATCGGGGCCGAACACGGCACCCGGGTCCTTTACCGAAATATTCTCTCAACGAAGCGTGGAGAAAACGCCGTTTGATGACCCGCTTAACTCGCTCCGGCCCGAGTCCATCCCGGAGAGGAGCTATCAGTTTTCGAATAGTCCGGCGCACTCATCCGAGTCCATGCCTCCCGCGCAGGGCGGCTTTACCCAATTACTTAACGCGCTGAACAAGGAAGAACCCGCTCCAGGGAAGTCGCCGGAACCTTTGATGTCTCCGACTCCTGCGCCGCCTGCAGGCTCGAGTCCAGCGGCCGGAGGATTTACGCAGCTTCTGCGAAACCTCTCTGCTGAGCCGGCTCCGCGGCCTGCCGGGCAGCCGCCCATTGCGCAAGGTCCCGTAGCGCCCCCCATGCAGCCGGTGTTTTCGGCGCCCCCGTCAGTGGGAGGACCCGGCGAGTTTACGCGCGTGATTTCGGGTTCAGCGTGGCGCGACCTTCAACCGCAAGGTGCTCCGCCGGTCGCCCCCGCGGCTGCGGCACCCGCAAGAGCCGGATTGCCGCCCATGCAGATGCCCCAGGCAGCGGCGTTTCCTCAAGCACCCTCAATGCCGCAAATGCCTCATTCCGGGGCACCCGCGCAGCCGGCGATGCAGCAATTCCAGGCTGCTCCCTTTGCATTTCCTCCAGCACCCGCGCCGCCGCCGGCTCCACCGGCCCCGGCACCGAGCAAGCTGCAACAATACCTGCCGCTGATCCTCATCCTGAATGTCTTCGTATTGCTGGTGATTGTGCTGATTTTGTTTTTCGTCTTACGACACCGATAACCGGGATCTTCACTCGGGGTTGGCAAATAGAATGATCAGCTCCATCTCGGGATTTGGAATTTCCCCAGAGATGTGGACGCCGAAATTGCGCGAGCGCAGAATAGCCTCCCACACCGGTCCGGATCGTTCCAGGCTGAAGTATTGGTAGCGCAGTTTGACGGGAATCGCCCGCGGCGGCACGGGCACGTGCGTCATTTTCAACCCGGGAAGCGCCTGGCGGATCAGCTGTTCTATGTGCGTCGCCGAGCACGCTTTAGCCAATGCGGGTGTCCGGCTGATCAAGTCGGCCTCACGCATGTCGGACGAGATAGCCAGATAGAAGCGCGAATTTTCGAAGTACTTGTCCTTGTCGATCGCCGCTGCGTAAATCGTGTCGCGCAGCTGCTTGAGTGGCAGCGCCACAAAGTTGCTGGGGATGACCGTCTCCAGCAATTCCGCAATCGTCGCATCGAGCGCGAGAAAGCACGGTCCGAGCTGTTCATGCTCGTACCTGGGCAGGTCGCGCGGTTCCATCTTCGGCGAAAAGGTAGTGAGCGCGCCTGCAAGAGAAAGCATCTCCAGAAACAGCGTTTCCGGATGAACGTGATCGGCCTGCAGAAAATGCCGCAGGACGGGAAGACGGCTATTGATTGTGTAGAGGAGCCAGAAGTTGGCGATGTCCGAGGCGCTGAAATCGGCGAGAGACTGGTTGCGCTGGCGGCGGGCGCCAGCCAGCTGACTACTGCGTGCCACAAGAGTCTCGATCAACCCGCGCAAAATGCCGGTAAGCAGCTCATTGCCTTTGAGATTGAGCATCGGCGGCACGTATTTCGCATCGAGCCGGTAGCCGCCCGCTTCCGTGCGCTCGATCTGCGCCAAGGGCAAAAGCACCGATCCTTCGAGGTTTTCACCTTCGGCCAGTATCTGCAGGTTCTTGCGCGCCAGAGATACCGGCTTCTCGATGCCGGAACTGTTTTCATCGCGCAACATCTGCAATTCTGAATAAAAGCGCGTGCTGATGCCGCCGCCGCGCTGCAGCCCTATGTTGATACCTCCCGGCCTGTCTTGCGGGATGGCGAGGTAAAAGCTGCACCGGTTGCTGCCTTCGTGAAAACACTCGTCGAGAGTTCGCGATTTGGGCGCCGCATCCGAGCCTGGCATGTCCAGCATGAGGCCATCTGGAAAGACTCCGGAGGCCTGTCTTACGTTGAGCTGCCCCTCGCTGAGGCCGGTACCGTCGATGTGCAGGGATGAAAAGCCCCAATTGCGGAAGGAGAGCGCGTCGGAAAGAAAGCGAAGCGTCTCCTCGAAGAAGCGGTCCTGCGCCTGCAGGTGCTGCGGAGATAAGAAGACGCCCTTCGACCAGACCACCGGCTGCAACTGTCGCATGTATGGATTTCCTATCGGGCTATGAGTATACAGCGGCTAATCATGCTGACAGACCGAGTGCAGTCGCGACGCGGCTACTACCTTAGTTGTAACGCTTTCGTCTTGACACACACCATGGCTAAGTTAATAATTGCCGCGCTCTGACTGGCCAGCGTAGAACTGTCCCGAAATTCTAGGCCTTTAACAAAGGCATTGATAAGCAAAGGGATACGGTAGAGAAAGCTTAGATGCACTCCTGTCAGATTGTGTCGTTGAATCGAACCCAGGGCGGGCGGTTTCTCCGCGCTGCCTTTCGAGGATAAAGACTATGGCTAAGGAAAGTACGCAGCATAAACTGGATCGCGTCCGCTCGCCACGCGTGCATATCACGTATGACGTCGAGATCGGCGATGCGATCGAGCTCAAGGAACTGCCTTTTGTCATGGGCGTGCTTGGAGACTTGACCGGTCAGCCCGAGCAGCCGCTCGCAGCGCTCAAGGATCGCAAGTTTGTCGAGATCAATCCCGACAACTTCGATAGCGTGCTGAAAGGCATGCAGCCTCATCTGGCCTTCTCCGTGCCGAATATGTTGAGCGACGATCCCAGCGCCGGACAGATTGGCGTCAACCTCCGGTTCGAGAGCCTCGACGACTTTTCGCCGGAAAACGTAGCCAAGCAAGTTGGCCCCCTCAAGGACCTGTTCGATCTGCGTACGCGGCTGTCCGACCTTCGCGGCAGTTTGCAGGGCAACGACAAGCTCGACGAAGCGTTGTTCGAAGCCGTTTCCAACACGGAGAAGCGCGAAAAACTCCGTTCTGAACTAGGCAAGACCGGGGGTGCGGAATGAGTACGGCAAAGACAGCAGCTTCCGTCGCAGGCGAAACCGTTGAGCAGCAGGCCTCGGAACAGAACCTGCTCGATCAGATAGTCGCTCAGGGCCGCTTCAATCGCGATGCCGCCACTCTCGAGCACGGCCGCGACATGGTCAAGGAGTTCGTGAATCAGGTGCTCCAGGGCCAAATGACGCTGACCCGCGATGCGGAAGCGACCATTCAGGCGCGCATCGCCCAGATCGACCGGCTTATCTCCCTGCAGTTGAACGAGGTTCTGCACTATCCGGCATTCCAGAAGCTCGAAGGAACCTGGCGCGGCATCAAGTACCTCATTGATCAGTCGGAAACGAACGACATGCTCAAGATCAAGGTGCTCAACACCTCCAAGCGCGATCTGCTGAAGGATCTGCAGCGCGCGCCGGAGTTCGATCAGAGCGCGTTGTTCAAGAAAGTCTATGAGGAAGAATTCGGAGTCTTCGGCGGTGCGCCATTTGCTGCGCTTGTTGGCGACTATGAGTTCGGTCGCGGCCCTGAAGATGTCGAGCTGCTGGAGCGCATCTCCCAGGTAGCATCAGCCGCCCATGCACCTTTCATGAGCGCGGCCTCTTCGGAGCTCCTGAACCTGACCAGCTACACCCAGCTTGGCGGGCCCCGCGACATCGGCAAGATCTTCGACTCGACCGAGTACGCCAAGTGGAAATCCTTCCGTCAATCGGAGGATTCGCGCTATGTGGCTCTTACGCTTCCACATATCCTCATGCGCCTGCCGTATGGGAAAGACACGAAGCAGGTGGATGCGTTCGACTACGAAGAGGCAGTCGATGGCAGCGATCACTCAAAATATTTGTGGGGCAACGCGGCGTACGGACTGGCTGCCCGCCTCACCAATTCATTCGCCAGATACGGCTGGTGTGCTTCCATCCGCGGCGTGGAGGGTGGAGGGCTCGTCGAGGGGCTTCCTGCTCATACCTTCCGCACCGACGAGGGTGATGTGGCACTCAAGTGTCCAACCGAGGTCGCAATCACCGATCGTCGTGAGAAGGAACTCGCAGATCAGGGGCTGGTGCCGCTCGTCCATTGCAAAGGAACTGATTACGCAGCCTTTTTCAGCGTTCAGACGGCGAACAAGCCGAAGCTCTATGACAAGGACGCGGCGAATGCCAATGCGCGGCTTTCGGCGCAATTGCCGTACATCCTGGCCATGTCGCGTTTTGCGCACTATCTGAAGGCGATGATGCGGGACAAGATCGGCAGCTTCATGACCCGCCAGGACTGCGAAAAGTTTCTTAACCAATGGATCAGCAATTACGTGTGCGCGGATGACAACGCTACCCAGGCTGCCAAGGCGAAACTGCCTTTGCGGGAAGCGGCCATCCAGGTTTCCGAAGTACCCGGCAAGCCTGGCGCCTACCGCGCGGTTGCGTTCCTCAAGCCGCATTTCCAGCTCGATGAGCTCTCCGTTTCGCTTCGCCTGGTGGCCGACTTGCCGGCATCGGCGCGGAAGTAGCAAAGCCAATGCATCACCGGGGTCTATGGCTGCAGGGCAGACCAGTGGGTTAGCTAACCAAGAAAGGAGTTGGGGATATGGCAGTAGATTATTTTCTGAAGCTTTCTGATGGGATTGAAGGTGAATCCTCGGACTCAAACCACAAAACCGAGATACAACTCATGAGCTGGAGCTGGGGCGCTTCCCAGGTGTCGTCGGTTGCAGGTACGGGCGGATCGGGCGCCGGCAAAGCGGATCTGAGCGACTTCAGCATCATGACCTATTTCGACAAGGCAACGCCGAAGTTCTTCAAGTCGATCGGTCTGGGCACTCACATCAAGACGGGCACGATGAGCGCGATCAAGTCTGGCGCGGACGGGAAGCCCTACCTGAAGGTCGACTTCAAAGAGCTCTTTGTCAGCAGTCTGCAGATTTCCGGCTCCAGTGAAATTCCTACCGTCAGCCTCTCGTTCACCTACAACGAAATCAAGATTGACTACTCCGTGCAGGATGAGAACGGCAACCTTAAGAGCACCGGCCCGATCACTTACAACACGAAGGAAAACAAGCTCACCTAGGGCGACCCCTCATGGACGCGCTTTCGCTCTATCGTGCCGGCCAGCTAAAGCCTGCAATCGACGCGCTTGGTGACGAGTTGAAAAAACAGCCGCTCGACACCAGGCGCCGTACTTTTTTGTTTGAGTTGCTTTGCTTTGCCGGCGAGTACGATCGCGCCAGCAAGCAGTTGGACGTCTTGTCGGATTCCAGCACGGAGGCCGTGGCCGGGGCCATGCTGTACCGCTCCGCGTTACACGCGGAGCGTACGAGGCAGGAGATGTTCGCCAAAGACGAACTGCCGCTAGGCACGACCCATCCATCGCCCTCAGGACAGTGGAACGGCGCCGATTTTGCCGAGTTTTTAGACGCAGACCCGCGCATAGGAGCGCATCTGGAAGCGTTCATCGCCGGGAGTTATACCTGGATTCCATTCGCTTACGTTGAGTCGATCGAGGTGGAGGCGCCCAAAAAACTGCGCGACCTGCTTTGGATGCCCGCCATCCTGCATACAACCTCCGACTTTCGACTGCAGGATCTCGGGGAAGTTCTGTTGCCGGCGATTTCGCCGCTTTCCTGGAAGCATCCCGACGATGCCGTTCGCCTTGGCCGCGCCACCGTCTGGGACAAGGACGCGAAGTACGGCGAAGTGCCTCTTGGGCAAAAACTGTTACTGTGCGGGGATGAAGAGGAGCCGTTCCTGCAACTGCGGAACCTGACTTTCCATCACGCCGGGGAGACGGCTGAAAGTGCCACTGCGTGATGATCTGCTGAATCCAGTCCCGGGCGATAATCCCTCGGGTGTAAGCCTGAGGTACGAGCGCATCTACGACCAGATAAAAGACGCGCGTACTCAAGACGACGAAAGCATTCCCAGCGGGGAGTGGCAGCGCCAGGTTAAGAAGGCCGATTTCGCGTTGGTGATCAAGCTCGCCGGAGAAGCCCTCGCCACGAAGAGTAAAGACCTGCAGCTTGCGGCATGGCTGACCGAAGCTCACGTCAAACGTGAAGGCATCGGCATGGTCCAGCCCTGCTTCAAGCTGATGCAGGAACTGCAGGAACAATTCTGGGACGGACTCTATCCCGAGATTGAGGATGGCGACCTGGGGATGCGCGCGGTTCCCATCGAATGGGCCGCCAACCGCATCGCGGCGATCCTGCGCGAAGCCCCCATCACACGCGACGGTCTCAGTTATTACCAGTACAAGGACTCGCGCACTATCGGCTACGAGGCCGATGTGGGTTACAACGACGCCAAACGCGAAGCGCGCGAACAGGCTATTAAGGATGGCAAACCCACAGCCGAGGATTTCGACAAGGCTGTCGCATCCACGCCCAAGATCTTCTACGTCAACCTGGATGAGTCGATGCACGCCGCGGCTGAGACAGTGGATACGCTGCAGAGCTTCTGCGAAGAGAAGTACGGCGATGACGGTCCTGCCTTCGGCAAACTGCGCACGTCTCTCGAGGAAGTCGGCCAGGTCATCGGCAGTCTTCTGAACGAGAAACGGAAACTCGAACCCGACGAGGTCATCGACGAGGTAGTCAACGAAGAGCCCGAGCGGGAACCTGAAGAAGTGGCGGAAGCGGAGGCCGCCGTTGAAGCGGCTCCAGCCGCGAAAGCAAAAAAGGGGAAGGCCGTCTCCGCCGAGCCTGTCGATTGGGATGACGCGATCAGCCGCATTCAGGCATGCGCACAGTTTCTCGAGAAACAGCGGTCATCCAGCCCGGTACCGTATCTGTTGCAAACGTCTGTACGCCTTGGAGAGATGCGGGAGCAGGGAAGTTATGCGTCTTACGACTTCCTGGTATCGCCGCCGACAGAGACGCGGCAAACCCTGAAAAGACTCGCCTCGGAGTCGAATTGGGAAGAGCTGCTCAGCGTAGCCGTGGCCGCTGCTGGGGAGCCTTGCGGCCGAGCGTGGCTCGATGTCCATCGCTACATCTGGAAGGCGAGTTATGAGGCGGGGTACAGCGCAATCTCGGCGAGCGTGATTGCAACGTTGCAATCTCTTCTGAAGGACATTCCCGCGCTTTCCACCTGGACCCTCAACGACGACACGCCGACTGCGAACGCCGAAACGCAGCGCTGGCTTGAAGAGATGGTGATTCCGAAACCGCCTGAGCCGGTTGTTCAGGAAGCGGTGCCCCCAGCTGAGCCGGAGCATGTCTACGCCGAGGCTAACGAACCGCACGAGCCAGGCGAAGAGGCCTCGCCGGACGTTCTGGATATCGCTAAGGACATGATCCGCCGGAGACAGTTGCCGCAGGCCATCCAGCTTCTTGTGCGCGATGCTGCGCAACAGCCCAGCGGTCGCGCCCGTTTCCTGCGCAGGTTGCAGGTGGCGCAGCTCTGTGTGAGTGCAGGACAAAGCAAGGTGGCTTACCCAGTCCTTGAAGAGCTTGTGAAAGAGATTGATCAACGCCGTCTTGAAGAGTGGGAAGCCAGCGATATGATTACGCCACCCATGGCTTTGCTGCTCAAGTGCCTCGATCCTTCGAGCAGCAATGGCGTGAGGGAAGCGCTCTTCGCCAAGCTGTGCCGCATCGACCCAAGTTTCGCTATGGATGTTTCCCACTGACATAAAAGGAGCCCGCAGGCTTGGCACGTTCGGCGACAGAAACGCTGGTGACACAATCCGTGCTCGACCGGCTGACTGCCGTTGAGGAATGGCCGGTCACCCGCTCGCAATCTTTGCGCTTTTTCAAAGATGCGCTGAAGCGCGATCTTGAGTGGCTGCTTAATACCCGTCAGCCGCCGATTCCGGAACTTGTTGAATACGATTTGGCAAAGACTTCGGTCATCAACTTCGGATTGCCAGACATCACTTCGCTTGGCCTCTCGTCCGCGTCGGACCACAACCGGCTGCGCAAGGCCATTGAGATATGCCTGCGCAACTTCGAACCCCGGCTGATGGACGTGCGCGTGACCCTGGAAAGCGCCGACACGGCCGACCGGCGTCTTCGCTTCCATATCGAGGGGAACATGAAGCTCGATCCCGCGCCGGAAGAGGTTTCGTTCGACACCGTGCTTGAGCTCTCCAGCGGCGAGTACAAGGTAAAGTGACCTGATGCGCGAAGAACTCCTCGAATATTATGAACGCGAACTCGCATACCTTCGGCAGCTTGGGGGGCAGTTCGCCGAGAAATATCCGCGGGTCGCCAGCCGTCTTCTGCTTGAGGCGGATCGTTGCGACGATCCACATGTGGAAAGACTGCTGGAAGGCTTTGCCTTCATGGCGGCGCGTGTCCACCTGCGCGTAGACGACGATTTTCCCGAAGTCACTTCAGCGCTGCTCGGGATCGTCCAGCCGCATTATCTTCGGCCCATTCCCTCGATGTCGATCGTGGAATGCCAGCTCGATCCGGAGCAGGGGAAGCAAACGGCGGGATTGCGCGTTCCAGCCAAAACGACGCTGTTAACCAAGCGCACCGTGGACGGCCTGCCATGCCGCTTCCAGACTGCTTATCCACTGGAGCTGTGGCCATTTACAGTTAGCGAGTGCGAGTGGCGTCAGCCGGAGCGGCTTGCGGAAACTGTGCGCGTACCCGGCGCCACGGGTGTTATCCGCATGCGCCTGCAATGCGCACGGGATATTACGTTCAACCAGTTCCGCGTCGGCAAGCTGGCGTTTCATCTTACCGGCGAAACCAATGTCGTGCATACGCTTTATGAACTGCTGTGCCAGAACTGCATTTCCATCCTTGTCCGCAATCCGCAACAGCGCGGCGGCAAGCTGATCAACATTGCGCCTGCGCAGCTGCGCCCCATGGGATTTGAGGAAGACGAGGCATTGTTGCCCTATCCGAAGCGGTCGTTTGACGGTTATCGCCTGCTGCAGGAGTACTTCACCTTTTCAGAGAAGTTTCTCTTCTTCGAACTCAACGGGCTTGGGGCCATTGACGAGGCAGGCTGTACTGAGCAGGCGGAAATCCTCTTCTGCTTCTCGCGCTTTGATCGTCCGGAGCGGCATCAGGATCTTGAAATCGGCGTCTCGGCGCGCACCTTACGTTTGGGATGCACGCCCGTGATCAACCTGTTTTCGCACGTGGCCGAACCTATCCTGGTTACACACGCAAAGCACGAGTACCGCGTGATTCCCGATGTTCGTCACCAGGAGACGACGGAAATCTTCTCCATCGACGAGGTGATGGCGTCCAATACCACACGCCGTGAGAGCATCCCGCTGGAGCCACTCTATTCGTATCGCTTCCAGGCCCGGCGGGAGACGGGCCGCGCCTATTGGCATGGGATTCGCCGTATGAACGTGCTGGGCGAACGCGAGCCCTCCACGATATCTCTCGCGCTCGTCGATGTGGACGGAATCCTGACGGAAACCGACGCCGAGGTGCTGACCGTTCGCTGCTCTTGCTCAAATTTCGACCTGCCGTCGCGCCTTCCGTTTGGGCTTGAGGAGGGAGACTTCACGGCAGAAGAGTTTCCCGTGGTGAAGCAAATCACGGCCCTGCGCAGGCCGTCGCCTACTTACGATCCCCCAACAGGAAAGGGTCAGCTTTGGCGGCTGGTGTCGCAGCTTTCGCTCAACTATCTTTCGCTGGCGGAAGAGGGAGTGACCGCGCTCCAGGAAATTCTTCGGCTGCACAACTTCACCGACTCGTCGTATCTCGAAAACCAGATCGGCGGCATCACCTCGCTCGCCTCGAAACCTTACTTCGCCATCATGCAATCGGTCTACGGCAATGTGCCGGCGCGCGGCACCCGCATAGAGATTGAGTTCGACGAGCGCCAGTTTGTCGGCGGCGGGGTATATCTCTTTGCCAATGTGCTGGATCGGTTTCTCGGCTCCTATACATCAATCAACAGCTTCTGCCAGTTGGCGGCGCGCACAAATCAACGAAAGGAGATGCTGGGCGAATGGCCACCGAAAGCGGGAAACCAGCCCCTGATCTGAGTTCGGATCTGGACGTAGACCGCAAGGTTGACCCGAAGTTCGAGTCGATTCGGGCGATGCTCGAGCGGGAGCCGTACTGCGTCCAGTTCTTCCAGGCCGTACGCCTGCTGGAGCGTCTCTATCCGGAGCGGAAGCCCGTAGGCCTCTTCGTTTCGCCGTCCTCTGAGGTTGTGCAGTTTTCGTCGGTTCCCACACTATCGTTTCCTGCCAGTGAAATTCAGGATCTGCAAACCGGGAAAGATGGCCGGCACAAACTGTTCGTCAACTTCATGGGACTTTGCGCAGCGACTGGCGTGCTCCCCGATCCGTACACGGAATTTTTGCTTGAGCGGGTTCGCGCGAAAGACCGCGCGCCGGGTGAATTCTTCGACATCTTCAATCACCGCATCATTGCCCTCTTCTATCGCGGCTGGCAGAAATATCGCTTCTACATCGCATACGAGCGCACGGGCGCGAACGACGACGTCATCAGCGCAAGGCTGCTGGATCTAATCGGCCTCGGCACCAAGGGCCTCACCCATCGCATGGACATTGAAGATGAAGCCGGCCTCTACTATTGCGGGCTTCTGTCGCAACGGCGTCCAACCGCGCAGGGTCTTAAGCAACTGCTGCAGGACTATTTCGATATCCCGGTCAGCATCGGTCAATTTACCGGCACTTGGAACCGCCTTCCCCCGGGCAATCTGACTTTCCTACGCGATACGCGAGCCTTCTGCGAGCGGCTCGGCATGGGAACCATCGTTGGCGACGAAGTGTGGGACCAGCACGGCACGGTAACGATTCGTCTCGGGCCGATGAGCTTCGCGCGGTATCAGCAATTTCTGCCCGGCGCGAGCGCCTATCGTGAATTGCGTGCGTGGCTTCGGTTCTATGCGAATCGGGAATTCAATTTCATCATCCAGCTTGTGCTGGAGCGGGAAGAGACACCCGCCATGGAACTGGGCGAAGAAGGTGTTCGCGCCTCGCGTCTCGGCCTGGTGAGCTGGATAAAAAACCGGCCATTGCAGCGTGATCCCGACGAGGCGACGTACCGATTGTCCTGACGAGGAATAGATTGACCCCACGGGAGTGGACAGATGAGCCTGAACCTGAAGTCTCTGATCGGCAAATTGAATGAAGCGACGCGCAGTGCCATGGAGGCAGCCGCCGGACTCTGCCTTTCGCGCACCCACTACGACATTGAGATCGAGCACTATCTGTTGAAGGCCATCGACAGTTCCGACAACGACATTGCCTTCATACTGAAGCAGTATGGCGTGGACCGCTCGCGTCTTACCACCGAATTGCAGCGTAGCCTTGACCGCCTGAAGACCGGCAATGCGCGCAGCCCCGCCTTCAGTCCATTCCTGGTGAAAATGCTCACCGAAGCATGGACCGTGGCCACAATCGAATACGACGCCACACAGATTCGTACCGGCTTTACCCTGCTGGCGCTGCTTTCGAGTGAAGAATTGTCGCGCCTGATCCGGGATGTAAGCAAAGAGCTGCAACTCATCCCGCCCGAACCCCTGCGCAAGGATTTCTTTATCGTCACCGAAAAATCGCGTGAAGCGTCGGCACCCACCGCGCCGCTTGCCGTTCCCGGCGAGGCCGAACACCCGCGCGCGCCAGGTTTCGGCAAGACTCCGCATCTCGACCAATACACGGTGAACCTGACAGCGAATGCCAAAGCAGGCAAGATCGATCCCGTCCTCGGCAGAGATCATGAGATTCGTCAGGTGGTGGACATTCTCATGCGCCGCCGCCAGAACAACCCCATCCTCACGGGCGAGGCCGGAGTCGGCAAGACGGCCGTCGTGGAGGGCTTTGCGCTTCGTCTCAGCCACGGAGATGTGCCGCCCGCGTTGCGCAACGTGCAACTGCACAGCCTTGATCTCGCGTTGTTGCAGGCGGGAGCCGGCGTCAAAGGAGAATTCGAGAACCGCCTGAAGGGACTTATCAATGAGGTCAAATCCTCACCGCATCCCATCATTCTTTTCATCGATGAAGCCCACACCATGATCGGCGCAGGCGGGCAGGCAGGCCAGAATGATGCCGCCAACATGCTGAAGCCTGCATTGGCGCGCGGCGAACTACGCACTATCGCCGCGACGACCTGGTCCGAGTACAAGAAATATTTCGAAAAAGATGCGGCGCTTGCGCGGCGCTTCCAGGTTGTCAAGGTGGAAGAGCCGAGCGAAGAGCAATGCGGTACCATGCTGCGCGGCATTGTTGCGGCTCTTGAGAAGCACCACAGTCTGCGTATTCTCGACGAGGCCGTCAGCTCGACTGTGAAGCTGTCACATCGCTACCTGGCTGGACGGCAGTTGCCCGATAAAGCTGTCAGCGTACTCGATACCGCGTGCGCGCGTCTCTCGCTTGGACAGAACACGATTCCTCCGGCGATTGAAGATGCCATGCGCCGCATCGACGACCTCAAGGTGCAGAAGCGGATTCTCGAGCGGGAAAGCACCGTCGGCGAAGATCACGCTGAACGACTCGCCGCGATCGAGGAGCAGCTTGCCGCCACCGAGGCGAATCTGGCGAAACTCAAGACCCAGTGGGAGCAGGAAGTCGAGCTGGTCAGGCGCATACGTGCCATGCGCGAAGCCCTCGAATCCGGCGCAGAGACGGTGACGGCCGAAGGTGACGAAGTAAAGCCGTCGATTGAAGCGCTACAGGCGCTCGAAGACGAACTCGCAAAAATACAGGGCGAAAATCCGCTCATGCACGTCTGCGTCGATGAGCGCATCGTCGGCGAAGTCATTTCCGCCTGGACCGGCATTCCCCTCGGCAAGATGGTGAAGGATGAAATCGCTGCCGTGCTGGAACTGGACGGTCATCTGCGCAAGCGCGTCATCGGCCAGGATCACGCGCTCGCCGCCATCGCGCAGCGCATCATCACTTCGCGCGCCCGTCTCGACGATCCCGGCAAGCCGGTCGGCGTCTTCATGCTGGTCGGGCCGAGCGGCGTCGGAAAAACGGAGACGGCACTGGCGCTTTCCGATCTGCTTTATGGCGGCGAGCGCAATCTGATCACAATCAATATGTCGGAATTTCAGGAAGCGCATACCGTCTCCACCCTCAAGGGCTCGCCTCCGGGATACGTGGGCTACGGCGAAGGCGGCGTACTCACTGAAGCCGTGCGCCGCCGTCCTTATTCGGTCGTGCTGCTGGATGAGGTCGAGAAGGCTCACCCCGATGTGCTGGAGCTTTTCTACCAGGTTTTCGACAAGGGAAATCTGGAAGATGGAGAAGGCCGCTCCATCGACTTCAAGAACACGATCCTCATCCTCACCAGCAACGCGGGCACCGACACGCTAATGAAGCTCACCGCCGACAAGGAAACCATGCCAGACAGCGAGGGTCTGACGCTCGCCATCAAGCCCGAGCTGAACAAGATATTCAAGCCGGCATTCCTGGGACGCATGATCATCGTTCCGTATTTTCCGGTGCGCGACGAAGCGCTCAAGCAAATCATCCGGCTGAAGATCGGCAAGATTCAGCGCCGTCTGAACGAAACCCACAAGATTGCGCTGACCTATGACGACTCCGTGCTGGAAGAAGTCGCCAAACGATGCACGGAAGTCGAAAGCGGGGCGCGCAATGTCGACAACATCCTCTCGAATACCATGCTGCCGGAGATTTCGCGGCAGGTGTTGGCTCGCATGGCGGAAGAAACTCCGACGGAGCGAGTGCAGGTTGGCGTGTCTTCGGAGGGCCGATTCACCTATGATTGGTAGTCCCTCGCGATTGGCGATTCAGCGATGCACAATGGACGGCGGTGAAACTCTCGCCTCTGCGTATTCACAATAAGAAGGTTCTGGCAGGCCAGTATGGGCACATTTGGACAAACGGATCGTCTGCTCAACTTCACCAGTCCTCTGGGCAAGGACGTCCTTCTGCCGGAACATATCGCCGGCGTGGAGGGCATCTCGGAACTCTTCTTCTATCAGTTGGATCTTCTGGCAACTGCCGACAGATCGATCGACCCCAAGAGCATTGTTGGTCAAAAGGTGTGCGTCGCCATACAGGCGAACGACTCAGGAACAAAGCGCTGCATTAACGGCTTTGTCTCCAGTTTTGAAATGAACGGAGGCGACGAGGAGTTCCACAATTATCGCGCGTACATTGTTCCGAATCTATGGGTGCTCACTCTCAACAAGAACACGCGCGTTTTCCAGAACCAGACCGTCACGGATGTGATAAAGGCAGTACTGAGCCCATACAAGATCAGCCCCGCCGTCGAAACGTCGAATAGCTACACGCCTATGGAGTACTGCACGCAATATCGCGAGACGGATTTCAACTTCATTTCGCGGCTCATGGAGCAGCACGGAATCCTCTACTACTTCAAGCACACGCAGGACGATCACACCTTCACCTTGCAGGATACTTCCAGCAAGCTGAGCGCCTGTGCGATTCAAAGCTCGTTTCGTTATGCGCCACAGCCAAAGGATACCGAGGGTTTCTACGATTTCGTCGTAAAGAATTTCATCTCGAAGTCGACCTTGGTCACCGGCAACCACACCATTTGGGACTACAGCTTTATCAAGTACAAAACTGTGCCGGACCCAGGAACAAAGGCGGCGACGAAAGGCCCCCTGGGCACGAACGGCAACGAGAAGTACGACTACGCCGACAGCGCTGCGGCCTATCTGAAGAAGGAGGGATCGGATCCGAAGATCAGCGATCTGGCGTCGTTCTTCATGAATATGCGCAGAGACAGCAGCGACGCCGGCACCGTGATCGTCGAGGGCGATTCGAACGCCATCAGCCTGCAGACAGGCTACAGCTTCGAGCTTACAAAACACCCGCAGTCCAGCTTGAACACCAAGTATCTTGTCACCCGAGTCGAGCACAACGTGCGGCAAATGCCCTCCTATCGGGCGCGAACGACGAGTCCACAGGTCCCCTACGCCAACACGTTTACAGCGATCCCTTTTTCCATCCCTTACCGGCCTCCGATCAAGACGGAAAAGCCCGTAGTCAATGGCATGCATACCGGCAAGGTCGTCGTGAATTCCGGTGAAGACTCCTTCATGGACAAGTACGGCCGCGTTAACGTGCAGTTCTGGTGGGACCGCCAGCGCAAGCCCAATACCCCGGATAACACGCTCCTTCGGGTCGCGCAAAGCTGGGCGGGCAAAGGCTGGGGAACCTATTTTTGGCCGCGTGTCGACGATGAAGTTCTGATCGACTTCATGGAGGGCGATCCCGATCAGCCCATTGTGGTCGGCTCCGTATATAACGGCGTCAACATGCCCAAGTACGATCCGGCGGGCCAGTATACCCTCTCCGGCGTTCTCACTCGAAGCTCCAAGAACGGCGGCGCGGCCAATGCCAACGAACTTCGCTTTGAAGACCTGAAGGGCAAAGAGCAGATCTACATGAATGCCGAGCGGGACTACGACCTGCACGTCGAACACGACTGGCACACCCTCGTCGGCAATGAACAACACACAAAAATCACCTCCAATCAGTTTGAGGAGGTGGACGGAGACTCGCACCTGCTCGTGAAAGGGAAGCAAGTGCACGAGATCGATGGCGAAGCTGACCGGAACGTCAAGGGCAATTACATGGAGAGCATCGGCCAGAACTCGAACATCAACGTTGGCCAGAATCTCAACGAGAAGATTGGGACGAACTATTCGCTCCAGGTTGGAGAGAACCAGTTCAACAAGTCCGGCATGCTTTACGTGGTTGATTCCGGCCAGGAAGTCCACATCAAGGGAGGCATGAATGTCGTTATCGAAGCCGGGATGAATGTGTGCCTTTCCGGACCCGGCGGCTTCGTTTCCGTGGGGCCCACCGGTGTGATTATTCAGGGCACGCTGGTGATGATTAACAGCGGCGGGGCTGCTATTCCCGGATCGCCAGGCATGCCGCAGAGCCCGGATCCTCCCGCCGCGCCCACAGCGCCCACCTTTCCGGGAGATGATCCATATTCCAAACCGGCTGGCAGTTGAGCTAGTCAAGGAGAAGCGCGAAGTATGGGAATGCCAGCCTGCACCATCACCAGCCAGACAGCTCACGGCGGCATCGTCGTCGTTGGCTTCCCGACGGTGCTCATTGGTATGTTGCCCGCCTCCCGCATCGGCGACAACCATGTCTGTCCCATGGTCACGGGTGTCGTTCCTCACGTGGGGGGGCCATTCATTCTCGGCTCTCCAACGGTCCTCGTGGGAAACATGCCGCAGTCGCGTGTGACCGACACGCTCGTGTGCGTAGGTCCGCCGGATATCGCCGTCATGGGCTGCGAAACCGTTCTGGTTGGAATGGCCGGCGCGGGCGGTGCAGCCGGAGCCATGGGTGGAGTAGCCGCCATGGGCGTTCCTGTCCCAATGCTGCCGCCGGCACCTCCCGGCCCGCAGGCCGCGTTGCAGCAGGATGGAACGATTCAGACCTCCGCGCCCCTGGGCAGCCAGCTTCCCCCAATCACGCTTCAGCAACCAGGATGGCCGGATCTGCCTCCAGAGGCAACCTCCAGCTTCCAAAGCGTGCAGCCAGTGACACTCTCTGACGGCACAAGGGGATGGGCAGGACAGCCTGCGGATCCGACGGCGTCCGATGGAATGCAGGTATGGTCTCCGGCAAACCAGGCAGGAAACCGGTGACCAGAAAAATAATGCAGCTATTAGTTCATCGCCGGCTTGATCGTGGTGTCCGGCGCCTTTAGTCGCGACGGTTTGCATGAGCATCGATTCAGGACAAGCCGCGAGCTATGCCATCGCCCCTCGCATCGGCCGCTGGATCATTCCAGCTATCCCCTTCGGCTGGACCTGGATTCCTGATTTCGGCATTCAGCGCAGCGGTGAAGGTATGGCCCCGAGCAATGTATATCTCAAGGAAGATGAGTTGCTTGCCGGTGATCAGCTCATGCTTTACATTCAGGCACAGATTACTCTGATAAAGCGAACATTCAAGGATCCAGCGATTGCCGGCCCAGCCTCCACGCAATTTCCCGGTGCACAGGATAGTGCGATGCTGATGCTGAAGCACCAGCCTCTGAACCAGATGTCAGTCATTCAGGTACAGCATTATGTCCGCAACGAAAAATGGATCGGTATCGTCACCCTCACAACGCTCGAATCGGAATTGCTGAAGGTCAGGCCGGATTTCGATCAGTTCCTCAAGCTTGTGCGCATTGCTCCGCCACCTGATCCGCCGCAGAGCACCTCGATCCCACTGCCGCAGCTTTAAACTGCGAACCTTTCCCGAAACTGGATCGTCCATCATCCCGAGATAGAATCATAAGTTACTCTTTTAACGCGAAGGGCATGGATATTTCATGGCATTAGTGCATACCGGCAGAGCTGAGCAACTGCAGCAGAAAATTGAGTCGCGAACGGCCCGAATCGGCGTCATCGGCATGGGCTATGTTGGACTCCCGCTTGCCCTGCTTTTCAGCGATCAGCGGTTCCGCGTTACGGGCTTCGACATCGATTCCGTCAAGGTAGCCACCCTGAACGGCGGAGGCTCCTACATCGTTCGTATTCCTGCGACGGAGATTCGGTCCGCGCAGCAGAGAGGTTTTTGCACTACTTCCAACTACGCCGAGATCGAGGAGATGGACGTAGTCGCCATCTGTGTGCCCACCCCACTCAGCGAATTTCACGAGCCCGATCTGAGCTATATCCGCGAAACAGCGAAGGCCATCGCGCCGCACCTTCGCGAAGGGCAATTGATCATTCTCGAGAGCACCACGTATCCCGGAACCACCGAGGAAGTGCTCATCCCCATCCTGGAAGAGAATCCCTCTGGTCTGAAAGTTGCTCGTGATGCCGAAGCGAAGGGCTTCTACGTGGCATTTTCGCCGGAGCGCGAAGATCCCGGTAACGACACCGTTGCCCGCCGGGAGATTCCGAAGGTGGTCGGCGGCGTTGGCCCGGTCGCGCTCGACCTGGCATCGTCTGTCTACATCACGATCTTTGATCGGACCATCCCCGTCTCATCGCCCGCCGTGGCCGAGATGACCAAGCTCCTGGAAAACATCTACCGCTGCGTAAATATCGCGCTGGTCAACGAGCTGAAGCAGCTTTGCCAGCGCATGGGTATCGATATTTTCGAGGTGATCGACGCCGCCAAAACCAAGCCCTTCGGCTTCCAGGCGTTTTATCCCGGTCCCGGCCTTGGCGGTCACTGCATTCCCATCGATCCCTTTTACCTCTCGTGGAAAGCGAAGCAGTTCGATTTCCGCACCCGGTTCATCGAGCTCGCCGGCGAAGTCAACGTTGCCATGCCTTATTACGTGATCGAGCAGACGGCTGCCGCGCTCAACGACCACGGCAAGCCGCTCAAGGACTCCCGCATCTTGGTGCTCGGCATGTCATACAAAAAGGATGTCGACGACCTGCGGGAGTCTCCCGCGCTCACCATTATCGAGCTGCTGCGCAAGCGCGGAGCCGTCGTCTCCTACAACGACCCTTATTTTTCCTACGTCGGGCATGGACGCCACTACAACCTTGATATGCACTGCACGCCCCTTGACGATCTTGCGCAATACGACTGCGTCCTGATCGTCACCGACCATTCCGACTACGACTACCCGCGCATCGTTCGTGAGTCGAGGCTTGTTGTGGATACACGCAACGCGACGAAGGGCACACAGTCCGAGAAGATCGTTCGCTGCTGATTCCAGGATACGTCTCTTTCTGTTAGAAAGACAGTCATGTTTCATTGCCTCCGATCTTTCTGCGCCAAACTCAGCCTGGCTTCCGCAGTACTCTGTTTGTCCGCCTCCATCCCGGCATGGGGCAGCAATACGCCGCTGCGCGACGGCTGGACCCTGCAATCGGCATGCAAGGTGCAGGCTGACGGCGCCGCCATCTCCGTGGCGTCCTTTCATCCGCAGGACTGGTATAGCGTCACTGTGCCTTCGACGGTGCTTGCCGCCCAGGTAGCCGCCGGGGAGATCAAGCAGCCCTATTACGCGATGAATCTCCGCAAGATTCCCGGCGCAAACTATCCCATTGGCCAGAACTTCTCCAACCTGCCCATGCCCGAGGACAGTCCTTATCACTGCGGCTGGTGGTATCGAAAAACCTTCACGGTGCCCTCAGCTGAGCGCGATAGAACGCTCTGGCTGCACTTCGGCGGCATCAACTACCGCGCCAATCTCTGGGTCAACGGCAAGCAGATCGCCGACGACAAGCAGATCGCCGGCGCCTATCGAACCTACGACTTCGATGTGACTCACGACTTGAACGCCGGCAAGGAAAACACCATCGCCGTCGAAACCTTCGCGCCCACCGAAACCGACCTCGGCATCAACTGGGTCGACTGGAACCCCTGTCCGCCCGACAAAGACATGGGCCTGTGGGGTCCGGTCAGTCTCATCACGACAGGTGCGGTTTCCGTGCGCTCGCCGCTCGCGGCGACCCACTTCCCCGACGCATCGCTCACAGAAGCCGATCTCTCCGTCTACGGCGAGCTCCACAACGCTTCAGACCGTGCCGTCCACGGAACTGTACGCGGCACGGTGGCAAATATCGCAATCGAGCAGCCTATCGACCTTGCTCCGAAAGAAGATAAGACCGTAGCCTTCTCGCCGGAGCAGTTCCCGCAGCTGCGCATGCGCAATCCGCCCGTCTGGTGGCCGTACCAGATGGGCGAGCCGCATCTCGAAACGCTCACACTTAGCTTCATCGAGGGTGGACACGTCTCCGACGAACAGTCCGTCCGCTTCGGCATCCGCGAAATCACATCCGAGCTCACTGACAAGGGCTTTCGCCTCTTCCACGTCAACGGCAAGCCGATCCTGATCCGCGGTGCAGGTTGGTCGCAGGACATGCTGCTGCGCCAGGATCCCGAAAAGCTGCGCGACGAACTGGGCATGGTCCGCGACATGCACCTGAACACCATCCGCCTCGAAGGCAAAATGGAGACGGACGAGTTCTTCCACCTAGCCGACGAGCAGGGAATTCTCGTGATGCTCGGCTGGTGCTGCTGCGACCACTGGGAACATTGGGACAAGTGGCAGCCGGGCACGCTTGATATTGCGACGGCCTCCCTCCGCTCGCAGATGCTACGCATTCGCAGCCATCCCAGTCTTCTTGTGTGGCTGAACGGTAGCGACAACCCGCCGCCGACCAACGTTGAGAGCGCCTACCTCTCTGTGGAGTCAGAAACTCACTGGCCGAATCCCGTCCTCTCTTCCGCCTCGGCCACTCCCACTACCGTCACCGGCAAGAGCGGCGTCAAGATGAGCGGCCCGTATGACTATGTCGCGCCTTCTTACTGGCTGGTGGACACGAATCGCTACGGCGGCGCCTACGGCTTCAACACCGAAACCAGCCCCGGCCCGGCGATTCCGGCCTTAAGCAGCATCAAAAAATTCATTCCTGCCGACGAACTCTGG
Source organism: Acidobacteriota bacterium (assembly GCA_013289875.1). Classification (GTDB taxonomy): domain Bacteria; phylum Acidobacteriota; class Terriglobia; order Terriglobales; family Acidobacteriaceae; genus Silvibacterium. The sequence goes on along the minus strand of JABCZC010000002.1, from coordinate 55,565 downwards.
CCGCCGAATGCTACCTGGAGCTTCCACTATGGCGGCGGTGAATTCAAAGAGCTGGCCGTCTTTGACGACGCGATGAAGTCTGCCTACGGCCCCGTCAGCGAGGCCGCCGAGTACATCCGCATCGCCCAAACCATGAGCTATGACACCGAGCGCGCCATGTTCGAGGCGTACAGCCGCAATAAGTACACGTCCACCGGAGTCATCCAGTGGATGCTCAACAACGCCTGGCCTTCGATGATCTGGCACCTCTACGACTACTATCTCGATACCGGTGGTGGCTATTTCGGCGCGAAGAAGGCCTGCGAGCCTCTCCACGTGCAGTATTCGTATGACGACCACAGCGTTTACGTCGTAAACAGCACGTATCAGCCGTCAGAGCATCTGATCGTCTCCGCGCAGGCTTACGACACCAGCCTCAAAGAGCTGTTCGCAAAACAGAGCGACCTGGAAGTTCCCACCGATACTTCTACCGGCGCGTTCACTATTCCGGACTCAGTATTTGCAGTGAACTCTCCGATCACTTTCGTCCAGCTCACGCTGAAAAATGACACAGGCCAGATCGTAAGCAGGAATTTCTATTGGGTGCCATCGAAGCTCACCACGTGGAACTGGCCGAAGACCGACTACACGCACACGCCTGCGCTCGAGCACGAGGACATGAAGGCGCTCCGCACTCTTCCGCAGTCCCGCATCGAGGGCTCTACGAGCAAAGAAGGGCAGGGAATTGCCGTTCACCTGCATAATCCTTCGAAGACGCTTGCTTTTCAGGTCTCGGTCTCCGCCGCCGCCCCTGGCGGCGAAAATATTGTCCCCACGCTCTGGTCCGACAACTACATCGAGCTGATGCCGGACGAGTCCATCACTGTCACTGCCAAGCTGCCGCCGCATACGCCGGAGAAGTACACAATCGTCGTTTCCGCCTGGAACGCCCCATCGATCACCCTGGACCCTGGGGCCGCAACGCATACAGCTGCTTCTGTCACCCGTAAGATCGATTAACTCCGCACGACCGGATTCGGTCCGGGCCAAAAGAGATCATGAAGTAACAATCCGCGCACATAGCAGGCTCCTATTGGCCCCAGCGTAAGCCCGCAGCGAGTCTTATTGTCGAGAAGCCGATAGAGAGTGAAAAGAAGATCTTGCCTCTATGCGCGTTTTCTGCAGAGGGCATACATCAGGGCACCCCCGTCAAGGGAGCTACTCATACTGATACGCGTCCAGAAAGGGTTAAACGCATATCGCAACTGATACAGCTTGTAGTCTTTTTGCATCTCCGTCGACAAAGCCTCCCGAACGTCGTAGGCCTGCTCATCCGGCGCCACCGGTCGAAGCACCGAAACGCATTGTCTGCCCACCAGATCCCAAGGCGTATAGGATGCCTCTTTTTCCAGCTCCAATCCTGGTACGCTGTTCAGGCAATCACGAAGGCTCTTGGGGCCGAAATGACTGATGTGCGTGTGAGGAATCCACTTTGGGAAGCTACCCTTTAGTTTTCGTACTACATTGCTCTCGAAATTGTCGGTCATGACTACGAGAGACCCGCCAGGCTTCATGTACTCTGCCATCTCTTTGACGAATGCCTTGGGCTCAGGAATATGTTCGATCACCTCGAAGCAGGAAACAACGTCAAACCCCGCTTTCGGCAGGGTGGATTGCGAAAGGAGTCTGCAATGGACTTCAAGTCCTAGCTTTTCGCGCGCGTAGCCCGCCTCCTGTGCTGAAAGCTCGATGCCTTGCGCTGCAATGCCCCACTTCTCCTTGAGCCACTTCAGCAAAAATCCGTAGCCTGTTCCAATGTCGAGCCAGTTTCGCACGTTCTTCAGATCCAGAAGTCGCGCTAGAGCAACTCCGTTCGTACGGGCATTCACGATCTGGCCCTGCAGATGACGTTGACTTCCGAAGTTTTCACGGTAGTAGGCCTCCATAGTCTCCGTGCTCATGGTCCGCGCCGAATACAAGAAGCCGCACTGTGAGCAGCGAACTACCGGGATATCGCGAAACGCTCGATGGACAGTTCTCCTGGTGCTGCCGCAGAGAGCGCATTGTGTGCGCTCCGCGAACTCAATTTCGTAACTGGGGGCTCGTGAGGCACTGACGCTGCTCATCCCGTAAAGTTCTCCAAAGATCCAAGTCGTGAGTATTTGCGCTTACCGTGATTTGGCAATCCCGGAAATGCCGCGTTGTGTGAATTCGTCTATCTCAAGGTTACATCAGCACAGGACAATCGCGAAGTACGCTAATGCTGGCGTAATACGCTGGGTTCGAAAAGAACCTTATTCCCGACCCGACGATTGCGCAACCGCCGCGTTCCGCAGAAACTCGAAATTCCCCGACGGGGACGTATGTACATTTGCCAACCGTTTATTGTGAATCACGACCGTATCGAGATACCACAGGTTAATCGACGGCAGGTCCCGTGCCAGTATCTGCTGCACCTTCTCGTAGTCTTCGCGCTGGCGCGCCTGGTCGTTCGTCGCCGCCGCATCGTCCAGCAGCGCATCCAGAGCCTGGTTGGCGTAGAATCCGCGGTTGCTCCCATGCGGCGGAAAGCTCGCCTGCGAGTATGCGTAATGGAAAATGTCAGGTTGCTCATTCCCGCCAATCCACCGCGAAGGAGCCATTTGAAAAGTGCCCTTCGTCAGGTCCGAGTAAAACGTTGCGAACTCGTAGCTGCGCAAATCGACAGCAATCCCAATTTGTGCCAGTTGCTGTTGCACAATCACTGACAGCAACCTCACCGTCTCGTCCGTAGAAGTCTTCATCCCCAGGTGAAAGCGAACCCCTCCCGCGCCTCTGCGATAACCAGCCGCATCAAGCAGAGCATTTGCCTTTGCGGGATCGTATGGATGCTTCTCCGTGTCTTCGCTCCAGGCCCAATGCTGCGGCGGGAGAATGCTCTCTGCTAATCGCGCCTGATCCCGATAGAGCGTATGGATAATCAAGGGACGATTGATGGAGAGCGCAATCGCCTGCCGCACGTGAGTATCTTTCAGAATGGGATCGCGCATGTTGAAGACGATATAATTCAGCCTCGTTCCCGGGCCGTCCTCTACCACCAGACCTGACTTCCGTTTCAATGCATCGATCATGTCAGGGGTAAGCGCATTGACGGCCACATCTGCCGATCCTTTCTGGAGCTCCAGTGCCTGCGTCGTCGCATCCGGTACCACCGCAAACCGGATGCGCTCGATATGCGGCAGCGGCCCCCAATAGCTCGCCGCGCGCTCGAGCACGACATCCCTGTCGGTCTCCTGACTCACAAATCGATAAGGCCCGCTGCCGATCGGATGACGCCAGAAGTCACGCCCGCTGCCATACGGCACAACACCGAATCCGCCGTCGCACACGTTCCACAGCAGCGCTGGATCGGGCTGCTTCATGTGAATGGTGACGGTGTTTTGATCGGGCGTCTCGACGCTTGCAATGTTTCGGTAAGCGCCGGATTTGATGGTTACAACCGTTCCATCGAGGATCGAATCGAGCGTCCACTTTACGTCGCGCGAGGTTAACGGCCGTCCGTCCTGAAAATGCACCCCCGAGCGCAGATGGAAGATCAGCGTCTTCGGGTCCGGTGAGTTCCACTTCTCTGCAAGCCACGGATCGAGCCCGAAATGCTCGTTCCGTCGTACTAGAGAGTCAAAGATCAGCGGATAAATGTGCTGCGACTGTGCATCCGTCCCAATGCGCGGATCGAGATTTGTCGGGCTGCTCTCAATCAGCATCGTCACCGTGTTCGGATCGGGCCTGGTCCGGCCGCAACCAGCCACGATCAGGTGCGCGAACACTAACAGCAGAAAGCACCGAGGCGCATTACCCATAACAGATCTCGCCCAGCACCACCGCTCTCTTCGCACCCGTCGCCGACGGAACATTTCCCGCCAATCCATGCCAGGTTTGCCACGCAAGCAGCGCAAAGGCGACAGCTTCTTTTGCCTGCGAAGGAATACCGATCTCATCGATAACGGCAACCTTGCATGCCATCGGTTCCAGGCGTTCCCGCAGCATCTTCATCAATGTCGCGTTGCGCGCTCCGCCACCGGAGACGATGTAGTCCACCGCCTTCCCTTTGCTCAGAGGCGCCACAAACCGCTCGTACGCTATCGCGATGCTCTCGGCAGTAACTGCCGTGGCAGTTGCCACTGCGTCGTCCGGTGTGCCCCCCGCTTTCTCGCACGCCCCGACAAATTCGGCCGTGAAAGCCGCCCCGAACTGCTCCCGGCCTGCAGACTTCGGAGGCCGCAAGGAAAAGTAAGATTTGCGCAGCACATCTTTCACGACCTGCTCAAGCACGCGTCCGCGCGCCGCAACGCCTCCGTCACGGTCATATTGTTTCTGGAAGAAGCGCTCCATCAAAGCGTCGATGACCATGTTGCCTGGACCCGTATCGAATGCAATCAGATCCGCTGCCTTGCCGCTGGCAGGTATTACTGTCAGGTTCCCGATCCCGCCAAGATTCTGCAAGACTCTCGTCCGCTCCGCATTTGCGAACATTACGTAATCAAGCAGCGGAACCAGCGGTGCGCCCTGTCCCCCCACTGCCATATCTGCCGGCCGGAAATTTGACACCACAGGAACCCGCATTTCCGTAGCAATCAGCGCCGGTTCTCCCAATTGCCACGTGCAGCCCACCGGGCAGCCCGCGTATGTCGCCGGCTTCGACTGGTGATAAATCGTCTGGCCGTGACATCCAACCAAGTCGATCTTCACCCCATACTTGTCGACCGCCGCGCGGACCGCTTCCGCATACGCCATGCCCAACCGCCAGTTCAGCCGTGCGAGCTCGGCAGTTGAAGTCTGCTTCGCATCCATCGCCGCCAGGACTCCGCGCCGCAAGGCAGCGGGATAACTCATCGCATGATGCGCCAGCAGCTTGATCTTCAGATTTCTGTCCGTCGCCGTAATTTTCACCAGTGCAACGTCGATCCCATCCGCGGAGGTCCCGCTCATCACTCCGGCGACTATCATCGCCTGCTTCTTTGTAGGCCTCATGCCGCAACGTCCTCGGCGAACTTCTTCACACTTGTTCGCAGCTTCTCAATTTGCGCTGCGGACGCTGTGCGTGGCATCGCCGCATCAAGATGCCGATCCTTGTGTTCGATGACACGCTGTGCTGCGGCCTCCACGCGCCGCCGGAACGCAGCCGAACGTTCCGCCTCCGTCAACAATGCCTCGTACGCGCGCAGAACCAGCGCGGCATCCTTGCAAATCTCGATCACATCCGTTCCCGCGAGCACTGCCTTCACCGCCGCCTCCTCCATCGATGCCTGAGTCAGGATGCCACCCATCTCCATATCGTCCGACACGACCAGTCCCGCAAAGCCTACGCGCTTCTTCAGCACCGTCGAAATCCAGTAGGGCGAGATTGACGCCGGAACCGCATCCTTAACTCGCTGATAGGCCGCATGCGCTACCATCATCATCGGCAGCATCGGAGCCAATGCGCGAAACACCGCCAGGTCCTGCTCCCAGAGTTCCTTCCATGTCCGTTCGATCAGCGGCATCGCTTCGTGTGAGTCCAGCGTCCCGCCTCCGAGTCCGGGAAAATGCTTGCCGCAACCCAATACGCCTTCTGCTTCAAGGCCCTCGACAAAAGCCAGGGCATACTCGGCCACATCATCCGGCTTGGCGGAAACAACGCGCGTCCGCATCACCGGTGCCGAAATCGGCAATCCAAGATCGAGCACGGGGGCCAACGTCACATTGAATCCAAGTGTCTGAGCCTCCTGCCCGATCAGCTTTCCATGCTTCACGAAGATCGCGCGCTTGCCCGTCGCAAACACTGCTGCCGCCGAAGGCATGGGAGCAATCAGGTCGCGTAGTCGGTCTACGACGCCGCCTTCGAGGTCCACGCAACGAAACAGGGGAGCGCCGGCAATCTCCGTCGCCTCGCGCAGCAGCGCAGTTATCTGCGCGGCCTGCTCGATATTGCGCCGGAAGAGAATCACTCCTCCCGGACGCACCAGTTTTAGCCATGCACGTTCGAGCGTCGTCAGTTCCGGCCCTTCGACACCGACAATTAGCAACTGACCGACCTGCTGCCGCAGATTCACGCGCCACTACTCCCTGTTTTGCCGGTTCCTGTCTTGATCTCGGTCTTCAATTCTTCGAGCAGATTCAGCGCCTGCAACGGCGTCAGCGAATTGATATCCGTCTCCTCCAGGCGATCCAGAATCCTTTGCGACAACGGAGTGAACATCGTCATTTGCAGCGGAGCCTCGGTCTCCACCGCAACATTGTGCCGCTCCGAACGCTCATGCTGCTTCAGCACCTGTCGCGCACGCTGTATGACCTTCGGAGGCAGCCCCGCCAGCCGCGCCACATCGATGCCGTAGCTTTTGTTTGCAGGACCATCCTCGATCGCGTGCAGAAACACAATACCCTGCGGCGATTCCTTCACCGCCACGCGCAGATTCTTGAGCTTCGCCAGTTGCTCCGCCAGAATCGTCAACTCATGATAATGCGTGGCAAACAATGTGCGCGCGCCTACGTGCGCATGCAGATACTCGACGGTTGCCCACGCCAGTGCCAGCCCGTCGAAGGTCGATGTGCCGCGTCCCATCTCATCCAGCAAAATCAGGGAACGGGCCGTAGCCGTATTCAGAATCGTCGCCGTCTCCGTCATCTCTACCATGAACGTCGAGCGGCCCCGCGCCACGTTATCGCTAGCACCAATGCGCGTGTACACGCGATCCACAAGGCCGTAGCGCATCCGCTCCGCTGGAACGAAGCTCCCCATCTGTGCCATGATCGCCAGCAGCGCTGCCTGTCTCAGATACGTCGACTTTCCGCCCATATTCGGACCGGTCAGCAGTAGCAGGCTCGGTCCTTCCGCGTCGAGATAAAGATCGTTCGGAACAAACCGCCCTTCGCCGGCCTCTTCCATCAGCCGTTCGATCACAGGATGTCGCCCCGAGACCACCTCCAGCACTGTCGAATCTTCGAGCAGGGGCCTGCTGTAATCTCTCAGCGCCGCAAGATGCGCAAAGTTCGCGATCAGATCGATCTCGGCAACCACTGCACTTGTTTTGCGAATCCGCCCGGCGTTCTCCATCAACTTTCGTCGCAGCTCGCCGAACAGCCGCTTCTCGATCTCCACCGATCGCTCGTGCGCCGTGAGTACCTTGACTTCGTGGTCCTTCAACTCGGGCGTTGTGAAACGCTCCGCATTCACCAGCGTTTGCTTGCGCTCATAATCTGCCGGAACATTCTTTCCCAGATTCGACTTCGTAATTTCGATGTAGTACCCGAAGACGGAATTGAATCGCACCTTCAATGACTGAATTCCCGTCCGTTGCCGCTCGCGCTCCTCGATTGCTGCAATCGACGATCGGCCGTCATGGCTGATCGCCCGCAACTCATCGAGTTCTGTTTCCACGCCTGGCGCAATCACTCCACCCTCGGCCAGTGTCACCGGAGGCTCCGCCACCAGCGTTTTTGTAATCACCGAACTAAGGTCATCCAGCACATCCAGCCGCTCGTGCGCGGTCTTCCAAAAGCTTGCCCTCGACTCGGCGATGTTTTCCTTCAGCGCGGGCAAGTGTTGCAGCGACGCCGCCAGCGCCAGCACGTCGCGCGGACCTGCGCTGTCGAGAGAAATTCGCGCCAACAAGCGCTCCAGGTCCAGAATCCCGCCCAAGTCTCTCCGAATCTGCTCGCGCGTCATCAAGTCCTGTTTCGTGTCGCCAACCGCGTCGTAGCGCTCTTCAAGAGCACCAGGATCCAGCAGAGGACGTACCAGCGATGCGCGCAGCAGCCGCTTGCCCATTGGAGTCATCAGGCAATCGAGCGTTTTGAACAGTGTGGCGTCCGCGCCGGCGTCGTGGAAAATCGGATCGAGCAACTCCAGGTTCCGTACCGTCACCTGGTCCAGGTGCATGTGCTGGCTACGCTCGTAATAGCGGATCGTATCCACGTGTCCGGCATCATTCTGCTGTGTCTGCCGCACGTAGTGGACAACTACTCCAGCCGCAACCGCCGCAGCACCATGCTGCAAGAACCCAAAGCCGTCGAGCGACGCTGTTCCCATCTGACGCTCAAGCAGCGGTATGGAATAGTCCCGCGCGAAGGCCCAATCCTCGATTACGGTCCGCGTCCTTACCCGCTCGAAAGCCGCTGCCAGCTCACGGCTCTCATTCATCAGCGGACTCGCTGCTGTCGCCAACACCTCGCTCGGCGTTAGCTTTGCCAGCTCATCGGCACACTGGCTCAGAGCATTCGGGCCGGAAAATTCCGTCGCTCGAAAATCCCCGGTTGAAAGATCAAGATATGCCAGTCCGGTCGCATGCTCGGTTATATGGATCGCGGCTAGATAATTGTTTTCGCTCGACCCCAACGCCGGATCCATCGCCGTTCCCGGCGTCAGCACGCGCGTCACTTCGCGCCGCACTATCTTCTTTGCCAGCTTAGGGTCTTCCATCTGATCGCACATCGCGATCCGATATCCCTTGCGCAGCAGCCGTGCTACATACCCTTCTGCCGCGTGATACGGAACACCGCACATGGGAATCGCGCGTTCCTTGTCGCGAGCCGTCAGCTGAATTTGCAGTTCCCGGGATGCGACCTTCGCGTCTTCGAAAAACAGTTCGTAGAAATCGCCCATCCGGAAGAAGAGAAGAGCGTCGGGATTCAGACGCTTGGCCGCCCAGAACTGGCGCATGAGCGGGGTTTGATCCAGATCCTGCTGGATTATCGAAGTATCGGACACGGGAATACGCCAGCATACCGTGAAGCGTATGCCGGCGTGTAGTCCCTGGGTGCCGGATCTTTAGCTTGCCGCGCTGTGAATCGCGTTTGAATCCGTGTAATCTGAGCGATCGGCTTGATCTGCCTGATCGCTGCCGTGGTGTTTCACCAGTTTGTCGTAAGTCCCGATGATAAGAAACGGGGCGCCCATTGGCCGACGAACAGGGCAACGTGGTCTTTCCTGGCGGCTCTTTCCAGGCATGGCAGCTATACTTGAAAGTTACTCTCCGGTGATTGGGCGCGTATGTTTCTGCTATGGCTCCGAGTGGCGGCAGTGCTTTACGGATTGGCCACAGTGTCGGTGTTTGCGGCCGTCTTCGGGCATCGGCCGGCCTGGCGTCGGATCTGTCTTTCCCTTGCCTTGACAGCCTGGTTCACCCACCTCGTCTCCGTCGTGGAAATGCTTGTGCTCGCCCACCGCTGGATGCCGGTCGGCATGCACGAAGTCCAGTCGATGCTGGCTCTTCTTGTCGCGACTGTCTTCCTCGTCATCGCCCTTCGCTACCGCACCTTATCCTTTGGAATCTTCGCGCTTCCGCTCTCGTTTCTTCTGGTCGTTGTCCCTGCGCTCGGCCCAGACAAGTACACCTTCAGCTCGCCCGTCATCCGCAGCGGCTGGCTCTTTCTTCACATCATCGCTCTGCTCGCGGCCTACGCGGCGCTCCTTTTCAGCCTCTTTGCGAGCTTTCTCTACCTGCTTCAGGAACGCCGACTTAAGAACAAGCGTTCGCCCGGCTTCCTCGATTGGCTGCCCCCGCTCGACACCATGGACCAGATCGCGCAAACCACGCTCGTTCTCGGATTCTGCGGCATGACCGTCGGCCTCTTTGCCGGGTCTCTCATCGCGCAGGAGAGCTATGGCTCTGCTTATTTCGCGGATCCGAAGGTGCTGCTCTCCTTTGTCATGTGGGGACTGTATATCGTCATGCTCTTCGTTCGTCGCAGCACGGGCCTGCGCGGCCGACGCGCCGTTTATCTGTCCTCAGGTGTCTTTCTCGTCATGCTCTGCGTCTGGGCTGCCAATCTCTTTAGCTCGGTCCACAGGTTCAGCGCCTCATGAAGATCCTCCTCACAGGCCTCAACCACAAGACCGCACCCGTGGAACTGCGTGAGCGTCTCGCCATTGCTCCGGAAAAGCTGGCCGACGAAACGCGCGCGTTGTTGTCTCATCCTGGTATCCGCGAGGGATTTATTCTCTCCACCTGCAACCGCGTGGAGCTGCTCGTCTGCTACGAAGGCTCCGAGCCCGAACTTGCCCTTTACCTCAACCAGCACTTCTCCGTCGATTCGCAATCGCTTCAGCCGCATCTCTACCAGCACCACGAGTCAGACGCTGTCCGCCATCTCTTCCGCGTCGCCGCCAGTCTCGATTCCATGGTCGTCGGGGAGCCGCAGATTCTCGGCCAGGTCAAGGAGTCCTACACCGCCGCCCGATCCGTGGGCGCCGTGGGAGGCAATCTTGAACGCCTGCTGCAGAGCGCTCTGGCAGCGGCAAAGAAAGTCCGCACCGAAACGCAGATCGGAGCATCCTCGGTCTCTATCGCGTCGGTTGCTGTGGATCTTGCGCGCAAAATCTTCGGCTCGCTCGAGGGCAAACGGGTGCTGCTCGTCGGCGCGGGCAAAATGAGCGAACTCGCCGCGCGCCACCTCATGCAGCAGGGAGCTGGCTCTCTCCTCATCGCCAACCGCACTCATGAACGCGCCCTGCATCTGGCGAGGAAATTCAACGGTCATGTCGTCCGTTTTGACGAACTGCACGATCGCGCCGACGAAGCAGACATCCTCATTACCTCAACAGGCTCGGCGGAATTCATCTTCCGCACGCCGCACGCCCAGCAGTTTCTGCATCGCCGTCGCAACCGGCCTATGTTCTTCATCGACATTGCCGTGCCTCGCGACGTCGATCCGGAAATCAACCGCCTCGACGGCATCTTTCTCTATGACATCGATGACCTGCAAAGCGTGACCGTCTCGAATCTGTCGACTCGCAGCCGGGAGGCTGAGCGTGCCGAGGCCATTCTCGAACAGGAACTTGTCCGCTACCAGCGCCGCATCGAGACCCTTGACGTCGTGCCTACTCTCGTTGATCTGCAGGCGACCGCAGAGGAAATGCGCCAGGGCGAACTCCGCCGCGCCCAATCCCGCCTGCAATCGCTCACGCCCGCCCAGCAGGCGGCCGTTGAGGCCCTAACCCGCGGTCTCATGAATAAATTCCTGCACCAGCCCCTGCAGGCCCTGAAAGCGGCCGCTCGACAGGGTGATCTCGCTACCGTCGACGCCATCCGGGCCACCTTTCAGCTGAATGGGAGCAAAGAACCGGCAGCAGAGCCTGTCCAAGCTGCCGAGAACACAAGCGCCTCAGGGGAACCTGCTCTGACAAAAGCAAGCGACGACAATGACTGATCCCTGTGCCCTGAGCCCTGAGCCCTGTTCTCTCGTCATCGGCTCCCGCGGATCTCAGCTCGCCCTCTGGCAGGCCAACCACATCGCTGATCAGCTCCGCGCACGTGGCAATGAAGTCTCCCTTGAAATCATCCGCACCACAGGCGATGCCATGCAGCACTTAACCTTCGCGCAGGTGGGCGCCAGCGTGCCCAAGGGCATGTTTACCAAGGAGATCGAAGAAGCGCTCTACGACCGCAGGATCGACCTCGCCGTCCACAGCCTTAAAGACCTGCCCACCGCGCTTGACGAGCCCTTCTCTCTTGCCGCGATCCCGGCCCGCGCCGATCCCAGTGACGCCTTCGTTTCGGTCAATTACGAGAACTTTGCCTCTCTTCATTCTGGTGCGCGTATCGGAACCAGTAGTCTGCGCCGTCAGGCACAGCTCCGCGCCCAGCGCGGCGACCTGCAATATGTAGAATTTCGCGGCAATGTCGACACGCGCCTGCGCAAGCTCTCCGAAGGGGAGGCCGACGCCATCATCCTCGCCACTGCAGGCCTTGAGCGCCTCGGTCGCACGGGATATCTTCGCGAGCGTTTTCCTGCGCTCATTCTCTGTCCCGCCGCCGGCCAGGGAGCCCTCGCCATCGAAACCCGCTCCGACGACAGCGCAACCATCGAAGCGCTCGCCTTTCTTGACGACCAGCCGACCCGTTTCGCCGTCACCGCCGAGCGCGCCGCGCTCGCGGCTCTGGGAGGAGGCTGCCAGGTCCCCATTGGCATTCATTGCCAGCCGTCGCTGGAAGGCTTCACGATTACTGGAAGCGTTGCTTCGCCTGACGGTCATCGAATGGTCCGCGCCACGCTCGATCATCAGCACCGCGCCGCCCCGGTCGCACTTGGCCAGAAGCTCGCAGCACGCCTACTAGAACAAGGGGCAGCGAGCCTGCTCCAGTCCCTGCCTACGTTTCCCATGGATTAACGACTGTAATCGACAGGTCTTCGAAGTGTTTCACGTTCCGCGTCGCCAGAGTCGCGTGTGAAGCCAAGGCGATTCCAGCAATCATCGTGTCCCGCAATTCGCCCGAACGGCCCTTTTTCTGTCGGACCGCCATCACGTCCGCCGCATACTGCGCTGCCTCCCCATCGAATGGAGCTAGACGATTTTGCATCACCTCCACGATGAGCCGTTCAAACGCGGCGACCAGGAGTGTTCGACGCCTGCCGAGAGACATTACCTGCAGTCCGAAGTGCACTTCGATGAGAGTGATTGCTGTCGTCCAGATCGAAGCGCGAGGCTGCCGGTCGAGCCATCGAATTACTTCTGCGTCGGGCGACTGCCGCATGAGAGCAGAAAGTACATTTGTATCGAGTAGGATCATGATTCGAACGTTGCCGGTTTGACTGCATGACCACGAAGTTCAGGTATATCCTCCTCCAGCCCGTTCCCACGGAACAAAGCGGCGATTTCCGTTCCCAGCCCGATTACAGACGCATCCTCGTCCTTCAGTGCGTTGCGAAGGATGTCGCGCACTTCTTCTTCCATACTTAGGCCATGCCGCTTAGCGCGACGCTGCAATCTCGCTTTGATCTGGTTCTCCAGGTTTCGTACTATAAGTTGCGCCATGTGCATACCTACTTGATATCATGATAGCACCCTTCTCACGTGGTCACGAGTTACCATTCAAGAAATCTATGCCGTTGTCTGCTAACCCGAAGTCTTTACCGCTCGCCGGGAAGCGCATGCTCGTCACCCGGGCCCGCCGGCAAGCGGGACAGCTCTCCAAGGAACTCACCGCTCTCGGTGCCGAAATCGTCGAGATTCCCGCCATCGAAATTATTCCGCCGGAGTTCTCGGAGCCTCTGGACAAGGCTCTCCGGAATTTGCAGCAGTATCAGTGGCTTATCGTGACCAGCGCGAACGCGGTCCGATCGATCCGCGAGCGTCTCGCCGCGCTCGACCTCGCCACGACAAACTTTTCGCATCTGAAAATCGCCGCAATCGGGTCGGCCACGGCTCGTGCCTTGAAGGAAGCAGGCCTTTCAGTGACCGTCATGCCAAGAGAATACGTGGCCGAATCGCTCATCGACTCGATCGGAGACAAGGCTCGCAACGCCCGCGTCCTGATCGTCCGGGCTGCCGTCGCCCGCGACATCATTCCGGCCGCACTCGCCGAAGCAGGAGCCCGGGTCGACGTCGTCGACGCCTATCGAAACGTCATCCCCGAAACCTCGATCACTCACATCGCGGAGATCTTCGCCCGGGGTCAGCCGCCTCCCGATGCCGCAACCTTCACCAGTTCATCGACGGTCACAAACTTCTACCACCTGCTCCGAGCGGCTGGCATTCATCGGCCGCCTGGAAAGATGCGCGCCATCTCGATCGGTCCCATCACCAGCCAGACGCTGCGCGACCACAACTGGGAACCAGCCGCCGAAGCTAACCCCCACGACATCCCCGGCCTCATCGCCGCCACCGTCGAAGCCCTGACTTATCGGTGACTGCTCCACGTCTTGTCCGCCGAATGACACAGCGATTCGAGCGTGCAATCCACGCAGCGCGGCTTACGGGCGATGCAAACCTGCCGCCCGTGATGAATCACCTCATGCGAAAACTGAATCCAGTGATCCTTCGGGATGATTCGCATCAGTTCCTGCTCTACCTTCTTGGGATCGGTCTCCTGCGTCAGGCCCAGACGTTTGGATATGCGTAGCACGTGCGTGTCCACAACCACGCCCTCGGCGATCTTGTAGGCCACGCCCAGCACCACATTCGCAGTTTTGCGCGCGGCTCCCGGAACCGTCAGCAACTCGGCCATTGTTTTTGGAACCTTCCCGCCAAACTCGCCGACAATTTTCTTCGCTGCGCCGGAAATGGATTTCGCCTTGTTGTGGTAGAAACCGGTTGAACGAATTTCTTCCTCGATCGCGGGCAGGGAAGCCTCGGCCATCGCTTTCGGAGTCGGAAACTTCCGGAACAGCTCCGGCGTCACCATGTTCACTCGGGCATCAGTGCATTGCGCCGACAGGATCGTCGCCACAAGCAGTTCCCAGGCATTTCTGTGGCGCAATGCGCACTCCGCATTGGGATACGCCGCCTCCAGCAGCCGCAGAATCTCCGCGATCCGCTCCGGCGCGAGATCGTCCGTGGAATTCGAGCCCTTTTTCTTCTCGCCAACACCAGGCTTGGGATTCGCCAGCTTTTTCGTAGCCATCACTCAAGCATTCTAATCACAAGCAAAAGCGTGAGCCGCGGCCCACGCCCTTTACTAAGCCCCTGCGGCATGTATTAACCCAGCCGATCGAGCATCTCCTCCGCCGTCATCCGGATGCATGTAAAGATCGGCGTGTCTTTCAGCGTGTAGACAGAGATCTCCGTCTCGCGCAGCTGCTGCACCAGGTCCAGAAAGTCCTCGGGAAAATTGCTCTCGAACGCCACGACAAACTCCTGGTCGTCGATGCCAAACGAGTACGTCGTATTCAGCTTGACCCGCGGATACAAGTGTCCCACGCGAATGTGCTCGCTCATAAGCCGCTGCCGCTCTTCCATTGGCAGCAGATACCACGCGCGCGTCTTCCAGAAGGGATAAATGAAGATGTACTTCTGCCCGCCCGGACGAATACTCCCGCGCGAATCGTGCTGCCCCTCATGCTCGTGCCCAATCAGATATTGCGACCGCTTGGTCATCGCGAGAAAGTTGTGCGGGGTCTGCAGATATCCGCCCAGCGGACTCGCCAGCAGCTCGGCTGTCATCTGGTTCAGGTCGTCCACCGAGTAGCAGATGCGCCACAGCACCATGTCCACGTCGCCGCGCAGGCCCACCGTCGAATAGGTCAACCCGAGTAGCCTGCCCGGCTGGTTCCAGCGCTTCAGAATCTCCGCAAACTGCCGCTTGTGCTCGGCGCGCTCCGCGAAAGGGAGCCGCCGCCACTCCGGCATCACCTTGTAGAAGGTGAAGGCGACCATCTGCCGCTGAATCTTCTTCTCGTCCTGCTTCGCTGGCTCTGGTCCCGTCTGTGTCGTCTCGCCCGCGGCCACGGGCTCGGTCAAAATCTCCGCCATCTTTTGCTCCTGATCTAACCCTCTATCCTAACAAAGGGCTCAGTCCGCCATTGGTTCAGGGCAATTCCGCGAAAGTGTGAAGGGCAGCCGCTTCATCCGCGGGTATACTTGCCTCGAATGACCGAGAAAATCCTCGCCTTCCTCGCCAGCTTCATCATTGCCACCATCTCGGCCTCGGGATACATCGGTGTCGCCCTGCTCATGGGCATTGAATCTGCGTGCGTTCCGCTGCCCTCCGAGATCATCATGCCGTTCGCCGGCTATCTCGTGCATACTGGACAGCTCTCGCTGCTTGGGGTCGCCACGGCCGGAGCCATCGGCTGCAATCTTGGCTCTCTGGTTGCCTATTGGATCGGCGCTTACGGCGGCCGTCCTTTCATCGCAAAATACGGCCGCTTCGTGCTGCTCGACCACCGCGACCTTGAACGTGCCGAGCACTTCTTTGCGCGCTACGGATCGATTACCGTTTTCATTGGCCGGCTGCTGCCGGTTATCCGGACCTTCATCGCACTGCCGGCCGGCATCGCCCGGATGAACCAGCTCCGCTTCCACATCTATACTTTTCTCGGTTCCTGGCCCTGGTGCTTGGCGCTGGCCTATACCGGCATGAGGCTCGGTCAGGCCTGGGAAACGAATCCAGCCTTCAAGGCCGCCTTCCATCGCTTCCACACGGTCGTTGTCGTGTTGCTGCTGGCCGCCATGGTTTGGTTTGTCTGGACCCATTGGAAGGACCGCGTGCGGCCCAGCGAAGCCTAAGCCCGTTTGAACCCGGAAATCCGCCACTTGAGTCCCTCTCGTTTGCCAAAGCTCTTCCTCCAAGGCGACACTAGAGTGTTTGCGCACGCGCATTATTTCGATTGAGAGGACGACCAGTAAGAATGTCTACACCGAAGGCTGCGAACATTCAGCCACCTAATGGAAAACTTGGAGTTATGGTGGTCGGCATGGGAGCCGTCGCCACCACGCTGATCGCTGGTGTCGAAGCGGTCCGCAAAGGCCTGGCCAAGCCGATCGGTTCGCTCACCCAGATGGG
Source organism: Acidobacteriota bacterium (assembly GCA_013289875.1). Lineage (GTDB taxonomy): Bacteria > Acidobacteriota > Terriglobia > Terriglobales > Acidobacteriaceae > Silvibacterium. Next base: position 39,345 of record JABCZC010000002.1, on the reverse strand, counting down.
CACCATCCGCCTCGGCAAGCGCACGGACAATCGCACGCCCCTGATCAAGGATTTTGCCCCGCTCGCGTCTCTAGACGATATTGTCTTCACCGGTTGGGAAATCTTCCCCGACAACATGTACGAGGCCGCCGCGCATGCCCAGGTGCTGGACAGCGATCACCTGAAGAGCATTCGGCCCTTTCTCGAAGAGATCAGGCCCATGCCCGCCGTCTTTGACCGGCACTACGTCAAGCGGCTCAATGGCACCCACGTTAAGCAAGGCAAGAGCAAGTGCGACCTCGCCCAGCAGCTCATCGCCGACATTCAAAGCTTCAAGTCAAAGGTAGAGCGCGTAGTAGTGATCTGGACTGGCTCAACCGAAATTTTTCTCGAGCCTTCGGCCGTTCACCAATCAGTCGCCGCCTTCGAAAAGGGTCTCGTTGACAACGACCCAAACATCGCTCCGTCGCAGATTTATGCCTACGCTGCGCTCAAGGAAGGCGTTCCCTTCGCCAACGGCGCGCCCAATCTGACCGTTGATCTGCCCTGCATGATCGAGCTCTCCAAACTCACCGGAGCGCCTATCTGCGGCAAAGACTTCAAGACCGGCCAAACCTTCATCAAGACCGTGCTCGCCCCCGCCTTCAAGTCGCGCATGCTGGGAGTCGCCGGCTGGTATTCCACCAACATTCTCGGCAACCGGGACGGCGAAGTCCTCGACGACCCCGAGTCCTTCAAAACCAAGGAGGAATCAAAACTCGGTGTCCTGGATTTCATCCTCCAGCCCGAGCTTTACCCTGACCTTTACAAGGATATTTACCACAAGGTTCGCATTAACTATTACCCGCCACGCGGTGATAACAAAGAAGGTTGGGACAATATCGATATCTTCGGATGGCTCGGCTATCCGATGCAGATCAAGGTCGATTTCCTTTGCCGCGACTCCATTCTGGCCGCGCCTTTGGCCCTCGATCTTGTCCTTTTCCTTGACCTCGCTCAGCGCACCCCAGAGCTCAAGCACCTCGGAATCCAGGAGTGGCTCAGCTTCTATTTCAAGTCGCCCCAGACAGCACCCGGACTTTATCCCGAGCACGACCTCTTCATCCAGTCCATGAAGCTGAAGAACACCCTCCGCCACATTCGGGGCGAAGAGCTCATCACCCACCTGGGCCTCGAATATTACGATTAAGGGCAGGCGCGGTCGCTCAGCGGCCGCGTGATTTTATCTTCACGCCTTGATCTCAAACAACCCTACCGTATTTCCTTCCGGGTCGGCCAGCCCTGCGAACCTGCCTGTCGGAATGGATACCGGCGGCACCAGCGTCTTGCCGCCCAGCGACTCGGCTTCCTTCAGACAGATCTCCAAATTGTCCACTTGCACGTAGAAAATCGTATAGTTGTGAGGCTCGTGTCCCAGCGAGGACATACGGCCCTGAATGCCTGAGTCCGCGCCTGTCGCGACCATCGTGGCCGGTCCCATCTCCTGCATCGTCCAGCCAAACAGATTGCGGTAGAACTCCGCCGTCTTAGCCTTGTCCTTGCACCCAATTTCAAAGTGGACCACTGGTCTACCCATGATTCCTCCGGCGCGATTCTAGCAGTCGCCCGTGAAACCGGAGCAAGTGGGGAGAATCTTGCGGCCCGTCGTGGGTGATCGAGCCGCAGACTCCACCGCGTGCAGAAGGTACCGCGATTTTATTTTGGATGGCCTTCGTGTCCGCGTCCGTCGCGCATTTCATTGCCATGGAAGTTCTCGGCATGGTGGGCAAAGTTCTCGGGATTCGGGTGCTCGCCACGCTGCGGATAGGGTCCATGGTAGCCATGGCTTGGATCGTAGTGATTATCCACGTGACCGTAGAAGTCGTGCGGGCCGTGGAACCAAGGTCCAGCTCCGATGAAGACGTCGCCGCTGAACCACTCCGGACCGTAATAGCCGTATGGAGCGCATTCATATGGCGGGGCAGAGTAGTAGCCGTACGGGCAGACGGGAGCCACTCCAATGTTCACGGAAACCTGGGCGGGTGAAGCAGGCGTCGTGACCCACATTGCTGCAGCCATAGCGGGTAATGCGAGCAACTTTAAAGAGCGCATTCGTGTGTCCTCACTTTCTGAGTATTTAGAGGAGTGGAGTAAGCGCGGGAGTTGTTCACAATCTCGCGGCGGCCAGAAGCGCGACGCCCAATATGGTTGCCTATGAAAAGAAAATTGTTCGCAGAATCTACGCGCGATAAAGTGAGCAGACGCATTTCCGGCATACCGCATCGCGCTCTATATTGAGCCCGGCGCGAAACCGGAGCGCGGCCTCGCCGTTCACGATCTCCGCTAGCGGCTGCTCGTAAAAATTGCCAATGGCCGGGTGAAAGAAACAGGGCCGTACGCTCCCGTCGCTCTCCACCACGGCGGAAACCCACGGCGCATTGCACTTCGGAGCCACGGCTTCCGCCTCGCCCAGCGCGCTGCGAAAATGCCTTACAATCCGCCGCATCTTCTCGGGAGACTCCTGAATGAACCCGCTCCGGAACTCTTCCGCATAGTCGGTGCACATCCGGTCAAGACAAGCCTCAAGCTCATCCACTTCCTCACTCGTCAGCGTCACCCGCGACTGCTGGCTGACATTCCATCCATCCTCGCGATTGAAAGCTGTCGAGGTCACGTCCACCGCCAGAAACGAAATCGAATTCAGCCCCAGCTCCCGCGCCGCTTCTACAGTTCGGGACAGTTCACGGAAGTTATTTTTCTGCACCGTGCTCCGCGCCGATACCGGCATGTCCTTCCGCACCGCCCGCAGCGCCACGATACCAGTCGACATCTGTTCATACGCATCGCGAACCCGCCGGATTGCGTTGTGCGTTACCCTTGGTCCGTCGAGCGACACAATCACGTCATCCACAAGCTCCGCTACCAACGCCGCGTTGTCCGCCAGTAGAAGCCCAGTCGACAGCAGCGTGATGCGCATCCCCTGGTCGCGCAGCAACTCCAGCAATCCCCGCAGATCGTCATGGAGCAGCGCCTCGCCGCCTGACAGCGTGATCCACCGCGTGCCCAACAAACGAAACGACTCGAGATGCGGCAGAAGATCCGCCGTCTCGATCTGCCGTACCTGCCTGATCCGCCATATATCGCACATCACGCACCGGCAGTTGCAGCGGTTGTGGGGAAACAGCACGACGACAGGCAAATGCTCGATCACGTGCTGGGCAAGCTGCGCGGCAGGAGTTGCCGAAAGCTGAATGAGAGTCGATGCCATACCCGTATCAGTTCAGGTTACTTCTACCCGACTGCGCCAGATGTCACCGGAATGTCATTCCTTGCCGGGAATCCGCGCGTTCATCACAGCGTCGCTCCCGTAAAATAGCCGTTTGGGTATGCCGCACTCATGAAAGTCTTCCTCACCGGATCCACCGGATTCGTCGGAACGCATGTAGCTCGTGAACTCGCACAACGGGGCGCGCAACTGCGGCTCCTCGTCCGCCCCACCAGCAATCTGCGAAACCTTGAAGGTCTCCAGGCTGAAATGATCGTTGGCGATCTCCTCCAGCCCGAATTGCTTCGCACGTCGATCCGGGGCTGCGACGCCGTGATGCACGTAGCCGCGGACTACCGCCTCTGGGTCCGCGATCCTAAGACAATGTATGCCGCCAACGTCGACGGAACCCGCGCCCTGCTTCAGATTGCCCGTGAAGAAGCCGTGCCTCGCACCGTCTACACGTCCAGCGTCGCCACCATGGGCTTCAAAACCGACGGCACCATCGTCGACGAAACCACGCCTGTCTCGCTCGCCGACATGGTTGGTCACTACAAGCGTTCGAAGTTTTTCGCGGAACAAGTCGCGATGGAAGCCGCCCGAACCGGCCAGCAGGTCATCATCCTCAACCCCACCACGCCTATCGGTCCCATGGACGTAAAACCCACTCCCACCGGGCGCATCATTGTCGACTTTCTGAATAAGAAGTTCCCGGCCTATGTCGACACCGGACTCAATCTGGTCGATGTCGCCGAGGTCGCCCGCACCCATGCCGACGCCCTCGAGAAAGGCCACTCCGGCGAGCGCTATATTCTAGGCGGAGAAAATCTCACCCTCAAGCAGATACTCGACAAGATGTCCGCCATCACGGGCCTGCCTTCGCCGACCATGCGCGTCCCGCACGCCGTGGCGATGATCTTCGCCTTCTTCGATGAAAACATCACAGGACGTATCCGCGGCCTCGAACCCCGAGCAACGGTCGAAGCCGTCCGCATGGGCAAGAAAAAGATGTTCGCCTCATCCGCCAAGGCCCAGCGCGAACTCGGCTTCCGCATCGTCCCGGTCTACCCAGCTCTGCGCGCCGCCATCGAATGGTTCCGCGCGAACGGATACGCCCCATGAGCCCGCACCGATGAGCCGGATCGCCATCATTGCTGCCCTGCCGGGCGAACTTAAACCTCTCGTGCACGATTGGCATCGTTCCGAACGGAACCTGTGGACCGGAACCATCAAGGGCCACGCAGCAGTCGCCATCGTCGGAGGCATGGGAGCTGCCGCAGCAGCCGATGCCGTTGAGCGCGTTTATGCGCAGGGCAAACCTGACATGCTCATCTCCTACGGATGGGCCGGAGCCCTTACCTGCGCCCTCAAGCCGCCTGGTGCGTATGCCATCTCCGAGATCGTTGACCACGCCAGCGGCGAACATTTTGCCACGCGATCCGCGGATGGGATTCGCCTCGTCACCCTCGATCACGTTGCGCACGCCGATGAAAAGCGGACTCTTGCGGAAAGGCATCAGGCCGTCCTCGTGGATATGGAAGCAGCCGCTGTCGCCCGCCTGGCAGCCGCGAGCGACATTGCCTTCTACTGCTTCAAAGGAATCTCCGATGGATACACCGACCATCTCCCCGACTTCAGCCGCTTCATCTCCGAAAGTGGCCAGCTTCGCATGCCAGCCTTCCTGACTTATGCTGCGCTTCATCCGGGTTATTGGCGTGCACTTGCGCGGCTCGGCAAGAACAGCGGCGTCGCTGCGTCGAATCTTGCCCGGTTGCTCTCGAAATCCCAGCTCCAATCCCGTAATCTATAGAGGATGATGGCTACTACTTATACCGCTAATACCCAAGCCGCTCAGACCAGGATTCCCGCAACCATGCGCGCTGCGGTCTACCGGGGCATCAATGACGTCCGTGTTGAAACCGTCCCTGTCCCATCCATCGAAACTGGCGAAGTTCTCATCCAGGTCGCCGCCTGCGGCATCTGCGGTACGGACCTCAAGAAGATCCACACTGGCTCGCATTCCGCCCCGCGCATCTTTGGCCACGAAACCGCCGGGACAATCGCCGCTGTTGGTGAGGGTGTTGAGAACTTCTCCATCGGCGACCGTGTCATGGTCTTCCATCACGTTCCCTGCGGAGATTGCTACTACTGCCGGAAAAAGACCTTCGCCCAATGCCCCGCGTACAAGCACGTTGGATGTACCGCCGGCTTCGAGCCCGCTGGCGGCGGCTTTGCCGAGTATGTCCACGTCAGGGACTGGATCGTGCGCCGCGGCCTTATCAAAATTCCCGATGGCATCCCCTTTGAGCAAGCCGCTTTCGTTGAACCTGTCAACACCTGCCTCAAGGGAGTGAAAAGCCTGGCGCTCTTGCCCGATGAAACCGTGTTGGTGATCGGCCAAGGCCCCATCGGCATTCTGCTCGCCGCGCTCTCCGCGCGATCAGGTGCAAAAGTGCTTACCTCCGATCTTTACCCCGAGCGCCACGCCATCGCTGCCAATTACGGCCTTACGCACCCCATCCACGCCGGAAAAGAAGACGTAATTGCCGCCGCCTGTTCCGCCAGCGACGGCCGCGGAGCTGACGCGGTCATTCTTGCCGTGGGTGGCAACGCTCTCATTCAGACGGCGATCGACGCAGCCCGTCCCGGAGGCCGCATTCTCCTCTTTGCCCAGACCCAGCACGGCAGCGTCAGCATCGACCCCGCCGTCATCTGCATGGACGAAAAATCGCTTGTGGGTTCGTACAGTTCATCGGTCGCGATTCAGGACGAGGTGGAGGACCTTGTCTTCAACGGATATTTCAACGGATTCGACCTCACCCGCCTGATTTCGCATCGTTATCCTCTCGAAGATGCAGTCGAGGCTATCGAAGTCGCCTCCAACCCCAGCGCCAGCTCAATGAAAGTCTTCATTGAGGCGGGCGCGGCAGAAAGCTGAAGTTGGTACGTCGCAGGTTGAGAAAATGCAAGTAATGGTCCAGGAAATGACGGCCGCTGTCTTGTACGGCCGCGAAGATGTGCGCATCGAGCGTCTCCCTATGCCCATTGCGGGTCTGGGGGAGATCATCGTCAGCGTGCAGGCCGCGCTCACCTGTGGAACGGACCTTAAGGTCTACCGCCGCGGCTATCACGCGCGGATGCTCACCGTGCCCATGGCCTTTGGCCACGAACTCTCCGGCATTGTCCACGAAGTCGGACCCGGCGTCACTCGATTCAAAGTGGGTGACCGTGTCGTCGCTCTTAACTCCGCGCCCTGCGACGATTGCTATTTCTGTCTCCGCAACCAGCAGAATCTCTGCGACGACTTGCTTTTCAACAACGGAGCCTACGCCGAATTCATCTCCATCCCCCGCCGCATCGTCGAGAAGAACACCCTCCTCGTGCCAGATTCCATCCCCTTCGAACACGCGGCTCTTACTGAACCGCTGGCCTGCGTCGTCCGCGGTCTCGAAGAATCAAACGCGGAGCCCGGCGACTCAATCGTTGTGATTGGAGGCGGCCCGATCGGCCTGATGTTCATGCACGCCGCCCAGCTGGCCGGCCTGCACGTCATCGCGGTCGTCAAACGCAACCGCCAGATCTCCGCCGCGCGCACCTTCGGCGCCGAACACGTTATCCAGATCACAGCCGCTGCCGATCCTATCGCCGCTGTCCGCGCCCTCACGCCCGGACATCGCGGCGTCGATGTCGCCGTAGAGGCCGTCGCTACGCCCACCACCTGGCAATGGGCAGTGGACATGGTGCGCAAAGGCGGCACGGTAAACTTCTTCGGTGGATGTGCCGCCGGAACCCGCGTCGACCTCGATACCAACCGTCTCCACTACAACGACATAACTCTCAAGGCTAGCTTCCACCACACCCCGGCCACCGCCCGACGCGCCTTCGACCTCATCCGCAGCGGCCAGTTCAAATGCCGCGAATACATCACCGGCCACGCGCGATTATCGGAACTCGACAGCGTGCTCCGACGCCTGATGAATCGCTCCAGCGACATCAAGACCGCGATCATCCCCTGAAGTCAATGACCGTTGACAACGCACAATTGATCGAGCTCGGATGGGCCGCCCTGCCACCCGAATACCGCATCCCTGAGCACCCTCCCACGCTCGACGAAGCCCGCGCCTGGTGCCAGCGCCTAGCCGAGACGCATTACGAGAATTTCCACGTCGCCTCCTGGTTTCTGCCGAAGCGTCTGCGGCCTTACTTCCATTCCATCTACGCATACTGCCGTGTCTCCGACGATCTGGGTGACGAAACCGGCAACCGCGAGCAGTCTCTCGCCCTTCTCGATTTCTGGGGACAGGAACTCGATGCCTGCTATCGCGGAGAAGCCCGTCACCCCGTCTTCGTCGCCCTCGCCGAAACCATCCGCGCCTGCGACATTCCCAAAACACCCTTTGCCGACCTGCTCGTGGCGTTTCGCCAGGACCAGACCATCACCCGCTTCGAAACCATGGCCGATGTGCTCGGCTATTGCCAATACTCCGCAAACCCCGTCGGCCATCTTGTTCTCTATGTCTGCGGCTATCGTGATCCCAAGCGATTCGCACTTTCGGATCACACCTGCTCCGCGCTCCAGCTCGCCAATTTCTGGCAGGACGTTCGTACCGACTACCACGATCGCGACCGCATTTATTTTCCCGCCGAAGATATGCGCCGATTCGGCGTTGATGAAGCCACCATCGCCGGCGGAAAATTCACGCCGGCCTTCCGCGAGCTCATGCGGTACGAAGTCGACTACGCCCGCCGGATGTTTGAGCAGGGTCTTCCGCTGGTCGGGATGGTCGACCGCGAACTCGCCATCGATCTCGATCTCTTCTCACGAGGCGGCCTCGAAATCCTGCGCGCCATCGAACAGCAGGACTACAACGTGCTTCGGAGCCGTCCCAGCATCTCCAAATCGCGCAAGGCCGCGCTGCTCCTGCGCGCCCTCACCGGCAAATTCCTCGGTCGAAACCTCGCGAACAGCGGGGTGGAGAGAGCGGCGTGACCCTGTCTGCATCCCCATCCGTTGACGAATCCTATCGAGTCTGCCGCGAAATCGCCCGGAAAGAAGCTAAAAACTTCTACTACGCCTTCGTCGCTCTGCCCCGGCACAAGCGCGATGCCATCTGCGCGGTCTACGCCTTCATGCGCCACGCGGACGATCTCTCCGACGACGAATCCCTATCCATCGATCAGCGCAAGGCAAGTCTCAACGCCTGGCTCGAAGCCTGGCACTGTGCATCGTCAGGCGGCTCAACCACCGATCCCGTCTTCATTGCTCTCGCCGACGCGCAGCAGCGCTTTCAGATATCCTCCCAACTTCTCGATCACCTCGTCGAGGGCACAGCGATGGATCTGCATCGTGCCCCCCGCTCCGGCGACATGCAGTACGACACCTACGCCACCTTCGACGACCTCTACCGCTACTGCTATCTCGTTGCCTCAGTCGTTGGACTCGTCTGCATCCGCATCTTCGGCTATACCGATCCTCGCGCGGAAAAACTCGCGGAAGAAACCGGCGTCGCCTTCCAGCTCACTAACATCCTGCGCGACGTCCGCGAGGATCTCCAGCGCGGCCGCATCTATCTGCCCCTCGAAGACCTTGAACGCTATTCGGTACCCATCCCGGCCCTTGCTGCCGTCGCCGCCAAGCCCCGCTCGCCCGCGCCCAACGAGCGCCTGTTGTTGCGTGCCGAAGCAGAACGTGCCGAACACTATTACAAATCGGGCCACGCGCTGCTGCCGCTCATCTCGCCCGACTCGCGTCCTGCGCTCTGGGTTCTGATCGCGATCTATCACTCCCTGCTCAAACACATCCAACAGCAAAACTACGAAGTCTTCTCGCGAAGAATCTCCGTCCCCACCTGGCAAAAACTGTGGATCCTCGCTCGTGGCCTGCTGCAGGTTCCTTTCAGCCGCGCCCTCGCTGCAGAGACAGGGACAGGGAACTGACCCTCCATGACTGAAACAGCTGGGCCTCAAAGCGTCACCGTCATCGGCGGAGGACTCGCCGGGCTCTCCGCTGCCTGCGCGCTCGCGGATACTGGCCACAAGGTGCGCCTGCTGGAACGCCGCCCGTACGTTGGCGGGCGGGCTTCGTCCTATGAGCATCCGGGCACTGGTGAAGTGATCGACAACTGCCAGCATGTGCTGATCGGCCGATGCACGAACCTTATCGATCTCTATCGCCGCCTGGGTGCGCTGGACTCCATCCGCTGGTACGACCACTTCACCTTCATCGAGCCGGGCGGACGCCGCACCCTGCTTCAGCCGTCATTCCTGCCCGCGCCGCTTCATACGTCGCTGGCGTTTCTCGACGCGCCCGCATTTTCAATCTCCGACAAGTTCGCCATCGCCCGCGGCATGTCCGCGTTTCTCACCCGCATCCCCGACGACACCGACGAGAATTTCGCCCACTGGCTCGCGCGACACGGCCAGACGAAGCGGGCCATTGACCATTTCTGGCATCCCGTTCTGGTCAGCGCACTCAACGAAGATCTCGACCGCATCTCCATCAAGTATGCGGGTAAAGTTTTTCGCGAGTCGTTCCTCTTGTCCCCCGACGCCGGACGCATGGGCATTCCCAGTGTTCCCCTCAGCGACTTGTACGGTCGTGCGATCGATTATCTCCACGCACGCGGCAGCGAGGTACACCTGCGCACCAGTGTCGAAGCTATCGAGCCGGTAGACATGGCCGAACCCGAGATCGGTTGGATCATCCGCAGCGGCGATCGAATCTTTCCATCCGATGCCGTGGTCCTGGCCCTCTCTTTCGAAGCCCTGGCCGGCCTGCTGCCATCGTTGCCCCGCAATGCCGGGAGCAAACAGCTTGCGGCTGATCTAGCCCAGTTCGAGCACTCTCCCATCACAGGCATCCACTTGTGGTTCGATCGCGAAATCACAGACCTCGAACACGCCGTCCTGCTCGACGCGACCATCCAGTGGCTCTTCAACAAGTCGAAGCTGCAACCGGCCCATCGCGACCAGCAGGAAAACTATATCGAGCTCGTCGTCAGCGCCTCGAAATCCCTTGTCCCCATGCAGCGGCAGGAGATCATCGACCTCGCGATGCGCGAACTCGCGCAGTTTTTCCCGTCAGTAAATTCAGCGAATCTCGTGAAGGCTGCCGTGGTCAAGGAAGTCCGCGCCACATATTCTGTCCGCCCGCGCCTCGACCGCATCCGTCCCGGCGCGGAGAGCCCGTGGCCCGGCATCTATCTCGCCGGGGACTGGACAGCTACCGGCTGGCCATCCACGATGGAGAGCGGCGTCCGCAGTGGCTACCTTGCCGCCGAAGCTTTGAGCCGCGATGCAGGCGCAGTCGAAAAATTTCTCGTCCCCGACCTACCGCCCGCCGGCCTGATGCGCCTGTTTTCCTAAGTTTCGCTCGCTCAATTCTTCTCAACTCGTATCCCATTTCTCATGCGGCACATCTAAGCTTAGTGAACATGCCTGACTCGAGAGACTCCACCGGCTTCCAACCAATTGAGAATTACGGCGTCATCGGAAATATGCGCTCGATCGCGCTGATCAGCGTCGATGGAAGCATCGATTTCTTCTGTTTCCCCAATTTCGATTCGCCCACCGTATTCGCCGCAATCCTCGACCCGCAGCGGGGCGGATTCCTCCGCATCTCGCCTGAGATCGAAGACCTGCATACCAGGCAGCTCTACCTGCCGGACACCAACATCCTGCTCACGCGTTTCCTGTCGGAGGCAGGCGTCGCCGAGATCACCGACTTTATGCCCATCGTCGAGAGCAAGGACAAAAAGCCCTACGGACACCACATCCTCCGCATGCTGCGCGTCATCAAGGGCCGGATCACTTTCCAGATGCGCTGCGCCCCGCGCTTCGACTATGCGCGATCCGGGCACGCTGTGCACAACGAACAGGGATCCATCTGCTTCGCGCCCGAGTCGCAGGACTGCCCCAGCATGGCCCTGCACGCAACCTTCCCCCTGCAGATCGAAGGGAGTGATGCAACCGCCACCTTTACGCTCGGCGCGGGAGAATGCGCTACGCTGGCCTTCGGCCAGGTCGATGAAGAGGAAAAAACTGGAGCCGCCGTCCTCGACCCCGCCAATGTCGATGAGCATTTTAAGGAAACTTCGCGCTTCTGGCGGTCCTGGATCAGCCGCTCCAATTACACCGGCCGTTGGCGTGAAATGGTCAACCGTTCCGCACTCATGCTCAAGTTGCTCTGCAGCGCCGAGCACGGCTCGCTCGTCGCCGCGCCCACCTTCGGCCTGCCCGAACAGGTTGGCGGCGAGCGCAATTGGGATTACCGCTACACCTGGCTCCGCGATTCATCCTTCAGTCTGTACGCTTTTATGCGCCTGGGCTTCGTGGAGGAAGCCCGGGCCTTCACAGGCTGGATTCGCGACCGCCTGCACGAAGACGCCGAGCACGGACCGTTGCAAGTCATGTATCACCCTGATGGGCGTCAGGAACTCGACGAAATCATTCTCGACTCGCTCTCCGGCTACAAGAATTCGCGGCCGGTCCGCATCGGTAATGGCGCATACCAACAGCTCCAGCTTGATATCTATGGCGAACTCATGGATGCTGTGTACCTCGCCGCCAAGTATGGCGACGGTGTCTCCTATGACGGCTGGCACAACCTCCAGCGCATCCTAGACTGGCTTGCAAAAAACTGGAATCGCCCCGACGAAGGCATCTGGGAAGTCCGCGGGGGCCGCCGTGAATTCCTTCACTCTCGTCTCATGTGCTGGGTCGCCTTCGACCGCGCCATCCGCCTTGCCGACAAGCGTTCTCTCGCCGCGCCGGTTGAAAAGTGGCGTGAAATTCGCGACACGATCTATGAAGACATCTTCACCAACTTTTGGAGTGAAGACCTGAAATCTTTCGTTCAGTACAAAGGTTCCAAGACGCTTGATGCATCCGTCCTGCTCATGCCGCTCATGCGCTTTATCAGTCCGGTTGACCGCCGCTGGTTGTCGACTCTCGGTGCCATCGAGAAAAACCTTACGGAGGACAGCCTGGTCTACCGTTACAACAACATCAGCGACCCAGTAGATGGCCTGAGCGGAAGCGAAGGCAGCTTCACCGCCTGCTCATTCTGGTTTATTGAGTGTCTTGCCCGGTCCCATCAGCTCGAAAAGGCACGCCTGCTATTCGATAAAATGCTTGGCTACGCTAACCACCTTGGACTCTATTCCGAGCAACTCGGCTCAAGCGGAGAACACCTCGGTAATTTCCCGCAAGCATTCACGCACCTCGCACTGATCAGCGCAGCCACGTACCTCGATCGCGCTCTCTCCGATGGCGCTCACCATCCCTGGCGTTGACACCCTACCGAGCCAGCAGCGCCACTCCTGCGCACACGAACAGCGCGGCGATCCAGCGCCGGCGGTCAACATTTTCCTTGAGAAAGATTTTTGCCGCAACCGCATTCGTCACGAACGTCAGCGAAGCCGACGCCGGAGCCACCAGGCTCAAATCCGCGTGACTAAGTGCAAACAGGAGGGAAAAAAAACTCAGCCCCATAAAGAACACGCCCGAAAGAAAGCGCCCGTTACTCAACACTGCCAGAATCGCGCCACTCAAGCCGCTTTTCGCCTTGATCTCATCCAGGTCGCCTATGCCGCGCATGGCCGCCGCGATCAATACATCGCCGACCGTCGCGAAAATCACAATCGCCGCGATCATCGCCGCGTCTGCGAAGCCGTTTCCGGGAGTCAGAATACTCACGACTGACTGGCCTCCGCTCCGGGCACGGGACATTTTTTCGGCATCTCCGTATACGACGGGCCCTGCGTCACGAATCCCACACCGGCGGTAATCAGCAGTATTCCCAGCCATCGTCCGGGAGAAATCTGCTCATGCAGCCAAAACCGCGCCAGAAGAGCGACAAATACATTGCCGATCGATGTCGCGGGCAGCACAAACGTCAAATCGGCCCAGGAAAGGGAAGCCAGATAGGATGCGAAGAAGCAGATGAGCAGCGCAATCCCGAGCAAAATCTGCGGCGTGCTCACGGCGTAAATCAGCGTTGCAAGATGGTCTAGCGAAACCGGCCCTATGCGCTTCATGCCCACGCTCAGCAGCGTGTCGCCCAGCGGAGCCGTAACCGCCACTACGCCCAGCACAAGATACCGCCGGAATGTCATCGTAGATTTCGTCATTCGATTCGGCCGATACCCGGGATTGTGTAAGCAAAAACGGCCAGCATCTGCGGCTGGCCGTTATCTTTCGTTGAGACGGCGGCTACGCTCCAACGTTAGCCGGTGTCGTAGACTCCGTCGTAGCCTGCGATTTCGCGTTCTTCACAACCTTGTTCCGTTGCGCGCGCAGCTTGAGGAACGACTTCGACTCCGCATACAGCCGCTTCAGGTCGCGGTTCACGATCGCCTTGCTCACCACGCGCCACGCGGCCTTCGGCCGGAAGTAGTACTCGTCATAGAACCGATGCACCATTTCCAGCACATATTCCTTCGGCAGTCCGGGATACTCGATGTGCGCCAATTGATGGCCTTCCTCATCGACCATCTGCCCGTTGTTGACGATGAAGCCGTTCTCCTTCGCGTAATCGTAGAACTCTGTGCCCGGATAAGCGTGCGCAATCGAAACCTGGATCGTCTCGACGTCCAGGCTCTTGGCGAAGTTGATTGTGTTGCGAATCGATTCCTTCGTCTCGCCCGGCAGTCCCAGGATGAAGTCCCCATGAATCGTCAGGCCGAGGTCGTGGCAGTCGCGCGTAAAGTCCCGCGCCCGCTCGACGGTTGCGCCCTTCTTAATGTTCTTCAGAATCTGCGGATCGCCCGACTCGAAACCGACGATCAGCAAACGGCAGCCTGCTTCGCGCATCGCCTTCAGCGTCTCGCGGTCCGTAGTCACGCGCGAAGTGCAGGACCACGTCAGACCCAGCGGTTTTAGCTTGGCGCAAAGTTCAACTGTGCGCGCCTTCTGAATGTTGAACGTATCGTCGTCGAAGAAAAATTCCTTCACATGCGGGAAGAGCTTCTTCGCGTGGGCCATCTCCGCCGCAACATCATCCGTTGACCGCTTGCGCCATGCATGCCCACTCAACGTCTGCGGCCACAGGCAGAAAGTGCACTGCGCCGGGCATCCGCGCGTCGAGTAAAGCGACACATAAGGATGCAACAGGAACGGCACGTTGTATTTGGTCACATCCATGTCGCGGGCGTAGATGTCGGTCACCCACGGCATCGCATCGAGATCTTCCACCTGCGGCCGGTCTGGATTATGCGCGATCGAGCCATTCTTGCGATAGCTGATGCCAAGAATCTCGTCGAGGGGCTTGCCATTCGCGTACTCCACGACTGAGAAGTCGAACTCGCGGCGGCAGACAAAGTCGATCACCGGGCACTCGTTCAGCGCGCGGTCGGGAGAGGTCGTCACCGGCGGCCCGACGAAAGCAATGCGGATCGAAGGGTTCGCCCGCTTGATCGCCTCGGCCAGCTTCTGATCGCCCGTCCAGCCCGGAGTGCTGGTAAACAGCACCAGGAACTCGTAACCCTTGGCAATCTCGATCGTCTCCTCCGCCGAAACGTGATGGGGAGGTGCATCGAGCAGTTTGGAGCCTTCCAGCATACCCGCCGGATAAGCCAGCCAGACCGGGTACCAATACGACTCGATTTCGCGGGTCGCGGGCCAGCGCGAACTCGCGCCGCCATCAAAATTCTCGAACGAAGGGGGATTCAGAAACAGCGTTTTCAGAGGCATATATATGTCTTTTAGTTTACCACTTTAGAGGGGACGGGCACCGCCTTTGCCGTGTCTAACTGGACACATCCACAATCATTTAGCCGCGGCCCCACGCACCCAATCCTCAATCCGTCCCAGCGATCGCATCAGCGTTAATTCCACTCGAATCATCGAGAAAGTTGCATCGAGTGCGTCCACGTATCGCTCGCGTTCCTGGATAAGCGCCTGCTGTTCATCCTTCGGACTGACGGGTGGAGCATTCGGAGAACCGCTGCCATTCTTTAACTGCGCCTGAATCGTTTCCAGCTGTTCCTGTGCCAACTGGCTCCTCAGCTCGGCAATCCGCTGTTGAACGACCAGCTCCTTGATGCTGTGGCGCAGCGAATACACCTGCTCGCTGGTTTGGAATTTCGTCTGATCGGCTTCGGCCCCGGCCCGCCGCGCGTCCGCTGCCGATTCACGCGCCTTGGCGCGTCTGCTGGCGTCGTAAATCGGAAAGGTGATCTGAACCCCTATGTCAAAGTTGTTGTGCTGGAAGCGCAGGTAGTATTCCTGATAGTTATTGAATTCGGCATAGCGGTTGTACTCTGCGCCGAAGGCGAATTGCGGTCGGTAATTCTGCTTCTCGTCGCCAAATGAAATCAACCGCTTCGACTTCGCATTGGCATACGCCGCCTGGATTCCCGTGTTCGTCGCCATGAGCGTGTCTTCCACGGAATCATCGGCGGAAAATTCGGGCGAAGCTGGGATACTCTTCGAATCGGTCACAAAACTCGAAGCCGGCAGCCCCGTCAGATGTGCCAGCTTCTGCTTCTGCTGGCCTGCGTCATCCTCCAGGTGGAGACTTTTTTCATCCACCTGGGCCGCGGTAAGCTCCGCCTTCGTCACTTCCATCCGCCCGTCCACGCCGGCCAGCAGTCGATCTCGCTCGATCGCCGCCAGCCTTTCCGCGTATTCCTTTTCCTGGGCCAGCGCCGCAAGCTGGCGGTTGTCGCTGTCCAGTTGGATGTAGGCCAATGCCGTGTCAAGGGCCACTTGTTCCTCGTTGTCTTTAAGGCCGAGTTGTGCCGAGTTCAATGCGGCGCGCGCCGCGCGAATGTAATCCGGCTGCGAAAAGGAGTAAAGGAGCGACTGTGATCCGATGTTATAAACCGATGGTTGTCCTACCGGAAATCCGTAGGTATAGCCGACGGCCGATCCGAAATTGAAGCTCGGCAGGTACGCGTCCCTCGATTCGGAAAGCGCCGCCTGTGCGCGCTGCACATCAGCTAGCGCCACTCTCACGGTTGCGCTGTTCCGCACCGCCAGGTCCACCACGGTCGGAAGAGACACCTGCGCCCCTGCCCGGCAGGCGCCAAGCAATACACAGGTCCCGATCCAATGGTAGATTCGTTTCTGCAACTTCATTACCTCTTACCGCGAAAGCAACTCCAGATTCTATTCTGGATTCCGTTTCCCGCGCGTCCCAAACAGATTAGCGACTTGTATTCGGGGACGCCGGTAATCCCGCGTAATCCTTCGCCAGCGCCCGTGCAGCGGCAAACTCCCTCTGCGCTCCTTGAGTGTCTCCCTGCTGTTTCAGCAGAGTCCCGATTCGCGCGTGCACCACAAATGCCGGAGCATCCTGGCTCAACGCGTTCGACGCCAGGTAGTCTCGCATCCACTTGATCGCAGTTTGCGGCTCCCTACCCGCCTTCATCAAGGTCGAAGCGCCATCCACGAGCGGCGGTCCATGGTCGTGCTCCGCCGCAACTGCCCCGCTCTCCACCGCCGCCTGCATCTCGTCCCAGCGCTCGCGTCGGCGAAAGAAGCTTCCCAGGTCCATCCACGACTGCGCCGCGGAATGGGAGACTGAAATCTTTCCCCTGTAATCCGTCTCCGCAGTCACATAGTCTTTCTTCTCCTCGGCGATCCGCGCGCGCAAATCCAGCGCTCGCATCGAATCAAATCCATCCAGCTGCCGCGCGATTGCCTCCGCCTTGCCATATCCTCCGCCCAGCACTGCCGGAGCCTCCGCATAGTACTCCCCGAGATCGGAAAGCGCCTCGCCGTTCTTCCCGTCTAGGCTCACGGCCTTCTCGAACTCCGCCCGGATCAGCTTCGCCAGCTTGTATGCCGCCACAAACGTCACCTGCTGTGCCTTTTCTCCGTACGCGCGCCCGAGCCACATGTGATAACTGCTGTTGCCCGGAGCAAGCTGCACTGCCAGTTCGCACGCCCCGATCGCATCGTCCCAGCGCTCCTCAGCGTAAAAGACGCGGCAGCGCAGATTCAACGCTTCTGCGTCCTTCGGATCCTGCTGCAGGGTGGTGTCCAGAAGGCGCAATGCGTCATCTGTCCGCCCTTGATTCATCGCCGCCACAACCGCGTTCACGGCTTCCCGAGACATTGCCGCAAAGGCCGCAACCGCTCCAACCGCCAGCGTGTAAACCAGCGCCAGTCTCGCCCAATATCCTGCCGTCACTCCTTCACATCCTGTTGCGCTCTTTATTTTGCTTCAACCACCGGCACCCGGTCGCCGATCGGCTGGCCGTTGGTGCTGCCCAGCGCGACCACGTCACCTACGTTAAGGCCCTTCAAAATTTCCACCTGCGTCAGATTCAGATTGCCGACCGTTACATCCGTACGGCGAAGCGTTCCATCCACCACACGATATACATACGAAGTGCCGCGCTCTGTATGTAACGCCTCTCGAGGAATATTTAATGCGTTCCCCTCGTTCGCAGTCGTAACCGTCACGCGCACATTTGTGTTGGGGAGCAGGCCTTCGTCCGCATCATCGATAGTTATGAGCACTTCGCCTACGTTCCGTGTCAGCCCGTATGTGATGATTGTGGAGGGCACGCGCTCCACATGGCCATGCCAATTTTTCCCGGGCCGCGCGTCCCACTCGATCGCAATTGGCTGACCCACGCGTAGCTTGCCGATTTCGGGTTCGTCGAAATATCCGAGCACCTGCATCTTCGACAGGTCGGCCATCTGCAAGAGCAGCGTACCCGTCTGCACGTACTCCGACTTCGACACCGGAATCGAATACACGGTCCCCGCAAACGGCGCGCGGACATTGGCCTGATTCAACAGCGATTGCGCCGCAGCATTGCTCGTCTGCGCTTCATCGAATGCAGCCTTCGCCCGCGCCAGATCGGCGGCGTCATAGCGTTCTGTCTTTTTCTGCTCAAGCAGAAGGAGCGATGCATTCGCCGCTGCCAACCGCTGCTCCGCAGCAGTCACCTCGCTCGCTGAGGCAGCTCCGGTCAGTTGCAGCTTCTTAAGCGCATCTACATCGTGCTGCGCCTGGTCGCGCTCCGTCTGCGTTCTCTGGAAATCCCCGCCCAGCGCCAGCCGCTCTTCCTGCGTGCCACCCTTAAGCGTCGCGCTGTAGATTGCCTGCGCGTTCCGCAAGGCTGCCAGCGTCGCAGCCACCCGTGTCCGCGCATCGGTGTCATCCATGGCAAGCAGCAGCGTGCCCTTGGTCACTCGCTGGCCTTCGTGGACATAGAGCGCTTTGATCAGACCCGGAAACGGCGCATGTGCTTCGAAGTTCGCCTGCGGCTGCGGCTCGACCTTGCCATTGGTTGCGCTCGTGCTCCGCAGTTCGCTTCGCTGCGCAATCGCTGTCCGGACCGGAATCCTCGTGCGGGTTGCCAAGCGCGCCGCATAGAAGACCAGCAACACCGCCATGGCTGCTGCCATCCATACCCACACCGGATTTCGTCTTCTTCTTTTCGCGATCGCCATTCAGGGCCCGGACCGTTGATAAGTATATAAGAGTCACCTCGATCCCTTTATGCGTCAAAAAGATGCTGCTTGCATGAAGATTGTGTAACCTGGACATCATCCGCGGAGAAAGTGGTCGCGTAGCTGGCGCGCCCTGCTCTTATTAGGTGTCCTACAATCGCTCTATGGCATCCGTTTCCCAATCCACCATATCCCGTTATACCGACGAGCACGCCAAGGCCGGTCTCGACTTCAAATTCCCCGCCATCGAAACCTGGCAAAATCAGTTTCCGGCCTATGAAATCCTGATCGACGACCCCGAATTCACCTCTGTCTGCCCCAAGACCGGACTCCCCGACTTCGGCATCATCCAGCTTCGCTACATGCCCCGCGAACGTTGCCTCGAACTCAAGTCCTGGAAGGAATACCTCTTCTCCTATCGCAATCTCGGCATCTTCCAGGAAAACATCGTCAACCAGATTCTCGAAGACGTAGTCAAAGCCTGCGATCCCGTCTGGGCCCACGTCCACGGAGACTTCCGCCCCCGCGGCGGCATTTCCACGATTGTCGATGCCCGTTGGCCCCGCCCCGCCATCGATCAGAGCAAATAGCCGCGCCCTGACCCTGTTGCCGCGGCCGGGAGAAAGCCGTTCAGACTGCGCCGACCGGCATGATATGGTTATGCGACACCCAAGGGCATTCCGTAAGCGGTGAAAACATCGCGGCAAGTGCTCCTGTCCTGTACACACAGACCACGTCCTGCATTTCCTGCGTGTCAGAGGATCTTCCGCATGGCTCGACACACTCGCTTC
Organism: Acidobacteriota bacterium; assembly: GCA_013289875.1. Lineage (GTDB taxonomy): Bacteria > Acidobacteriota > Terriglobia > Terriglobales > Acidobacteriaceae > Silvibacterium. The sequence goes on along the minus strand of JABCZC010000002.1, from coordinate 19,920 downwards.
CATTTCCGGACCTGGCTGCTTTGCTACGCATCTGCTTTTTGCTGCTGCGCTCTGTCCAGTCTCACCCTCTGCAGTTTCGCCCAGAGTGCCGAACCGCTGCTCCTGCGCAATCCCTCGCTGAGTCGGGAGAGAATAGCATTTCTTTACGCTGACGATGTGTGGACAGTCTCGCGTGAAGGAGGCGAAGCGAGGCGGCTGACTTCAGTCGACTCGGTGATGGCTGGACCCTACTTCTCTCCCGATGGCACGCAGATCGCCTACTCGACACGCGAGAATGGACTCATCGATGTGTATGTAGTAAGTGCCGACGGCGGCGTGCCGCGACGTCTTACCTGGGAGCCGACGGGTAACTCTGCCGTCGGCTGGAAGCCGGACGGCCGGGATGTTCTCTTCATCTCGTCCCACGCGAGCTATTCAGACTTTCCCCGGCTTTTTCTGACTCACGCTGACGGCACCGGATCACCCGTGGTTTTGCCCCTGCCGAGTGCAGCCAACGGCGCCTTTTCGGTCGATGGCAACACACTGGCGTATGTGCCGGTGATGCAGTGGCAGGATGCGTGGAAGCACTACCGTGGCGGCCAGACCACTCCGGTGTGGCTGGTGAACATGAAGACGCTCGACCTGGTGAGAGTTCCGCGCGAGAATTCAAATGATTCGAGCCCGGTTTGGGAAGGGAACACCGTCTACTTCCTCTCCGACCGCAACGGACCAGTCTCGCTCTTCAGCTACGACAGAGAGACAAAGGAGGTCAGACAGGTCCTGGACAACCACGGCTACGACCTGAAGACGGTAAGCGCAGGCCCGGGAGCGCTGGTCTACGAGCAGTTTGGCTCACTGCACCTGTATGACCTGGCCACTAGGCAGGAGCATACCGTGCGGGTCACGATCCACGGAGACCTGCCTTCGCTGACTCCGCACCTGGCAAAGATCTCCGCCAAAGAAATGCAGAATATCGACCTCTCGCCTACGGGCGTGCGAGTTGTGGTGGAGGCGCACGGCGACATCTTTACGTTGCCTGAAGAGAAGGGCGATACTCGCAACCTGACGAGGACCCCGAGCTCAGTTGAGCGCGACCCTTCGTGGTCACCGGATGGCAAGTCCATCGCTTACTTCAGCGATGCCTCAGGCGAATATCAGCTCTACATCCGCGACCAGGACGGCCTGCAGGCGCCCAGGGTCATCGATCTCGGTCCCAACCCTTCGTTCTTCTACAACCCGCGATGGTCGCCGGATTCGAAGCACATAGCATTCTCCGACAAGCATCTGCATCTCTGGTATGTCGACGCAGCCGGCGGCAAGCCGATAAAGATTGATACCGGGTTGCGCGGATCTTTCGGCCCTTCTACCGAAGTCTCCTGGTCGCCGGATTCACAGTGGATCGCCTACACGCGAGATCTCGAGAACCAGTTGGACGCGGTCTTCTTCTATTCGCTTGCTACCCACACTTCCACTCAGATCACCGATGGCATGAGCAATGCCGACCATCCGGTTTTTGACCCCAGCGGTAAGTACATCTACTTCACCGCATCGACGAACAACGGCCCTTCGGACGCCGGTATCGATCTTTCTTCGCTGGACCGCGCGACCAACAGCAGCGTGTATGTCGTCGTGCTGGCGAAAGACGGCGCTTCGCCCGTGCCTCCGGAGAGCGACGACGAGAACAACAAGAAGGAAGAAGAAAAAAAGGACGCAGACAAGAAGGAGGACAAGGCAGACACCGCCAAGAGCGATGACAAGGCCGCCGCCAAAGGAGACGAGAAGAAAGACGAAAGTAAGAAGAAGGAAGAGAAGCCGAAGCCGACCGTCATCGATCTTCCCGGAATTGGAAACCGCATCCTTTCCCTGCCGATTCCGGCTCGTAACTATGTCGGTCTTGCCGTCGGAAAGACAGGCGTACTTTTCCTCGCGGAAGGAAATGCTGTTGGGCGTCCCTCCTCCGAAGATGGTGCACCAATCCGGTCGCTCTGGCGCTTCACCACAGAAAAGCGCAAAACCGAAGAGGTCCTGAGCGGCCTGGACAGATATATCGTTTCCTTCAACGGTGAAAAGCTTTTCTACATGCACGAGGACAGCTGGTTTATCGTTCCGGTTGCAGATCTGAAGCCTGGATCGTCGGATGCTCCGCAAGGCAAGCCGGTGAATAACGGCGGCATGGTCGCAATGCTCGATCCGCGCACCGAGTGGAAGCAGATGTACCGGGAAACCTGGCGCATCGAACGAGATTTTTTCTACGACCCGCATCTGCACGGGCTTGACGTGGCCAGGATTGAAGCAAAATACCAGCCTTATGTGGACGGGCTTGCGTCGCGGGAGGAATTTACCTATCTCTCGAACGAAATGTTGGGTGAGATTCAGGTCGGCCACATGTTCGTACGCGGCCCGCGGCAGCCCAAGGAAGGACCAAAACCCGGCCTGCTGGGCGCCGATTATGTAGTCGAAAACAACCGGTACAAATTTTCCAAGATATATAACGGTCAGAACTGGACGCCCTCGCTCACCGCGCCGCTTACGCTTCCGGGCATCAACATCGTCGAGGGTGAGTATCTGCTGGCCGTCAACGGCCGCGAGCTGCACGCAACCGACAACCTCGACAGCTTCTTCGATGGGACCGCCGGCAAGCAGACGGTGGTGCGCGTGGGTAAGAAGGCAGACGGCAGCGATGGACGGGATGTGACGGTAGTGCCGGTGGACTCCGAGCACGGACTGCGCAACATCGACTGGATCGAGTCAAACCGGCGCAAAGTCGATGAACTCTCGGGCGGCAAGGTCGCCTACATCTACATGCCCAACACGGCCGGCGCGGGCTACACGAACTTCAACCGCTATTTCTATGCACAGCTCGATAAGCAAGCAGTGGTGCTCGACGAACGCTACAACGAGGGGGGCTTTATCGCCGACTACGTCGTGAATGTGCTAGGCCAGAGGCCGCTGAGCGGCGCAATTGAGCGGGATGGCAAGCCTGTTCACGACCCGCAAGGTGCGATCTTCGGACCTAAGGTAATGATCATCAATCAATCGGCTGGATCGGGCGGCGACGCGATGCCGTGGTACTTCCGCAAGGCGAACCTCGGAACACTGGTGGGTGTAAAGACGTGGGGTGGACTGGTGGGAATCGGCGGCTACCCGGTGCTGATCGATGGCGGCAGGGTCACCGCACCTCGCTATGCGATATATGGCCTGAACGGGGAATGGGAAGTGGAAGGCCACGGCATCGCTCCAGACATTGAAGTTGAAGAGTTGCCGAAGGATGTGGCCGCGGGGCGCGACGCGCAACTCGAACGCGCGGTTTCGATCGTGCTGGACCAACTGAAAGAACACCCCGTGCCCACTGCGCCGATACCGCCGTATCCCAATTACCACCGCCAAGACGGACTGGGTCAACCCTAGGCGAGCGAACTCCACGATGCCGGCTTCGTCCCCAGCCACGCCGCGAATCTCCGCTGCCCGCACCGCTGGCACGGCGCTGTTTCTTCTCACCAGCCTTAATCTCTTCAACTTCATTGACCGATACATCCTTCCCGGCGTACAGCCTCTCGTTCAAAAAGACTTCGCCATCAACGATGCGCAGACCGGGCTGTTGACCACCGTCTTCTTCTTTGTCTATATGATCGCTGCCCCACTCACCGGCTGGCTTGGAGACCACCTCCCGCGCAAGCCGCTCATCGTCATCGGTGCGCTCCTCTGGAGCATCGCCACTCTCTTTACCGCCTGGGTCCATAGCTACGAAACCCTGCTTATCCGTCACGCCATCGTCGGCATCGGCGAAGCCACCTTCAGCATCTTCGCGCCCGCCCTGCTCGCCGACTTCTATCCTGAGGCCGACCGCAACCGCGTCCTCAGCATCTTCTACATCACCATTCCCGTCGGTGGAGCCCTCGGGTACCTCACCGGCGGCATCCTCGGCCAACGCTACGGTTGGCGCATGCCCTTCTTCATCGCCGCGCTTCCCGGAGTCCTCATCGCCCTGGCCTTCTACTTCCTCGTGCGCGAACCCCAGCGGGGAAGCGCCGACTCCCTCGCGCCCACCTTGAACCGCACCACCCTGTCCGGCCTCACCCGCAATCCCGCATTCTGGACTGCCACCCTCGGCCTCGCCATGTGGACCTTCGCCGTGGGCGGCATTTCCACATGGCTGCCAACATTTCTCGTCCGCTTCGGATCCATGTCCGTCGCCAAGGCCGGAACCGTTGCCGGCGGGCTCACCGTTGTCTGCGGCCTCCTTGGAACCATCATCGGAGGATGGCTCGCGCACCGTTGGCTGCGCACCAACTATCGCGCCCTTTACCTGATCTCGGCATGGGGATCGGTGCTCGCTATACCGGCCGCTGCTCTGGTCTTCTTTGGTCCGCCCTCGGTCTTCATTCCCGGAGCCTTCATCGCCGAGTTCTTTCTTTTCCTCGGCACGGGACCGCTCAACGCAGCCATCGTCAACTCGGTCGCCGCGCCCATCCGCGCCACGGCAATCTCGCTCAACCTGCTCGTAATCCACGCCCTCGGCGACGCCTTCTCACCGCACCTCATCGGACGCGTATCCGACGCCACTAACCTGCGTTATGGACTCAGCATTACCCTCATCACCCTCGCCGTCTCGGGTGTCATCCTCTTTACCGGATCCCGCTTCGCGCCGGTGCTTACAGGCACGGCAGAAACAGCATCGAATGGCTAATTCCTAATGGCTAATGGCTGACTTCCTCCTCGCGCTCGACTGGCTCATTGTGCTTCTGTGGACCGCGCGCATCCTCGCCGCCCTGCGCAATCTGCCGCGCGTCCCAAATCTCCTCGATCCCCGCTACGCCCACCCGCTCGAACCAGCGCAGCTGCCGCTTATCACCGTCATCGTCCCCGCCTGCAATGAAGAGGCCAATATCGAGGCCACCCTCCGCTCGCTCCTCGCCATCGAGTCTGTTCCGATAGAAATCCTCGCCGTTGATGACCGCTCCACCGATGCAACCTGCACCATCATGGATCGAGTTGCATCGGAATCCCAGACCCGGCTCACCGTCATCCACGTCACCGATCTTCCTCCCGGGTGGATGGGCAAGACCCACGCCATGGCGCTAGCCGCCCGGCAGGCCACCACGCCCTGGTTGCTCTTTACCGACGCCGACATCCTTTTCTCGCCCGACTCGCTTCTCCGCGCCGTCAATCTCGCCCAGGCCGAGCGTGCCGATCACGTCGTCGTCTTTCCCACCGTGATCCTCAAGACCTTCGGAGAGACCATGATGGTCGCCATCTTCCAACTCTTCGGCATTCTCGGATCCCCGCCCTGGCGCGTTTCCGATTCGCGCAGCCGCGACTCCATTGGCATCGGAGCCTTCAACCTCGTCCGCTCCGATGTCTACCGCGCCATCGGCGGCTTCGAGTCGCTGCGCATGCAGGTCGTCGAAGACATCCGCCTTGGCGTCGAGGTCAAGCGCGCCGGCTACCGCCAGCGCGTCGCCTTCGGCCCCGGCCTCATCCGCCTCCGCTGGGTCGAAGGAACCCGCCACTTCATCCGCAACCTGACCAAGAATTTCTTCGCCGTCTTCCGCTTCCGTGCATTGCCCGCGCTCGCCGCCTGCGCCGTGCTCATCGTCTCCTGCCTGGGACCCTTCGCCGCGCTCGCCGGCCCGCTTCGATTCCGCATTCCGGGAACGCTGCTCTTCGTTACGCTCTTCTTCGTCTATCGCTCCTTCCGCCGCTACAACGGAATTCCCAGCGCTTATTTCCTCACCTTTCCCGTTGCCGCAGCCCTGCTTATCTACGCTCTTTTCCGTTCCGTGATCGTCACGCTTCTGCACGGAGGCATTCGCTGGCGCGGCACTTTCTACCCGCTCTCCGAACTCCGCAGAAATTCCGGCCCACTCCGCTAGCAATACAATTTTGATATGAAGAAGTTACAAGACAAAGTCGCGCTCGTTACCGGAGCGGCGAAGCGCATCGGCCGGGGCATCGCCTTCGGGCTCGCCGAAGAGGGCGCGCACGTCGCGATTACTTATCGTGACTCAGCCGACGAAGCCCGCGAAACCGTCCGCGAGCTCGAGGACTTCGGCATCCGTGCCGCCGCCGTCCCCGCCAACCTGCGCCAGCCCGAGAGCATTCAATCGGCCGTGAACCAGATCGCCGCCGACTTCGGATGTCTCGACATCCTGGTCAACAATGCGGGCCGCTTTGAGACGGAGGCCCTGGAAAAAATCTCTGTCGAGCAATGGGACGCCATGTTCGAGACCAACACCCGCGGGCCCTTCCTCGTCGCACAGGCGGCCCATCCGTATCTCAAAGCCGCGCACGGCCGCATCATTAATATCGGATCGCTCGGGGGCATCCATCCCTGGCCTACGCACGGCCACTATTGCACCTCGAAGGCCGCTCTGCACATGCTCACCCAGGTGATGTCCAAGGCCTTTGCGCCCGAGATCAGCGTCAACTGCGTCGCCCCCGGCATGATCGTCAACGGAGAAGCCTCCGCCGAATACGAGCACTTTGCCCGCAAGACGCCGATGAAGCGCAACGGAACGACACAGGAGGTCGCCGCCGCCGTTCTCTTCTTCGCCACCGGCCCGCACTTCATCACCGGCCAGATGCTGGGCGTCGACGGAGGGCTGGGACTATAAGAAAAAATTTGTCATCCTGAGCGGAGGGACCGAAGGGAGCACGGTCAAAAGAAGCTGCTTTTTGTATTCGCCGTGCGCGCAGCACTAGCTCGAGAACAATCTCCGCAGCAGCCCCTTTTTTCGTCTTCCCTGCGGGGCTTTGCTTTCCTCTTCGATCCCCTTCGGCTCAGGTTGTTCCGGCATCTCTTCGCCGAAAAACACAGCCCGAGGATTCTCTACGCACAGCCGCTTAGCTGTCTCACCGCCGAAGCGCTTCGCGACAACATCGTATGCCTCCCGCAGCTTGGGAGGCCGCGACTCCACATTGTGCGCATCCGTCGCCAGAAAGTTCACCCAGTTCTTCTCCAGAAACTGCATCGCCAGCGACTGCGCGGTCCGCCCGAACCGCCCGGTCAGCGACGCAGCCGTCACCTGCACCAGGCAGCCTTCGCGCAACCACTCTTTCATCCGTTCAGGATGTCTCTGAATCGTCAGATTCCGCTCCGGATGCGTAATGATCGGCTGCAGGCCCGCCACTATCAGTTCATAAAAGGCGTCGTTCATGCTGGTCGGAATCATCAGGTCGTCAAACTCCACCAGCAGATACTGCTTGCTGTTAATCGTGTACTTCGTGCGATTCTTCAGCGCGTCTTCGATATTGTCGTAAGAAAGGTGGAAGTCGCATCCCAACCCGAGCGTAACCTTGCCATTCACGCGACCTTGCAGTTCTTCCAGCTTTTGCCGATTTACTTCCGGATCGAAAGCCCAGCGGGTATTCGCGTGCGGTGTGCACACAATATGGGTGATGCCGTTCTCCACCGCAGCCTCAACCATCGCCAGAGACGTTTCAACGTCACTCGCTCCGTCGTCCAGACCAAACAGCAGATGGTGGTGAATATCGATCATGATCCGGCCTAATGGCTAATCCCTAATGGCTAGTGGCTAGCGTTCCTACCATCGACTGAAAAATCTTGAAGCCATCCGCCGACCCCAGCATACGCTCGCTCGAACGATCCGGATGAGGCATCATCCCCAGCACGTTGCGCCCCTCGTTCAAAATCCCCGCAATATTATCCAGCGATCCGTTAGGATTCGCCTCCCGCGTCACGTTGCCCTCCGCAGTCGCATAGCGGAAGACCACCCGGTCTTCGCTCCGGAGTGCTTCCAGCGTGGCGGCGTCGCAGAAATAGTTGCCCTCCATGTGACCAATGGGAATCTTGACCACTTCGCCCGGTTCGAGCGTCTCAGTGAAGGGCGTGTTGGCCGTCTCCGTCCGCAGATACACCTGTTTGCAGATATATTTCAGCCCTGCGTTGCGCATCAGCGCGCCCGGCAGCAATCCCGCCTCGCACAAGATCTGGAAGCCGTTGCAGATGCCCAGTACGAGCCCGCCATCGGCGGCAAATTTCTTCACAGACTGCATCACTGGAGAAAAGCGCGCAATTGCGCCCGTGCGCAGATAATCCCCATATGCGAATCCGCCCGGAACCAGAATCGCATCGCAGTTTTCGAGGCTCGGAGAGTCGTGCCACAGGAAAGTAGCCGGTTGTCCGGCCAGATTCGCGATCACATGGTAGGTGTCGTGGTCGCAATTCGATCCCGGAAAAACCAGCACGCCGAATTTCATGTCTCTAGGCTAGCAGAATTTGAGGATCTCCAACCCTTCGAGCGGTTTACGAAGAAGCCTGCCGTTTCGGCGGCTTTTCCTTCACGGCCGTCCGCTTTCACGGCACTTTGGTTTTGAACAACACCGGTTTGCGAGGCCCGTTGGCGCAACCGGCATTGGTCGATATAAAGTAGATAACAAAGTCAATCCAGGCCGCGTGATCGCATGCATTCCATCCTGATCGGAAAGGCTGCTCATGGCAGACGCTCCTAAGATAGAGGTTTCCCGCCGCGGATTTCTGAAGGGTGCCGGCGTCACTGCCGCATCCACCGTAATCGAATCCGCAAAAGCTTTCGGACGTGAAGCAAACAGTGCGCTGCAAAGCGTTCCGACTGTCGGCCCAGGTCCGCTCCCCATCAAGCTGCACATCAATGGCGAGGAACACATCGTCACCGTCGAGCCTCGCTACACCCTGGCTGAGACTCTGCGCGACAATCTTGGCCTGACCGGTACCAAGGTGGTGTGCGACCGCGGATCGTGTTCGGCCTGCACGGTGTGGATCGACAAGGTGCCGGCCCTGGCCTGCATGACGCTCTCCGTCGACGCCGTTGGCCGGGAGATTACGACCATCGAAGGCTTGTCGCACGGCGATACTATGCACCCGGTGCAGGCGGCATTCGTGAAGCACGATGCCATGCAATGCGGCTTCTGCACGCCGGGCATGGTGATGAGCTGCGCGGCTCTGCTGGAGCGCAATCCGAACCCCAGCCTTGCCGATGTGAAGCATGCCGTCAGCGGAAATCTCTGCCGCTGCGGAACCTATCCCAAAGTTTTTGCCGCGACTCTCGATGTCGCACAACACCGTGTCGCCTCAGGTCTGGTAACCCTCAGCGCGGGAAGGGAGGCATAACATGGCGCCCGAAACTGCAACCCTCGAAGGACAGCAAGTTGCCGCCACGCCTGCGAAGCAGCCGACCCGCACGGACAATTTTGTCTTCGGCATTCCGCAGGACGGTCTCCAGACGAAGCAGCGCGAGGTGCCGCTCGATGAGCCGCCGCCGCTGCCGCCGAATTCCGAGCTCACTTACATCGGCAAACCGACGCAGCGCTACGATGGCCCGGCAAAGGCCACCGGAAAGGGCAAATATACGGCGGATGTACAGCTGCCCGGGATGCTTTACGCGCGCATGGTCGATGCGACCATCCCTCACGGGCACATCATGTCGATCGACACCAGCGCAGCAGAAAAGCTGCCCGGCGTTCGTGCCGTCTACGTCATCGAGCACGTCTACGGCGTCGCGGAGCTGCGTAATCCAAAGCTGGATGGTCCTTCGCGCTATCCCACTATCCGATACGCCGGCCAGCCGATCGCCGGTGTCGCCGCAACCACGCAGCAGATCGCGGATGATGCGGCAAAGCTTGTCAAGGTGCGGTACGACGCCAAACCCTTTGTTGTCGATCGCACAGAAGCGCGCGCCACGGATGCCCCCGCTGTTTTTCCCGGTCCCGCAGATGAAGCCGGCAGCGCAGGCGGTGGCGGCGGTCCCGCCGACGTTCCCCAGAAGGGCAACGTGCACGGGCCCGAACGGCGCAAACGCGGAGACACAGCCAAGGGCTTTGCCGAAGCCGACGTCCTCGTCGAAAGCGAGTACTTTACCCAGGTGCAAACCCACTCCGCGCTCGAGACGCACGGCTTCGTCGTTGACTGGAAGCCGGACGAGGTCACGGTCTACGCCTCTACGCAAGGCACGTCAAGTGTGCGCAGCGAATTCGCCGACGTCTTCAAGCTCCCCAAGAGCAAGATCCGCGTCATTACCGAATACATGGGCGGCGGCTTTGGCGCGAAGTTCGGAGCAGGGAACGAAGGCGTGGTCGCCGCGAACCTTTCGCGCAAGGCGAACGCGCCGGTCAAGCTGATGCTCGACCGCCGGCAGGAGCACATCGTCAGCAACCGGCCCGATTCGCATCAGATGCTCAAGATCGGCGCGAAGAGCGACGGCACTCTCACCGCCATCCAGCTCACCAGTTATGGCACCGCGGGTGTCGGGACCGGCGCCGGCACAGCGGGTCCCGCAACCAACATGTACAAATGCCCGAACCTGTTGACCGACGAGTACGACGTCTTCACCAACGCTGGTCCGGGCGCGGCCTTCCGCGCGCCGGGGCATCCGCAGGGGTGCTTCGCCTTCGAGCAGACCATCGATGAACTTGCCGTCAAATTGAATATGGATCCGCTCGCGCTGCGCGAGAAAATCGACGAGAGCCCTGCGCGCAAAGTCGAGCGGCAGCTGATTCTGGAGCGCACCAACTGGCGCAACCGCAAGTCCGCCGGCTCCGATCCCGGTCCGATCAAGCACGGCATGGGAATCGCGCAATCGGTCTGGTATCGATTCGTCAACATGGATTCCTCATGCGAGGTTCGCGTTTTGCGCGATGGCTCCGTTGAACTGATGTCAGCCGTGCAGGACCTCGGCGGTGGCACCAAGACCATCCTCGCCCAGATCGTTGGTGAGGAATTCGGCATGGCGCCCGCAAATGTTGTCATCCGCATCGGCGACACCCGCTATCCAATCGGTCCTGACTCCGGCGGCAGCGTCACAGCCGGTTCCATCACGCCTGCAGTACGCGATGCGGCATACCAGGCGAAAGGGAAACTTTTTGCCGCGGTCGCTCCGGCTTTGGGCACGACCGCCGACAACCTTGCCACACAGAACGGCCGCGTCGTCTTCAAGAACGATCCGTCGAAGTCATACTCTCTCAGGCAGGTCACAGCGAAACTGCCGACCGACGAAATCTCCGCTCGCGCAACACGCGTTGCCGAATACTCGAAAGACCGTCTTACCTATGGCGGCGTCGACTTCGTCGAATTGGCCGTCGACACCGAGACCGGCCGCATACACGTCGAAAAGGTCTTCGGTGCGCACGACTGCGGCCGTCCCATCAATCCCACCGGAGTCATCAGCCAGATCAACGGCGGCATGTTGCAGGGCATTTCCTATGCGCTCTTCGAGCAGCGCATCATGGATGATAAATCCGGCTATATGCTGAACGCGAATCTGGAGAACTACAAAATCCTGGGCGCGCGCGAAGTTCCCGAGATCGAAGTCGCGCTTATCGAGAACTACATCGCAATGAGTTCCACCGACGCCGCCGGTATCGGCGAGTCTGCCGGCATCATTACGCTGGCCGCGGCCATCGGCAATGCCTTCTACAACGCCACGGGGGTGCGCATGCGCAGGATTCCCATGACTCCCGCAAACGTACTCGCCGGGCTCGGCAAGGTGCAGAGAGAGGTGATGGCATGAACAAGTTCGCGTTCGTTGATTGCAAAACAGTGGACGAGGCTCTCGGGCAGCTTGGCGACGGCGCCACCGTCAAGGCAGGCGGCATCGATCTCCTTGACTTGATGAAAGACGACATCGTCTTTCCAGCAAAGCTCGTCAACATTCGCAATGTCGACAGCCTACGCGGCATCACCGTATCCGCCGACGGCCTGCAACTTGGTCCGCTCTCGACCCTGAGCGAGATTGCCGACCATCCTGAGATTCAGCGTAGCTACTCCGCGCTGTCCGACGCCGCCGGACACGCAGCCACGCCGCAGGTGCGCAACATGGCCACCCTCGGCGGCAACATCATGCAACGCCCACGCTGCTGGTATTTCCGCTCCACCGACGTCGACTGCAAGAAGAAGGGCGGCGGCAGCGATGAATGCCACGCGCAAGCCGGTGAAAACCAGTACCACGCCATCATGAACAACAGCACCTGCGCGATGGTCCATCCGTCGTCGACCGCCGTGCCATTGCTCGGGATGGACGCGCAAGTGGAGCTCACCTCGAAGCGCGGCAAGCGCATGGTCTTGATGAGCAATTTCTACGTGCCCCCTGAAAAAAGCGTCATCAACGAGACCGTTGTCCAGCCCGGCGAACTGATCACCGGCATCTTTGTCCCCGCGCCCGCTCCCGGCACCCGCTCCGCCTATCAGAAGTACGGCGAGAAGGAGAGTTTCGACTGGCCGATCGCAGATGCCGGCGTGGTGCTGGTCATGGATGGCGCACTCTGCCGCAAGGCTTCCGTCGTTCTTGGCGTGGCCGCGCCCACGCCCATTCGTTCGAAGGCGGCCGAGGCCGTGCTCACCGGCAAGACCATCGACGAAGCCACGGCTCGCGCTGCCGGGAAGGCCGCCATGCAGGACGCCACGCCGCTTTCGCAAAACGGCTACAAGGTTCAGCTCTTTCAGACAGCGATCTACCGCACGGTGCTGCTCGCCGCCGGACAGATGCAGCGTGACCCGAGCGCCATCGGCTAAGGAGGACCGGTATGTCAACCCCACTCGTGCAGATCCATTGCGCTTCGCTCCGCAGCAAATCTTCTTACGGCGCCTTCGGTGAATTTCACGACGAACTGATCGACGTGATGGGAGCAACCACCACCTACTGGTGTCTCAAAACCATGGGAAAAGCGGGTCCTGACGATCATTACGTTCACCGCTCTGTGTGCCGGGAAGGGCGTTCCTGCTGGCAGAGTTGCGAGAGTGACGCTTAGCCGTATCCAGCCCACCGCTCTCTGCCCGGAATCCTGCAGCATCGAGCATGGATCATCGCGTTTATGGAATTACTGAAAACGCTCTAAAGACTATGCCGGCCTTCGACTTCCGCACTCACGGCCGCACTGCCCGCGACAGCGCCCGCATAGCCGGGATCGCGCTCGTCAACTGGTGGCGGGCAGTTTCCATTGAAGCTCTCTGCGTCGCCGTCCTCTGGTGGCTGGGCCTTGCGCTCCTCGGTATCCCGCTCGCGCCTCTCTGGGCGCTCATCGGCGGACTCATGACCTTCGTCCCCAACTTTGGAGGCGTCATTACCGTCATCTTCCCGGTCATGATGGTCCTTTTCAGCGGACGCGACGAGTACCGACTGGGCCTTGTCCTGGGTCTTTACGCGGCCATTGTCATCATTGACCAGCTTCTGCTCCAGCCCTGGCTGCTCAAGCGCGTCACGCGCGTACCCATCTGGGCCTCCATTTTTGTTCCCATCCTGCTTGGCATCGTCATCCCCTTCTGGGGAGTCCTGCTTGCCCCGCCGCTTCTTGCCATCGTCTATGCCTTCCGTAAGCCAAAGCCGAAAGCCGTTCCGGCACCGCCGCCTGACCCGCAACTCCCTGCGTAAAACCGCAGCTACTGCTCGCTCATGTTCAGCTGGGCGCGCCGGAACGCCGCGTCCTTCACATGCACCGAACCCTGAAATGGCCGATCGATATCCGCGATGGCTACCAGCACCAGCGCGATCAGCAGTGAAAAGGCAAACACCTGCAGCCCGTGCAGCCACGAGCTTTCAGCACCGAACATGCAGCTCGACATGATCGTCACCGTGCCTCCGATGATCAGTACGAACCACAAGACCCCTGGCAGGCGCGACGTGCTTTCCAGTTGCCTCAGACGCCGGTGCTCGGCCATTGCGCTCAGCTCATACAGCGCATGATCCTCCGCCGTGATCTCCGTAGGGGAGGCCGCCTTCACCGACGTCAGAATCTGCCACATCTTCGAGCTCATCGCGTGGCTGGCCAGGATCCCGTCGTCGCCGCGGGCCATCGCCGGCCAATCCTCGTCCACCACCGCGTCCACATATGCGCGCGCCGTCTTTCTCAGCTCGTCGCGCTGTAATGCGGGCAGTCCTTCCCCCAGGCGATACACATTCATGACCGCGTTAGCCTCTGCGTCCGCATTCGCTTCTGCCAGCCCGAAATCAGTCCAGACCGTGTACAGCATGAATCCCACAATCACCGCGTAGGTCGTGCCTAGAATGCTGAGCTGCCAGCCGATCAGATCGTTATGCATCTTTCGGCGCTCCGTAGTCCAGAACCGGTTGACCGCCATCTTGAAGAGAAGCGAGCAGACAACGATCAGAATAACGATTACGACATCCTCCCAAGTAGTCAGCATTTCCCAGCCTTCTGATCCGACAAAGCGATTTTCACCACCGCGAAACACTCTGACAGAACCCGGAGTCATTTTCTACATGTATTTGCTCGCCGTGCCGGAGTGGCCATCCGTCTCAACCGCGTGATCCCTCTTGAATCGGTTTGATCGAATCAAACTCTTTAGGCGCTTACAGCCACCGCAACTAATTCCCGGAGTTACCGTCTAAATGGTCGCAAGGCATACCCTGCCCTATGCATCTCATACCCTCTACGCCGACGGCGTGTTCTCGCTCCTCGAGTTTCCGCGAAAGCGCCTTTCCTTCGCTTGCCGGTGGCAAACCCGGTCATTGGGCCCGTCCCTTGACACGGCTCTTCGAATCGCTTACAACCGTCGCATTCGGGGACTCGCTATTTTTCGACGCTCTGCTGTTTTCCGTTCGAGACCCGCATAGATTTCTCTCTGTTCCTCCTCGCACCGCTCCTGACGCAGTCGGCGGACGGGTATCGGTTGAACGCATCCCCAGAATGCGAACATCGACGCACCGTAACAACATGGAGTGCCCGATTCAATCGTCTCAACACTGGATAGGATGGCCATGCTCGCAAAGATTCTCCGCTCCCTAAGCCCCATCGCCTTCGCGGCGGCAGCCCTCACCCTTATCGCGCCCGCCCTGCTCGTTGCGCAGGCCACATCTTCGCTGGTGACTACCCGCCTTACCCAGCCCATCGATGAGAACTCCCGTGTCACCCTCAAGGGAACGCTCCATCCCCTGGCCAGCGCAGCCAACGATCGCGGAGCCGCGCCCGACAGCATGCCCCTCGACCGCGTCCAGGTGGTGCTCAAGCGCAGCGACGCGCAGGAGTCGGCCCTGAAGCAGCTCATCACCGATCTGCACACGCCTGGCTCGGCCAGCTATCACAAGTGGCTTACGCCGGATCAGTTTGGCAAGCAATTCGGCCCCTCCGATCAGGACATCGCTACCCTCGAATCCTGGCTGCAATCGAAGGGCTTCAGCATAACCAGGCTCAACCCCGGCAAACAGACCCTCGAAATCTCCGGGAACGTCGCTCAGTTTCGCGACGCCTTTCACACTCAGATTCACAAGTACTTGGTGGAAGGACAGACGCACTACGCCAACGCCGCCGACCCGCAGATTCCGTCCGCGCTCGCGCCGGTCTTCGGCGGTTTCACCTCGCTCAACAATTTCCGCGGGAAGAACTATGCCAAAGTCCTCGGCAAAGCCACCTATGACCCCAGGACCGACAAGGCCACTCCGCTCTGGACTACAGGCCCAGGCACCCCGGCTATCGATAATAACTATGTTCTCGCGCCGGGCGACTTCGCCGTCCAGTATGATCTCAACCCGCTTTACGCTGCCCAAGTCAACGGCTCGGGCCAGACCATCGCCATCGTCAACGACTCCAACATCAACATCTATCTCGTTAAGCAGTTCCGCTCGCTCTTCAACCTGGATGCCAATCCGGCAGCCCCGAATTTGCCGCAGGTCATCATCGACGGAAATGATCCGGGAGTTGACGGCATCAATGATCCGGACGGCCCCAACGGCGACTCCGTCGAAGCCTATCTTGACGTAGAGCAAGCCGGAGCCGTTGCGCCCAACGCCACGATCGATCTGGTGATCGCTTCCGACACAACTCTTGAGTACGGACTACTGCTCGCCGCCGAGCACGCCGTCTATGGCAATATCGCGCCTGTCATTAGCATGAGCTTCGGCTTATGCGAGGCCTACAGCCCCAGCCTGAACGCGGCCTTTGCCACTCTCTGGGAGCAGGCTGCCGCGCAAGGCATCACCGTCATGGTTTCCTCGGGGGACAGCGCCTCGGCCGGTTGTGACGAAAGCTCGCAGTATTACGCCGTCGGCGGCCAGGCCGTCACCGGCTGGGGCGAGTCGGCCTATAACGTCTCCGTGGGCGGCACCGACTTCTTCTACAGCTCGTACAACGGGACCACCGCCGCCATCAACGCCCAGCTTGGCACCTTCTGGACCACCGCCGCCAGCAATAGTTCCTATAAACCATCTCTCCAGGCCGTCATACCCGAGCAGCCCTGGAACAACAGCCAGTTCGGCCTCAATATCTTCAACATCCTCACTGAATCAAGCGGAACGGTCACCGCTATCGCCGGCGGCGGCGGGGGAGCAAGCACCTGCGCAACGCTAAGCTCCACTAACGCCTGCGTACCTTACCCCAAACCTGCCTGGCAAAAGGGCGCCGGTGTTCCCGCCGACTCGGCCCGTGACGTCCCAGACCTCGCGCTCTATGCTGCCATTGCCCAGAACGGCAGTTTCTACCCTGAGTGCTATCAGGACGGCGACTGCCAGCCTGCCTCTGGCGGAAACACCGTGCAGATAACGGCCGTCGGCGGAACTTCGGCTTCATCACCCGCCTTTGCCGGCATCATGGCTCTCGTCAATCAGAAGTACGGGCGCCAGGGTCAGGCCGACTTCGTTCTTTATCCCCTGGCCACGCAGTTTCCCGCAGCTTTCCACGACATAACCGTCGGATCCAACTCCGTCCCCTGCTCCTTCTCACCCACATCTCCCGATTGCATCTCGATCACCAACCCACCCACGATCACCGATCCCACCTACGGTCCGGCGATCGAAGGTCAAATCGGAACCGGCACAACGCCCGAGTACAACGCAACCGCAGGGTATGACCTCGCTTCCGGCCTCGGCAGCGTCGATGCCAACGTTCTCGTCGCCGACTGGAATAAAGTCACCTTCGCCACGAGCAACACTACCCTCACGCCCTCCGAAACTACCTTTACGCATGGCACACCAATCACCATCAGCGGCACCGTCACCCCATCCACCGCTACGGGTGATGTAGCCCTGATGACCGACAGCACTGAGCCGGTGCAGCAGGGTCAGCCCTGGTTCCCACTTTCCAATGGCACATTCAACAGTGGCAATACTGTGAATTACCTGCCCGGTGGAACCTACAACATATGGGGACACTATGGTGGAGACCCCAGCAATGCCGCGAGCAGCTCCCAGAAGACCCAGATCACGGTCAACCCCGAAAACAGCGGCATCTACTTCAATCTCTTTTCACCGGCGGGAACTTCCAGTTCGGGTTCGATTGTTTCAGGGGCGAGCATCGATTACGGCACGCAGTTACTCCTCAGCGCTCAGGTCGCCCCCAGCTCTCAGCTCACTGCGCTGGAAAACTGCTTTACCAGCAGCGCCACCTGCCCCGTCTTCGGTATTCCCACCGGAACCGTCACCTTTGCCGACGGAAGTTCAACGATCAACACCGCCGTTCTCAATGCCGAGGGTGATGCCGAGTACAACGCGCCCTTCGCCATTGGTTCCCATTCCGTCACTGCGAGCTATGCCGGAGACAACAGCTACAACAAATCGACTGCCTCGGCCGTCACCTTCACCGTAGTGCAGGACACGCCCGCAATCGCATTCGGTGCATCGAATCAGATCAATTCGACGCAATTCGCCAACGGTCAGAATACAGTCTTCAACATCCAGGTCGCGAACAACGCCCAGGTCAGCTTCGCCAACCCAAATAGCGGTGTTGTCTACCCCGTTCCTATCAAGCCTCCCACCGGAACCGTCACCGTTACTGGACTGCCCGGCGGCACCCAGACAGCGACCCTCTCGGCTGCGGTCGATCCCAACTATCAAGCAACGGAAGGCGTAGCTACCGTCACAGTCGCGAATAACACCGGAACCTACAACGTCAACGTCAGCTACTCTGGAGACTCGAACTACAAGGCAACTTCTACGGGATCCTTCCAGATCCAGCTCGGCTCGCTCGGCGGTCTTTCCACCACCACCACTGCAACCATGTCCGGAAGCATCTCGCCGTCAACCAGCATTACCATTACCGGTACAGTAACTGGTCAGAGCGGCCATCCGGCGCCAACCGGCGGCATTATTATCTTTTCCTCCGGTTATTCCATTGGGAACGGTATCCCGCTTGTTGCTCCGACCTCTGGAGTTGTTTCCACCTTCTCCACTACGCTCAACAGTCAAGTCCTCTTCCAGGGTTCTAACTTCATAACCCTGCAATACACAGGCGACACGAACTACAACATCTCTGCCACCACGCTCAATAGCGGTGGCGCAATCTCCAGCCCCCTCTCCGACTTCTCCATGGTTCCGGAGACCACCATCGTTCCGGTCGCCTCCGGAGGCTCCGGCACTGACACCATCAATCTCTCTTCCGTCAACGGATTCGCCGGAGCCGTCAGCTTCACCTGCGCCCCAACGCCCACCGGAAACCCGGTCACCTGCTCCGTTAGCTCCTCGGCGACGCTCTCTCCGGGCAGCACCTCTCCGCTTACGCTCACCATCGATGCCGGCTCCTCCGTTGCCACTGGCAACTACAACGTCCGGGTTACAGGAATGAATGCAAACGGTGAGTTTGTTCATACCCTGGCCATTGAAGCGGCCGTCAGCGGCACGCCAAGCTTCGCTCTCACGGCCGCCCCAACCGCCCTCAGTCTCGTCCCTGGAGCCACCACGAACAACACATCTGTCGTCTCGGTCACGCCGTCCGGCGGCTTCACTGGCACGGTGAATCTCACCTGCGCCGTGACTGGCCCAAGCGGCGCAACCAGCCCCGCAACCTGCAGCCTCAATCCCACCTCGCCTGACGTGACTGGCACGGCCGCCGTTACCTCTACGCTCACGGTGGACTCAACCGCAACCACGACCCCGGGTGCTTATACCGTCACGGTTACCGGCGTGTCGGGAACGATAACCGAGACAACCACCGTCACCTCAAACGTCGCGCCCTTTAGTGTCACTGCCGCGCCAACCACGCTCACCTTCGCCGCCGACGCTACTACCGGCAATACCTCCACCATCACGGTCACGCCGTTCGGCACATTCACCGGCAACGTTGCCTTGGCCTGCACCGTCACCGGCCCGGCAGGCGCAACTAGTCCCGCAACCTGCGCGCTGAACCCGACCACGGCTGACATCACCGGTACGGCTGCCGTCACATCGATCCTCACCGTCAGCACAACGGCCACCACAACACCAGGGACCTATGCCGTCACAGTGACCGGCACGTCCGGAAGCAGCACATCTACCGCCACCGTGACCGCTATGGTGACTGCAGCTGTAGTGCCACCAAACTTCACCCTCAGCGCCGCACCGACTACGCTCAGTCTGGTCGCTGGCGCTACGACCGGGAATACGTCGGTCATCACAGTAGTTCCGTCGAATGGCTTTACTGCCAGCGTCGCTCTAACCTGCGCCGTCACCGGCCCCACTGGCGCGACCAGTCCTGCAACCTGCACGCTTAACCCAACCACGGCAACGACCACTGTCACCTCAACGCTCACCGTTGCCACGACTGCGACCACCACAGCGGGCAGCTACACAGTCACAGTCACTGGCACATCGGGGACTCTCGCTGCACAAACCGCAACCGTGACCGTCACCGTCACCCCCCCAGTCGCTCCCAGCTTCGCTCTCACAAACAGCGGCTCGATCAGCGTGACGCAGCCCAACTCCGGCACTTCAACCATCACTGTGACTCCGTCGGGCGGATTTACAGGAAACGTGGCCCTCACCTGCGCAGTATCCAGCCCTGCGAACGGGGTAGGGTGCAGCCTTAACCCAACGACGGCTGATGTCACCGGGACATCTGCTGTTACCTCCACGCTCACCGTCACCACCAGCTCCAGCAGTGCTGCGTTGAGCCGCCCCTTGGATAAGTTCTTCACAATTGCTGGGGGAGCCGCCCTGGCCATGCTTCTCTTCTTTGGGATTCCGGCTCGCCGCCGTAGCTGGCGCACAATGCTTGGCGTCGTCCTCTTTGCAGTCCTCGTCGGAATCG
>JABCZC010000001.1 GCA_013289875.1 Acidobacteriota bacterium | reverse complement strand
CCTTGAAAACTGTTGGTAGTGGTTGGCAGGGTCGTCATTACTATGTACTTTCCCGCGGGCAGTCCGGAGACACGGTAGTGTCCGAGATCATTGGTCTCAAGCCCCGGATTGCGCAGGTCGAAGTGGCTGCGGCCCTGAGCGTTGAGATTGACGGAAACCGTTGAAGCCTTCCCGTCATCCCCCAGTCGCAGGACGGCGATTTGAATTTCGCTGGCGGGACTACCGTCGTCATACCGCACGGTGCCCGCGATTGCGGCCCCGCGTTCGAGTTCAATTTCGCTGCCCGAGTCCTTGTTGGCGGCAACAGTGACCTTCACGAGCAGCTTCTCGACCTTTTCGATGTCAGACGGCTCTTTGCTCTTGAGTTCGTCAGCAGACAGCTTTGCAATCGGTGAAACGTACCCGGGATAATCGGCAACGAGAAAGTACGTCCCGGGCCTGACGACAGAAAAATGAAAACTGCCATCGAGCCCTGTTCGCACGGCTGGAGGAACAGATTGAGCAGTCGGAGCTTTCGCTTTTCCGAGCGGCCCTTCAGCTTTCTCCGGAGCGGGCAGCAGAGTAACAGTGGCGAAACGCGCAGGCGCGTTTATGTCGGCGCAGTAGACGTGCCCAGAAATGCTTCCAAAGACGCTTTGAGCTACGTTGCCCGTGGCTTCAGGTGCTGGCGTTGCCGTCTGGGCGCGGGCAACCGCAAGGCTGAAAAGTGCACAGAGTAGGCCGCGCATCATCCGAGGCTGCATGGCTGAGATTATTTGCCATCGGGATCGAGAACGGCAACAGCCTTATCGCACCCGCGCGGCCAGCAGTGCTGCCGAAGAATGCCGGGGCGGAGTCTTGGGCTGCGCCGGCGGCGCATACGATTTGTATACCGTGATGTGGAAGCACGACTGGTAAAACTCTTCCTCCACGTCGAGCTTGCCCGTCATCTGCAGCGGCAGCAGGTAGCCTCGCATCCATGCGATTTCGGACATCGACAAGCCCTTCTTGGCGATGTCGATCGTGGCTCCGCTGAGGTGCGGCGAAGCGATGTCGCCCTCAGCCGGCGCGGCGTTGCCGTTCACTTCGATCAGCCGCCGTTGATACTCCACCGTCCGCACCGCCGAGTTCACCTGCACAGACCGGCGGAAGCGCGCGTAATGCGCCCGGGCCAGGTCGGCAAGAAACTTTGCCGTCCATGGTCGGCAATAGCGGCGGTTCAGCGGAAGCCCTTCGTTGATGCGCAAAGAAGCGCTCACCGGCACCGGGACCAGGGCCCTCTCTCGCCGGAGCTCATTTAGCTGCGCGTCGTCTTCGATGCGCGCGAGGCCGTCGGCTTCGGTCCTTTCATTCTGCCTCACGAGAGATTCATGCGATCCCGCCAGCGGCGCCAGATGCATGTTAATCAGCGGCTCGGAGGGAATCGTAGCCCTCACGCTTGCGCGCTCCGTCGCAGGAGCGGTCCGATGACGCCGCGAATCGGCGTGATGACCGGCGGCCTGCGCAACTGATGGGTGCATGGTTGCATGACCGCCGGCCCGATAACGATGCACCGCAGTCTTGTGAGAATGGGCGACGGGTTTCAGATGCTGCGAGCCCGC
Organism: Acidobacteriota bacterium; assembly: GCA_013289875.1. Classification (GTDB taxonomy): domain Bacteria; phylum Acidobacteriota; class Terriglobia; order Terriglobales; family Acidobacteriaceae; genus Silvibacterium. The sequence continues at coordinate 116,527 of JABCZC010000001.1, read as the reverse complement.
AGATGCGGCATGCGTGCGCGAGACGGTGGCGGCAGGCAATGCCAGCCCGGAAGCCAAGACAAGAAAAACGGCAGATTGTAAGTGACGCATGTGGTGGACCGCGGAGAAGCCGTCCAGAGCCCCTCGAGATTACTGAACCCGATCGGAAAAAGAAAGTAGCATCGGCGGTTCACCTACCCGGATATCCGCAAAAAAGCGCTCGCACCCAAAAAAATCCGGAAATTCCTCTTGACATCCATACCTGCTCGTCATACGGTGTATTACATATACTGTATTTCACACAGTGTGTGACACATGGAAAGCATCATGGAAACCGAAATCTTCGAAAATCTTCGTCTGGAGCTTCGCCGCGGCAGCCTGACCATCGCCGTTCTGGCCCAGCTTCGCACGGAGCTCTACGGATACGTCCTGCGCAAGGCGCTCGCCGACCACGGCCTGGCCATCGACGAGAACACCCTCTATCCACTGCTGCGCCGCCTCGAAACTCAGGGCCTGCTGGTGAGCCACTGGCGCGAGGAGGAGAAACGGAACAAGCGCTTCTATCGGCTCTCGGCCCAAGGTGAAATTATCCTCTATCAGCTTTTGAATGAACACGAAGCCATGAATGCCGCCATCGACCGGATCATGGCGCCCGTCCCCTCACAGCAAACCGCGCTCGACCCCACGGCGCTTGACCTGACACCTCAGGAAACAAAGGAACAACTGCAATGACCAAGCCATTTACAGACCTCATCGATCGCTACCTGCAGGCCGTCGGCTTTTGGCTGCCTCGGACCCAGAAGCAGGACATCCTTGCCGAGATCTCCGAAGACCTGCGCTCCCAGTTAGAGGACCGCGAGGAGGAACTCAGCCGCACGTTGACCGAATCCGAAGTCGCCGACCTGCTCAAGAAGCGTGGCCGCCCCATCTTCGTCGCCGGGCAATTTCTGCCCCAGCAGAACCTGATCGGGCCGGCGTTGTACCCGATCTACGTCTTCGTGCTCAAAATTGTCGCGCTCTGCTACGTGATCCCCTGGCTGGTGGTCTGGCTCGGAATCCTGATCTTCAATCGTGCGCAATGGGCGACCCATCTCTCCGGCGAATGGCATTCGCTGGGCACCCTCTGGACAATCGTCTTCACGCAGTTCGGCGTCATCACCGTGGTCTTTGCCGTCATCGATCGCGTGTCAGTGAAATCGCCATGCATGAGCGACTGGGATCCTCGCAAACTGCCAAAGGTGAAGATCGAGACCCCGACGAAGCGCCGCTACAACGCGGTTTGCGGCATCATTGTCGGAATCTTTGGCCTGGTATGGCTGCTTGCAATTCCGCAGTATCCCTTCCTGATCATCGGCCCTGCTGCGTATCTGGTTAGAGGCGCACCCATCTGGCAGACCGTCTACTGGCCGTTGGTGGCGCTCTCCGTTGCCGGAATCTTCGGAGACGTCGTGCGCCTGCTGCGGCCGGATCTCACCTGGTTTCCGCCCACCTTCCGGTTTGCGACGACGCTGCTGAGCGCCTGGATCGTCAACGCTCTTTTGCACACGCAGACCTACGTGCTGCCAGTGAATCAGCAAGGGACGGGCGTGGCCGCAGCCGTCAACCTCTCCATCCTCATCACCAGCGGTGTCCTGGCTGTGTTGGCCGTGGCTGGACTCGTCGTCTATGCATGGCAGGCCATCCGCGAGATCCGCCGCTCCATGCAACCGACCGCCCTGCACACGGCCTGATGCACAGTCAGTAAATGCAGGATTTTCATTCCGCTTCCCAACTACGGCGGGGTACAATCCCGCCAAACATCTATCGCGTCCCCCGCTAACCCGATTCCGGAGATCCTATGCCCGACACCACAGCCGCATCGTCAGAGCTCACCCCTCCGCCGCTCACCGAAGTCCAGCGCGTAGTCGATACCTTCAGCGCTCCGTCAAAGACCTTTACCGATATCCGGCGCAAAGCGACCTTCTGGGGACCGCTTGTCGTCATGCTCTTGGTTGCCGTTGGCTTCTCGTTCGGCGTCCAGCAGAAGGTGGGGTGGGACAAGGTCTTCGAGAACAATCTCCACCAGGCGCCTCAGCGGGAGGAGCAATTTGAGAAGCTGCCCGCCGATCAGCAAGCTACCCAGAAGACCATCGGCGTCAAGGTCACCGCGATCATTACCTATTGCTATCCGGCGCTCATCCTCATTTTCACCGCTCTCTTTGCGCTGCTGGTGTGGGTGACCGCCAATTTTATCTTCGGCGGAACCTCGAAGTTCGGACAGGTCTTCGCCGTCAACATGTATGCCAACCTGGTGATGAACCTGAAATTTCTGCTGGCCATCGTGGCACTGTTCGCAGGTGTCGCGCCCGATTCATTCCTGCTCGCAAATCCCGTGGGCACGAATGTCGGCTACTACCTCAGCACCGACGCTCCGAAGTGGCTTGCGGCGTTGTGCCAGCACATCGATCTTTTTGAAATCTGGTCGGTGATCCTGACCATCATCGGTGTTTCGATTGTGGCGAAAGTGTCGCGCGGCAAGGCAGCAGCGGCAGTCGTGGGTTGGTGGTTTATCTTTGTTCTGATCGGTGTGGGATTCGCCGCGGCCAGTTCTTAAACACGAAGCAAAAACAACGAGAGGCACAGCTTCCGCCGTGCCTCTTTTGTTTTTCAAAATGTTTTTGCGCGAAACGCCTATACCTGGACGGCTAGCCCTCCCAGCGGCGAAAGACCAGCGAGCCATTCGTTCCGCCGAAGCCGAATGAATTCGAGAGCGCTATGTGGATTTCTGCTTTGCGTGGCGTGTTGGCAACGTAGTTCAGCTCACATCCGCTGTCGATGTTTTCCAGGTTTGTGGTCGGCGGAGCGATCTGGTCCTGCAGCGCCATGACCGTGATGCCTGCCTCGAGGCCGCCGGCGCCGCCCAGCAGGTGCCCGGTCATCGACTTGGTCGAGCTCACCAGCAGTTTGGAGGCGTGTTCGCCGAACAGCCGCTGTATGGCCTTCGACTCCGTCACATCGCCCAGAGGAGTCGAGGTGGCATGCGCGTTCACATACTGGATCTCCGACGGCGAAATCTTCGCGCTCTGGATGGCATTTTGCATCGCTCGGAAGCAGCCGTCGCCGTCCTCCGGCATGCCCGTAATGTGGTACGCATCCGCGCTCATTCCGTAGCCGATAATCTCCGCCATGATCGTTGCCCCGCGCGCCTTGGCATGCTCCAGTTCTTCCAGAATCAGAATGCCCGCGCCTTCGCCCACCACAAAGCCGTCGCGGTCGCGGTCGAAAGGCCGGCACGCGTGCTCGGGATCGTCGTTGCGCGTCGACAGCGCTCGCATTGCTGCGAAGCCGCCCACGCCCATCGGCGTAATCGCTGCCTCTGCGCCGCCGGCAATCATCACGTCCGCGTCGTCTCGCTCGATGATGCGGTAGGCATCGCCTATCGAATGGGCGCTCGTGGTGCAGGCCGTCGCCGTGGCTTCATTCGGACCCTTGGCGCCGTACTTGATGCTCACCTGACCGGCCGCAAGGTTGATGATAGCCGCGGGAATGAAGAAGGGAGAAATCTTGCGCGGTCCTCCGGCAAGCATTGCGCTATGCTCGCGCTCGATCACGTCGAACCCACCGATGCCCGAGCCGATATGCACGCCGATGCGCGTCGCATTCTCGGTGGTGATTTTCAGGCCCGACGTTTCCATCGCTTCGTGCGTCGCCGCCAGCGCCAGGTGGATGAAGCGTCCCATCTTGCGCGATTCCTTCTTATCCACAAAGTTCAGTGGATCGAAGTTCTTCACTGCCGCCGCGAAGGTAACTGAGAAACCCGTCGTGTCGAAGCTGGTGATGGGAGCCATCCCGCTCTTGCCGGCCAGCAGGTTGTCCCAGACCTCGGGCACGGCATGGCCCACCGCGCAGACCAACCCGAGCCCCGTTACTACAACGCGCCGCTGCAAGGTTATTTGCCGCCCTTCGCATTCTTCTCGATGTAATCGACGGCGTCTTTCACCGTCTTGATCTTCTCGGCGTCCTCGTCGGGAATCTCGATATCGAAGGCTTCCTCAAACTGCATCACCAGCTCGACAACGTCGAGCGAGTCGGCGCCCAGGTCTTCCTGAAACGAAGCGCCCGGCGTAACCTCGGCCTCATCCACCTGCAACTGCTCGACGATAATCTGCTTTACTTTCTCTTCCACTGCCATGCGTGATCTCCTCTCAGTTAATGCTGCTCTTATGCTGTTGATGCTGAAACTTATCGGTGCGAAACCGTCTTCGGGCCGGCCTTCGCGCACCCTTCTGCAGGCACAGCTTTTCCCAGCCCCGAAATTCCAAGTCTACTGACCCCCCCATACCGTGTAAAGCGCAAGCCCCTCTTTCTCCGCAAGGATTTACACCATCTCCACAGGCCTGCGCACGACGCAGCCAATTTTCGGGCGGTATATTCAGGCATGCTTCTCGTAATTGTGATCGTGCTCGCCGCCGTTCTGCTCGTGAGCGCAGTGATTCTGTGGATCGTACTTGCCAAGCGCACCGCCCAGTTTGAAGCGGCACAGACGGCGCTCAATGCGCAGAACCAACAGATCGCGCGCATCGAGGCCACAAATCGACATCTTCAGGACAATAACCAGCAAATTACCGACAGCCTCGAACAATCTCAGGAAGACCGCGACCGCCTCCATGACCATGCGGCAAAACTGCTGGCCGAGATCGCAACGCTCAACGCCACCCTCGAATCCGAGCGTAAAAATTCACAGAAAGAACGCGCCTTACTCAACGAAGTCCGCGAGAAGTTTTCCAGCGAGTTCAAGTCGCTTGCCTCGGACATTCTCGAAGAAAAATCTAAACGCTTCACCGAACAGAACCAGGCCAATCTCGGCAATCTGATCACTCCGCTCAAGGAAAAATTCGGCGAGTTTCAATCTAAGGTCGAGAGCCTTGAAAAGGACAGTATCGCCGGCCGCTCGGAACTGAAGACCCAGATCGAGCAGTTGCGCTCCCTCAATGACCGGCTCTCACAAGACGCGGCGAATCTCGTCACCGCGCTCCGAGGCTCATCTCAGGCCCAGGGCGCCTGGGGCGAATACGTGCTCGAAAACATTCTCGAGTCCTGCGGTCTCCGCAAAGGCCACGAGTACCGCGTGCAGGAGAGCTTCACGCGCGAGGACCGGACCCGCGCAAAGCCTGACGTGATCCTCGACCTGCCTGAGGAACGCCATCTGGTCATCGACTCCAAGCTTTCTCTCAACGATTACAACGATTACTGCAACAACACTCAGGAAACGCTGCGCGAGGCCGCTCTTGCGCGGCACATGGCCTCGGTACGCGGCCATATCCGGGAGCTTTCCCAGCGCAACTATCAGTCGCTCTACGCGCTCAACTCGCTCGACTTTGTCATCATGTTCGTTCCCGTCGAGCCTGCTTTCATGCTCGCCCTCGCACGCGACGGCAAGCTGTGGCACGAGGCATGGGAGAGAAATGTTCTGCTGGTCGGTCCCAGCACCTTGCTCTTCGTCCTGCGCACCGTTGCTCATCTGTGGCGCCAGGAGCAGCAGAAGAAAAATGTGCAGGAGATCGTGCGGCGCGGCAGCGAACTCTATGACAAACTAGCCGCCTTCGCGAAGGACCTTACCGATGTAGGCAGGAAGCTCGATGATGCACGCGGCGCCTATGACGAGGCTTACAAGAAGCTGGCCGAAGGGAAGGGAAATGTGATTCGACAGGCTCAGATGCTGAAGCACCTCGGCATAAAACCGACGAAGTCGCTACCGTCCGCGATGATTGATCTGGCGATGGCGGGCGAACCGGGTGACCTGTTCGAAGAGCCGTCTGATGAGACAGAGTCGCCGCTTGAGTTAACCGCTTCGCCCGATCAAGTAGTCGCCGATCAGAACCACGATTGACTGGCGTAGCCGTTACTTCTGGCCGCTCGCCTTGGGCAGCGCGTCCGCCGACTGCACGTTCGTGAACGATCCCGTCGCGTGCTGTCCGGGTGCCGATGCCGGATGCTTCTTGCCCGAACTGCTTTCGATATTCAGCCCCAGCAGGCGCCGCTGCAACGAGCGGCTTGCGCCCGTCAGCTGCGCGTCCTCTGGTTCCTGTAGCTGCACGCTTGCTGGAGAGGTCTGCCGGCTCGCCAGATGTTCCTCTGCCTGCTTGTCAGTGTCGGGTTTCGACGCCGCACGATAACGTGTTTTCCCTCTGATATTCATTGCCATGGGGGAGCTCCCTGAGACTCAGAATTTACCAACGCTTGCGAGATCCAGCAGAGCCGCTGCAAGGAAAGCGGGACAATCCCTTGTTATCGACTCGTGCGGGCTGGGCCCTCACATCTTTGGATGCAGTTTGGTGCAAAGTATTTCAATAGAATCGTGGCCGGCCACTAATCCGTCCGGTCCACCGCCGCATACGCCTCGCGAAGCCGCCGCCAGGTCACCGGCAAATCCTCCGGCAGAACCCGCGTCTCCGCAATCGCGGTCATAAAGTTCGTATCCCCGGCCCAGCGCGGCAGTGCATGCAGATGCAGATGCCCGGTCACGCCCGCCCCCGCGGCTTTGCCCAGATTCAGCCCCATATTAAAGCCATCCGGTGAATAAACGCGGCCCAGTGCCCGCTCCGTGCGCTGCGTCAGGTCCATCAGGTCATGTGCGATTTCTGGCGCCAGCGCCGCCAGCGAACTCTGGTGCTCATACGGTACCACCATTATGTGTCCGGCTGTGTAGGGGTATCGATTCAGGCAAATAAATGCCTGCTCGCCGCGGACCACCACGCCCGCTGCGCGCTCCGCGTCATCGACAGAAGTGCCGTGGTCAATCGCGTAGTCCACCGCCGCGATCATGTTGCAGAAGATGCAGTCAAGATCACCCGTCCATGCCGACAGCTCTCTCGGAACCCCTTTGCGCATATTGGGATCGGTATCGGTGATATAGGCGTATCGCCACGGCGTCCAGAGATGGTCCATGGGGGGAGTGTAACGCAGGGGTAGCTGGTGAAGCGGTTCGTTAAAGGCTGCTCAGCTAAGAACCGAACAGCTAAACTCCGGATAGCGGAAAAACATCGCTCGGGCCTCCCCCGTTCAGGAGCACGCGGGGTCATCTCTTGAGCTCATCCCCATGAGGAATACACAACAGCGTAACCTTCAGCGAGAAAACAAAGGGCAAGCCCGAAGGCATGCCCTGTCTTTCGCTATCGCTTTTTAGCTGACCGAACTTTAACTGCCCGCTCTTCTTAGCTGACCGCTTTACCGCTGCCCACACCGGCCTGCTCCTTGAGAGTCGCGGCCTTGTCCGTCGCTTCCCAGGGGAAGTTGCCGTCCGTCCGGCCAAAGTGTCCGTAAGCCGCTGTCTTGCGATAGATCGGGCGCCGCAGATCCAGGCTCTCGATAATCCCCTTGGGAGTCAGCTTGAAGTTCGCCCGCACCAGCTCCTGCAGTTTGGTCGAGTCGACCTTGCCCGTTCCGAACGTATCCACCAGCACACTCACAGGTTCGGCCACGCCGATCGCGTAGGCCAGCTGAACCTCGCAGCGGTCGGCCAGCCCAGCAGCCACAATGTTCTTCGCGATGTGCCGCGCCATGTATGCCGCCGAGCGATCCACCTTTGTCGGATCCTTGCCGCTGAAGGCGCCGCCGCCATGCCGCCCCATGCCGCCATAGGTATCGACGATGATCTTGCGGCCTGTCAACCCCGTGTCGCCCATCGGTCCGCCAATCACAAAGCGCCCCGTGGGATTGATGTGGTACTTGGTGTTTTCGTCCAGCAAAGCCTCGGGCAGAACAGCCTGGATCACATGCTTCAGAATGTCCGAGCGCAGCTCCTCGGTCCCGATCGTTTCCGCGTGCTGCGTCGAAATGACCACCGCGTCGATTCGGATCGGCTTGCCCTGCTCGTCGTACTCCACCGTCACCTGGCTCTTGCCGTCAGGCCGCAGGTATTGCAACTTCCCCGTCTTGCGAACTTCCGTCAGCCGCTTCGCCAGCTTGTGTGCAAAGGAAATGGGAGCTGGCATCAGCTCTTCGGTCTCGTTAGTCGCATAGCCGAACATCATCCCCTGGTCGCCGGCGCCGCCGGTATCCACACCCATGGCAATGTCACCCGACTGCTTGTTGATCGACGAGATCACCGCGCAGGTATTTGAGTCGAAACCGTACAGCGCATTATCGTAGCCGATCGACGCCACCACCCCCCGCACCAGCGACTGAAAGTCCACATAGGCGCGCGTCGTGATTTCGCCGGCAATGACCACCAGGCCAGTTGCGGTGAGTGTTTCAGCGGCCACGCGGCTGTAAGGATCCTGCTCCAGGCAGGCATCGAGAATAGCATCGGAAATCTGATCGGCGATCTTATCTGGATGCCCTTCCGTCACTGACTCGGAAGTGAACAAAAATCTATCGCGTGCGGACAATGGTGGTTCCTCCATGGATGGAATAAAATCGGCTGCCGCAACCAACTTCGCTCGCTGCGAACATCGCTGGGCCCTTAGAGAGCGGCGGCGCAAAACCGGGTAAGACGTCTGTAGAGATGGTACTAAACCGGCGCTCCACGGGCAAAGCCAATGCTTTAACGGGGCAAATAGGGTAGCCAGCGGGGAAATGCTCGCCGCGAACGGCGCTACCGGTCGGAAGCGTTCGAGACGATCCGGGGCAGATCGATCTGCAATGCAACTGCAACTGCGGGCTGGTGCAGCAAACCCTCTTCAGAGATTCGGCCCTGAACGTACCGCCATACAAACCATCCCAGCCCGACTAAGAGGAGCAGAAGCATCGCGACTCCCGCCCAGCGCAGCCGCAGGTCCGGCCGGTGTCCTTCATGGTCCCGGCTCTTGCCGACGTTTTCTGCAAAAGCAATCCAATCGGCGTCATCGGTCTTCAGCTGGCCGCTTTGCTGGTAGGCATCCATGTAGCGGCCTACCCAGAATTCTTCGTCCAGGCCCACCACGCGCGCGTAGCTGCGCACAATCCCCTTGTTGAAAACGCCGCCGGGCAGTTGTTCGAACTGGTCCTGTTCCAGCGCCGTGAGGTACCGGCTGCTGATCTTGGTCAAGTCGCTGATCGCTTCCAGCTCGATGCCCCGGCTCTCGCGTTCGCTCCGCAACTCTTTGCCAAATTCACCCATACTTCTCAACCTCAAGACATTTATAGCTAAAATCTAGGGATTTCAGGGTTTAAGGTAAACATAAAACCGTCCGCGCCGTAGGGTCAAAAGAAAAATAGCTCTTTCCCTCTCTTTTCATGGTTCCAGAGCCGCCTTTAGTACTCTTTCCACACCTATCGACCTGCATTAGGCTTCCCTTCAACGCCGCGACCCCGCACACCTCCGCAAGTTCTATTTTGCTACACTGACCTTGGGAATCCCAAAAAGGGCCCCGTTCTTTCAGGACCCGATGAAGCATTTGCCAACTCCCAGCCCCTGCCAATTCGCTGTCTCCCTCTCGTAGTAGAACCCATCCATGAACAAGCTAGTCCTCGGCAACCTCCTTTACCGCCCCCTGCGTACCCTCATCAGCGTCGTCGCTGTAGCCATTGAAGTTGTGATGATCCTCTCGATCGTGGCCATCATGGTCGGCCAGGTTTCCAGTGCCAGCCGCCAGACCGGCGGAATCGGCGCGGATATCATCGTCCGTCCCCCCAACGCCAGCTTCATCAGTTCCGTGGGAGGCGCGCCCGTCCCGGCAAAGATCGCCGAGGTTCTGCGCAAACTGCCTCACGTTGCCGTTGCCGCACCCGTCATCACCAACCTGAACATCGCCGGCGGAGTCGAAACGATCTGGGGTATCGACTTCAAGAGCTACAACGCTCTGCGCCCCTTTGTCTTCATCTCCGGCGGCCCATTCGCCGGCCCCCACGACGTCATCGTGGACGACCTCTATGCCCGCTCCGCGCCTGCGGGACAGAAACGTGTCGTCGACGCCACCGTCCAGGTCATGAACCATCCCTTTCGCATCGCGGGCATCGTCGAGCACGGCAAGGGAGGCAGGGTTTTCCTCCCCATCCACACGCTGGGTACGCTGATCGGCAGCCCCGACAATGCTTCAGCCTTCTACATCAGAAGCGATGACCTCAAAAACCAGCAACTCATCCGCCAGGAAATCCTCGCCATCCCGGGCCTGGAACTCTATCAGGTGCAAACCATTCAGGAGTGGATGTCGCTCATGACACCCGAGCACCTCCCCGGCTTCAACATCGCCCTGCGCGCCGTAATCGGGATCGCCATGATCGTTGGCTTCCTGGTGATCTTCCAGTCCATGTACACGGCCGTGCTCGAGCGCACTCGCGAAATCGGCATCCTCAAGTCCCTGGGTGCGTCGAAAGCATACATCGTCAACGTTGTCCTGCGCGAGACCGCAATCGTCACCATAGCGGGCATCATTGTGGGCATCCTTTTCACTGAAGTGCTCAGGGTCTTCCTCGGCTTCCGCTTCCCCACGCTGCCATTTCCGATCACCGCCCAGTGGCGCATCAACGGAGCAGTTATCGCTCTTATAGGCTCAATCCTCGGCGCAATCTACCCAGCCTGGAAAGCCGCCCGCAAAGACCCTATCGACGCCCTCGCCTACGACTAGAGAACCGGCCCAGGATGGGCTAACCTCAAGAAAAAGCAGCGGCAGAAGCGGAGAGTCTGTGTATACTCTCCCCAATTCCATAAGTTTGTATCCCTATTTATTGTCCGGGCGACGCTCATCGCCTGAACAACTTCTGCCAGCATTTCAGGTTCCGAAGAGAGTACGCCTCGGCTCATGCAGCGGACGCACCCAATCCGGCCTTATCTCTACTGGCTCTGGCTGGCCGCCATCGCCGCTCTCTTCGCGCTGCACGCTGTGCATCTCCGCGCCGACTTCCCCAACCACTCCCCGTGGATGGACTATTCCAAGTACACCGACGAGGGCTGGTACGGCAAGGCGGCTATCGAGCACTACGTCCTCGGCTCCTGGTACGTCCACGGGGATTTCAACCCCTCGGTCGCGCTTCCCGTTCTGCCCGCCCTTGAGCTCGCGCTTTTTCACTTCACTGGAGTCAGTCTGGTTGCTGCTCGCCTCCTCCTCCTCGCCATCTTTGCGCTGAACCTGCTGCTCGCCTACCTCGTCCTCCGCACGCAGGCATCGCGCCCGGTTGCGCTCCTCGCCACTACGTTGTTGATATGCAATGCCTTCCTGTACGCTTTTAGCCGCCTCGCCATCCTCGAGACGCCCATGATGTTCTTCCTGCTCGCCTCCTGGCTGCTTGCCCTTCGCCTGCCGCAAATCACCTCCCTCGCTCTGCGCATTGCCGCCCTTATCGCTATCGGACTCCTGCTCTGCCTCATGGTCCTCACCAAGACCACGGCGATCTTTCTGTTGCCTTCAACGCTATTGCTGATTTGCTACGCATACGGCTACAAATTGCGCGAGAGCATCATGCCCTCCCTCGGCGTGGCGTTCTCCGCTGCAATCCCCTTCAGCGCTTACTACCTTCTCTTCGTTCGCCCCCATTATTTCTTCGATTACCATTACCTCTTCGCTGCCAACACCTGGGACCGGCCCGCGACCATCGCCGGAAGTATCGCCGCCTTCTGGTACGCCCTGCACGGCGCATTGTGGATTGACCCCTGGCTCTGCTCGCTCGGCGCCGCTCTGCTTGTTCTCTCTGCGATTTTCTTCCGAGGACTCTGGCGTAACCCGCTGATCCTTGCCTCGTTTGTGGCCTCCGCCGGATACATCTTCTTCATCGGCTGGCACAACAACATGCAGCCGCGCTACTACCAGACCCTCGCTTGGCCGCTGGTCTTCTCCATCGCGCTCGCCACGCAGGCCCTCTTCACGGAAGCACGCAGCCTTGACCATTCCGCCGCCAAGATCGCGCGCCCGCTGGCCTATGCAACCCTTGCACTTGCCGCCATTTCAAGCGCCGTCAACGTGTACCAGATCCTCCGCTGGACACGCCACCCCGAATACACCTGGATCACCGCCGCCGACCAGCTCACCCGCTACATCGATCAGCACCCCAACGGCAACCGCCTCCTGCTCTCGATCAGCGGAGACAACATCACCCTCATCACCCATCTACCCGCCATCTGCGACGACTTCGGGACGTGGGATCTCCCGCTCCGCATCCACAACTACCGCCCCGGCTGGTATGCCGCCTGGAACGAGCTCGACCCCGGCACCCTCGAAGACCTGCACACCCAATACTCGCTTGAGCGGGTGGCGACCTTCCATGCCTTCGACGACCCCGACCGCGACCAGCTCGTCCTCTACAAACTCCATCTATTGCCCGTCGCGCGCCAGCATTACAACCAGGCCATTGAAGAACAAGCCAACGCCGGCAGGTAGCCCGAACACCCATCGAGGCTACAACGCCTTCTTGAGCTCTCGAATCGTCTCTTCGACTTTTTCCGTATCGCCGGCCTGCGCGCCGCCCCCGGCAGCCAGATAATTCTGAAGATCCATCATCGCAGCGGCGGGCTGGTGTCTCTCTTGCCAGATCTGCGCGCGATTGTAGAGCGAGTCGACATCGCCGGGATCCAGACGAATGGCTTCGCTATAATCCTCCAGTGCGCCGTCCGCATCGCCCTTAGCCGAGCGTGCAATCGCACGGTTATAAAAGGCCACTGCAAAATCGGGCTTCAGCCGGATGGCCTCATCGTAGTCCTTCACCGCGCCATCCACGTCTCCCTGCTCATAGCGCACAAGGCCCCGACCGGAGTAGGCGCGGGTAGAGTCAGGCTGCAGGCGAATCGCGTCCGTGTAGTCGCTGAGCGCGCCCGCCAGGTTGCCACTGGCTTTCCGCGTATTGCCCCGATTGACGAACGCCGAGGCAAACCAGGGCGTCAGCCGGATGGCCTCGTCATAATCACCGAGCGCGCCTTCGAGGTCGCCCTTGTTATGACGCACCACACCCCGATTGTAGAAGGCTCTGGCATAGTCGGGCTGCAGCTGAATGGCTATGGTGTAAAAGGCCATCTTTTCGTCCGGATCAGTCGCATTAACGCCGCGCTCAAAACATCCCTGTGCCGTCAGTTCGCTTTGCGTCACCGCCGGAGCCGCAATCGCTGCCGCCTGCTCCGCCTTTGCCGCCTGCACAGCGGGGGCGGATGCCGGGTGCAGCACAGCATCCAGAGCAATATTCAGAAACTTTGTCCTAAGCCGCTCCATGGCATCGGAAAAATATTCAACCGAGACCGAGAATGCGTTGTACTTCCTCAGCGGCGCCAGCGTACCCGTAAGTTGACTCGCGATGCCCGGACTATCGAAATCGAAGCCTTCCAACATGACCGAAACGATATTGCGCTTGTCGCTGATCGCCATCTCAATCTCGGCACGAAACAGGTCTCCAGGCTCGCTGCACCGCTCCAGCGCCGACGGGGTCAGCAGCACCACAAAATGCGCGCGGTCCCTGATGTTCTCCACAATCACTCCTTCGAAGTCGCCGCTGCCAATGCCGTTAAAGTCGAAGAAAACATCGAAGCCGTGGTAGGTCAGGTCCTGAAAGATTGCCAGTGCCCAGGGACCGTTTGTGCGGCGATAACTGAGGAATACTGTTTTCTCGATCCGTCCCATGTTGAACCGTTGTTCCCTCCGCGCTATAGACAGAATGAACGATACCAAAGTAGGTCTTTCACAGGCGAGTGAGCCCCTCCATCCTGCCCATACCTTCCATTTCAAGCAACAGTGGCAACCAAAAGAAAACCCGCCCTGGGGCGGGTTTTCAAGTTTGTTGCCACGCATTTTGGTGGTTATGCCATGCCCTACTTGCCCGTATATCCCTTGTCACTGCCCACGCCCGTGCATGGATCCCAGCCAAAGATCGGTCATGAGCAAAATAGCACGGCCGAATCGAGAAAGATCCGGCCGTCTCGCTCCTGGCAATCGCACATTCGATGCTAGTGGTGATCGTTATCAAACGGAGAAGTGAGCCACGGCGTGAAAACCACTCCCGATCCAGCAACAGTCGCGCACTTCTTCCCGCCGGGGCCGCTCCAGCAGCCCCACCAGTTCTCAGTAGCATCCACGGTGCCGGTGCTAAGGTTATCGACACCGATCGCCATGCTGTTGAAGTCATTGAAATGCGCGTTGATCTGCCCGGTGGGGGCTTTGAAGGCAACATCGATCGCTTCATCGTCAAAGACATTCTGCGAGACGACGGTGCCGGTGATCGGCGCCACACTGTAGACGTTGATTCCGGTGGGGCCTGACGTCACCGCGTCCTCGGTGTCTGCCTTGTTGCCGGAAATGTGGTTGCCGACAATGATGTTGTCATTCAGATTGACCGGCGGTGCCCCCGGTATCGCTGCGTGATTGTGCATGGTAACGCCGGGCAGGCCGTTGTCTTCAAGATCGTTGCCGAAGACCACATTGGCGGTGGAGGTCGCACCCGGACCGGGAGCGAAAATTCCCACACCTGCGCCCGCACCGGGAGTTCCCAGGCCATTGTGCGACGAATTGTTGTGAGCGATGACGTTGTGGATGTCCCCGAACGACACCGTCGCGGTAGGGATTACCGTGGTGGCCGGGGGATGGGAGGCCATCGTGATCCCGCAGGCGTATGGGTTGTCGTGGACGTAATTGCTGCTGATGATATTGTCGTGGCTCGAGCCGGTCTCATCGGTGATGAGGATTCCGCCGGAATTATCATCGCTTTCGTTGCCGACGATCGAGGAATGATCTGCCGCCATCAGGTGAATTCCCTCGCCGCAGTCCATTGCTTCGCTGGTCTCAAAGGCGGGAATGCCGGGGCACATGGCTCCGGCAACGTCGAGCGATTTGTTGTTGTCGAGAACGTGGTTGCCGGTGATGGTGATATCGGAGCCGTTCGCGATCAGTATGCCTTCGAAGTTCGCATTGTGGATTTTAAAGCCGGATATCACCACACCGGTTACGCCCGCATTAGGAGCGGCCGACATACCGTTGATGAAGATGCCGTTTGATAACCCTGTCGCATCGATAACCGGTTGTGCGTTAAGCTGCGCAACCAGCGAGAGCGATTTGGTAATCACCACCTGCTCTTTATATGTGCCTTGCGCCACCAGAATGGTGTCACCTGCTGACGCCGCCGCGACCGCCGCGGAGATTGAGGATTTGCACCCGGATTTCCCGCCGGGATTTACGCACAGTGTGGCGGCCGCAGCCAGGTTACAAACTCCGAACAGGGACACAAGTCCGAATCCGACGAAATAGCGCACAGTGTGCTCACGGATTGCTCCATGACAAATGGATTTCAAATTCTGAAACATGAGTTCTCTCCTGATCTGGTTTGCTCTTGTTTCGGAGCGCAGTGATGGGCGAGCTTTCTATAGGGGAACGCAGCCCGTATTTGGGCCGCCGATGATCGTAGTCCCGGCGCTTCGCACTGCACAAGCAGCAAATGAACAATTCATTGCCGGGCGAATTCACCAGCCGGAGAAATAATAAGGAACCCTTAGGAGCTTACCCCGGAGGCCAGTGCATCGCCCGTCCGCCCAGCAGGTGCAGATGCAGGTGGTCGACTGTCTGCCCGCCGTTGGCTCCCGTGTTGATGACCACGCGGTAGCCGTTGCCCAGCTTCTGCTCTTTCGCCTGCTCCCGCGCCACATCCAGCAGATGCCCCAACAGATCCTTGTCGCCTGCATCCGTCTTCACCAGCGACGCAATATGTTTCTTCGGAACGATCAGCACGTGAGTTGGGGCCTGCGGGTTAATATCTGGGAAGGCATAGGTCAGCTCATCCTCATACAGCTTCTTCGAGGGAATCTTCCCAGCCACGATCTTGCAAAAGAGACAGTCCATGGCATCAAGAATGCCACGCCGCTCGATCATTTGGTCAAGTACTTCGGAGACTCACCATTTCGCCACGGATCGTAATGTACCGCAGACTCCAGGCGCGACGCCGTGGGCGGATGGCTGTAGGTCCAGAAGACCACGAACCGATTCGGCGAGGGATCATCGAGCCACATCTCGCCCAGCCGCTGGAATGACCGCACCGTCGTGGCCTGAGCATCCGGTACAAGGCCGTGAATCACTTCCTGCCCGTACACATCGGCGGCATGTTCTTCCCAGCGGCTGAATGCGTTCCCGATTGGCTCCGCGACAAAGCTCAGCACCGTCACCACCAGCAGCAGCAGCCCGAGCGACGCCCAGTCGCCAACCGCGCGAATCTTCCACGCGTCGCCATAACGCCGCACCATCCAGCCCATGGCTCGATACCCGATCCAGAAAAACACCAGCATCATGGCCGCGGAAAACTCGAGACCCTTCTGAATATGCTCCAGGACGTAATGGCCCTGCTCATGTCCGTAAACCGCCAGAATCTCATCCGTCGGGACGTGCTGAATCGTCGTGTCCCACACCACGACACGCTTCGACGCCCCAAACCCCGTCACATACGCATTCGGAGCCGTGAACTTCTGGCTCGCATCCATCACAAACATGCGCGAGGGCGGAATCGACAAGCCTCCACGCTCGGTCACCCGCTCCAGGTTGCCGGCCAGTGCCGGATCTGCCTGAGCCAGCGGGGAAAAATGATCAAATAAGGGGTCGATGAACACCGGCACCGCATAGACGCCCAGCACTTCCACCGGCAGCGCCAGCAGCCACAGCCACAGCCACCAGCGTTTCGAATGCCGCATCAGCGCATACAGAACCCCCAGCATCAGCGTGCCAAATACCAGCGTCAGGCCCAAAGACTTGGCAATGTCGCCCAGCCACATCCCCCAGCCTTCGACCGAGATTCCGTACTCCAGATTTACCCGATGCATCAGCACCGCAACTGGCAATCCGAGCAGTGACAAGATCAGCAGCCACGCCGGCCCTACAATAAGACCCTGGACCCATGCCCGCCCGGAACACTTCTCAGCCCAGTCGCGTATCCGCGCCCCCACTCCCGACCGCACCAGCAGCCACAGCGCCAGAATCATCCACGCCGTATCGCCAAAGTGCGCCAGCGTCCGCGCGTGATAGAGATGGATCGCCTTCGCCAGCTTGTCGGGAGGCAGCGTATACACAGCCTTCGCCGCGGTATCGAGCAGCACCATGTCAGGATCATACGGTCTTGTCGAAGCCGCTCCCCGCCATTACACTCGCCTGACGAAGGCTCTTTGATAGTGTGCAAGGTTGATTCACGCGCCACAACCTATCGAAGGGTGCAAAAATCCTCTAGATAGCCCTCAGGGAAGGCCGCTGTCACCGGGCTTAGCGCCTTTTCATTAATGCCGTCCATTGCGCGCGTCGGCGTCATGAATCCGGCTGGCTTCGAAGCTCACAATCTTCCACTGGCCGTAGCGCTTGTTGTAGACCCGCGTATAGCGATAATTCCCGCTGATGTCGCTCTGCCCATTGGTCCCTTCGAGATCCGCTTTCGATGTCACCACCGCTGTATCCCCGTAAATGCGAACCTTCAGATCGTTCAGCTCAAGCGTCTTGATGCGTACAGTTCCGGCTTTGCGAAGAGCCAGCACCTGAGGCTTCGTCTCTACGGTTCCATTCGCGCTGATGCCCATGTAATCGTCGGCCAGCAGGTGATCCATCTGGGTCACGTCGTTCTGGATCACCGCCTGTCGCCATTGCTGCTCCAGAGCTTCGATCTCTTTATGGATGGCGTGGTTATCGCGATGCGGCATCGCAAATGCAGGATGCGCCAGGACCAGGCAGATCGCCACGATCAGCAGCACCGGGACCCCGGTCGGCCGGAACGATCCCTGGAAATAGACACTTGTTCGCATGTGCGTACCGGGATGGTAGTCCGCATCCGCGCGGCGAGTCAAAAAGAAAGGCCTGAGCCGCATTTTTCTACGGCGAGCGTCCCATTTTGGGGTTTCGGCTGCAATGCCTCTCATCGAATCACGCCGTTTCCGCCATTATAGATTCGATGCTCAGCCTCGTGTCCCAGGCCGGGCTGGCCCGGGCCCTAGCCGACCGCGTGCAGGTTCTCGACCGACCGTTCCAGCATGCGCTGATAGAGGCTCCCCACGATGTACTTCTTGAAGTGGGCCGACGCGCGATGCGCATCCACCGCCGCCGCGTCCTTATATTGCTCGTAGATCACGACCGTGTCTGAATCGCCGTCCACCGTGTGTGGAATGTACGTGACGCAGCCCGGTTCGAGCCGCGATGCCTGGGTGACGGCGCGCAGCGATTCCTGAATCTCTTCCCGATCTTCCGCCTTGAACTTGAGCCGAACCGTATAACTGATCATGCAGCGAACCTGAACTTTCTATCGACAGAATAGCAAGGAAGAATTCCACACGGATAAATCAGGCTTCGAGTTCGCGCAGCGCCCCCGCAAACTGCGGCAGGGTCATCGTCTGCTCCCGGTCCGGACCCGTCGACACCATCCCGATCTTCGCCCCCGACTCCCGCTCCAGAAACCGCAGATACTCCTGTGCCTGCCTCGGCAGGTTGTCCCATTCCGAGACATTCTCCGTCGGTTCCGTCCATCCCTTCACCTTCGTATACACCGGCTTGATCGATTCCAGCCCGCGCACATCCGCCGGCATGGTGTCCACTTTTTTGCCGTCAATCTCATAGCCCGTGCACACCGGAATCTCCTCCAGCCCATCCAGCACGTCCAGCTTCGTCACCACCAGCCACTCCGTGCCGTTGATCGTGTTCGAATACCGCAGCAGCGGCAAGTCCAGCCAGCCGCACCGCCTGGGACGACCCGTCACCGCCCCGAACTCATGCCCGCGCGCCCGCAGGTGCTCGCCGGCCTCATTGTGACACTCCGTCGGGAACGGACCCTCGCCCACCCGCGTCACATACGCCTTGGTCACGCCGATCACCGTCCCAATCGCCGTCGGACCCACCCCCGTACCCGTGATCGCGCCGCCCGCCGTCGCCGACGACGAAGTCACAAACGGATACGTCCCGTGATCGATATCCAGCATCGTGCCCTGCGCGCCCTCAAACATCACGCTCTTGCCCGCGCGAATCGCCCCATTCAGCAGCGCCGCCGTGTCCGTCACAAACGGAGCCACCTGCTCCGCCGCCCGCGCATACTCCTCATACATCTGCACCGGATCCAGTGGCTCCGTCCCGAACAGCGCATGCGCCACCGTGTTCTTTTCGTGGCAGGCGTTCTGAATATGCGTCTTCAGCAGATTCGTATTCAGCAGATCCACCACGCGCAGCCCGTTGCGCGCCATCTTGTCCTCATACGCCGGCCCGATCCCCCGGCTCGTCGTCCCGATCTTCTGCCGCCCCGGAGCGCTCTCCGCCGCCAGCTCAATCATCCGGTGATAGGGCAGAATCACCTGCGCCCGGTTCGACACAAAGACCTGCTCATCGACTCCCACGCCCAGATCCCTCAGCTTGCCGACTTCCTTCAAAAACGCGATCGGATCGAGCACCACCCCATTGCCGATCACCGCCTGGCAATCCGGCCTCAGGATCCCGCATGGAATCAGCTGCAGAATGAACTTCTGCCCCTTGATGATGACCGTATGCCCGGCATTGTGCCCGCCTGCATACCGCGCGACCACACTAAACCGCTCCGACAGGACATCGACAATCTTGCCCTTGCCCTCATCGCCCCACTGGGCGCCGACTACCACTGCTGTTTTTGCTCGCATCTCTACCTGTCTAGCCTTTTCTAATCCCTAACCTTAAATTTGTCATCCTGAGCGAAGTTTGGCGCGCAATTTGCGCCAAACGCAGTCGAAGGACCTGCTTTTTGTTTCCGTCGTCATCCTGAGCCCAGCGCGCAGCGGGCGTCAAAGAGCCTGTCCTGAGCGAAGCCGAAGGAACCTGTTTTTCCGCCCACACCCCTTATTTTGTCATCCTGAGCGGAGCACGCGCAGCGTGCGCAGTCGAAGAGCCTGTCCTGAGCGAAGTCGAAGGAACCTGCTTTCCCGCCAATACCCCTTACGACGTCATCCTGAGCGGAGTACGCGCAGCGTACGCAGTCGAAGTGCCTGTCCTGAGCGCAGTCGAAGGAACCTGCTTTTCCGCTCGCACCCCTTACGTTGTCACCCTGAGCGGATTACGCGCAGCGTACGCAGTCGAAGGACCTGCTTTTCCGCCCACACCCCTTACGTTGTCATCCTGAGCGGAGCACGCGAAGCGTGCGCAGTCGAAGGATCTGCTTCACTCACCCGCTCAGCTCCAACAAAAGGAGCCCTGTTCTTCTTACCAGATTTGAACGGAATGGCGAGCCCTGAGTCTTGAGCGCGGAACCAAGTCCCGCACCGGTTAGGTACACCTTTACCGAAATTGCGTGCCGCTATTCGTCTAGGGGTCCGGAGAAACCAAAGGCACTGCCAAAAGCGAAAAGCCCTCGCTGCGGTTGATATCCTGCGCGCCAACGATGTTACAAAATAGATGTGTTACCTGACTTCCCGAAATCAAAGAGCGAACTGCTTCGTTACGCCTTTAGGCGGATCCACAATATCGAAAAACAACAGCACCCGATCCTCGCTGAAATCAAGTCATTTCCACAGCACGAAGGCGTCACGATACGGTTTGATCAGGCTGATTACGGGAAGAAAACGCAAGATGCAGAACAACAAGCCATATCTGTGGAAATTCGATTCGACGAAGTCCCAACTTTAATCGGGGATGCACTCGAAAAGAAGCTGGCACTCCTTGCAGAGCAGTCCGGAGCCTACAAAATGAAAACTTTGTTTGCCAGAATTGAAGAGGCAACAGAGCAAACTGGGCAAAAACTAGATGCAGGCGGCAAAGCCCTCGATGGTCGAATGCTCCTGGACATGATCGATGCTGTAGAAGTAGGGTTTGATCGTTCAGGTAAGCCCACGAGCTCCTTTCTCATTCATCCGAATATTTTGCCAGCACTTAAAAAAGCATCAGAAGAGGTCGAGAATGACCCTGAACTCAAGCGAAGACTTGAATCCATCAACAGCAAGCAGCTACAGCAGTGGATTGATCGGGAGAATCGTCGAAAACTGGTTGACTAGCGCCACAGAAAGGGGTTATCAGCTCGCCTTTTGCCAATTGCTCGCAGCGGAAGGTGAGGAACTTTTGTACATCGCCACCCATGGGCCTTTTGAAAAGGGAAAGGATGTTATCACCCGGGCGTCTGACGGTAGCATCAACGCTTATCAATTAAAGGGTGGCGACATTCGGCTTAATGAGTGGCGCGCGATTGACCGCCAGATTAACAACCTCGTCGAGCTACCGATAAACTTGCTACAGTGTCAGCCTATTCCTAGCCATGCGCCATTCTTTGTAACTAACGGCAGGGTTGATGATGTCGTTCTCGATTACATCAATACAGCAAATCTAGGATGGCGACAGCGAAATTTCCCTCACCCATTACAGGTGATCGAGAAGTCCCAGTTGGTGCATCGTTTCATTGCTGTCCACGGGGCCTATTTACCCCACGAGGCGAGTGATTTTCAGCAGTTCCTAACACTATTGCTGAGTGATGGAAAGGCTCCATTCGACAAACCTTTGTTTTCACGTTTCCTTAGAACCGTAATCTCATTCACTGACGGCGAGACGGCAAGAAATGTCTCGCGCTCTCTGTCAAGTGCGGTGCTGCTAACAAGCTATGTATTGGGGTCAGCGGAAAGTCTGGGGAATCACTGGGCAGTGTTCGAGGGATGGACAATTGTGGCGTCTCACGTCCTCGCTGCCGCGACGAAGTTCTCCCTTGCTGAAGGATTATGGAAACCCTCTTTTGATATAGCGATGCTCGGCGCCAACCGGGCGCTGGATGAGCTGGCAAAAGAGTGCAAAGAAAGGCACGAGTTCACAGAGGGTATCCCGATAGTGGACGGCGTGTTCTACGGCCCGCGTCAGTTGATATTAGCCGGACTCCTCTCAACGTGGGCTTTGCGAAGGAGACGTAGTGCGCTCCAGCATGATCAGCAAATCGAGAAAATTATCTTCGAACGACTGCGAAAGAGCTTTTTCTGGGGAGAATCTGCGGCCCCATTTATTATGCTGAGCGCGCTTGAGCTCGAACAACAATGCCAACCGATAGCTGCAGAAAAGCTCGTATATGAGTATCTAACCTTTCTTTTGCTATGTCACAGCGACGGTGGCCGCGGACTACCGGATAGCTTTATAAGCCCCGAAGAGTCAGTCCGGTTTATGTACCGTATAGGTGAGCAGGAAACTGAGGGTTTTCAGGGTTTTTCGTATACCTGTCAAGTCGCCGTCGACTATCTGGCTAAACGTTGGCGAAGACGCGCACTAGCTTCCGTTTGGGAGGCGATCACTAGACTGTCTCTAAATTCTTCAGTTCCACGGCTCAACTGGGAGTGGTTCTTCTGGAAGTCTGATTCGGCAGCGTTAGAGAGTGCTTCCGCTGGGCAACCCCAAAGTTGGGCTGACTCGATCCGCGATGCGGAAAATCGGGATATCTCGGCCCTGCCACCATTACTACTCCAGCATCCGATTTTTGCAATGTTCTTTTTGCTAGTGTTTCCGCACCGCCTCACGCCAGAGACGTTCGCAGTGGTCGAGAGGAGCCTGCGCCAGTAAATGGGCAGGGTGGCCCACTCAAGCCCGGGTTGGCTGTGTGGGGACAGTATCGCTGCTATGGGAGTTCCCGCCTCGCAGCGCGAGGCCGGGTAAAAGAGCGGGGCTAATCGGAGGCCCCACGGATGGCGCTCGCCCTGAGCGCAGCCGAAGGGGTCTTCATACGTGGAGTGGTAGCCCAGGTCTGAAACGGTACGGTGAACCGGAGTCCCCAGTGAGATCGGTGTTGGCCGTGCCGCGCCACCTTATTTCCCGCGCTCCGCGTCGCCAGCCGCTACCTATTGCCTGACTCAGCCCGCTAATGGCTAATCCCTGATGGCTAATGGCTGATCTTTCCTGGCCGACAATTTCCCCTAACCAGGTACAATAGAAATAGAGACCAAAAGGCCCGGCCGCCAATCGCAGCCGGGCCTTCTGCATTCCGGCGGCAATCATATCGGGCGTGCCCATAAACCCATTGGAATCAAACGGTCACGAAATTGAGTACCTGTAACTACTTTGATTTCAATTAACCACGGCCAGACCTAAATATTAAGCCGCATAGAATGAATAAGTTACAAGGAAAGATGGGTTTAAGGGGGAGGGGGGTGGGGGGGCCCAACCCCGGTGTAGGCTTGAGATGCAACGCGCCCTCAGGCCATCATC
The DNA here is from genome assembly GCA_013289875.1 of Acidobacteriota bacterium. Lineage (GTDB taxonomy): Bacteria > Acidobacteriota > Terriglobia > Terriglobales > Acidobacteriaceae > Silvibacterium. The sequence continues at coordinate 93,545 of JABCZC010000001.1, read as the reverse complement.
ATCGGAGTCCCCATGTCCCTCAAGAACAAAGTCGCCGTCGTGACCGGCGGAAACAGCGGCATCGGCAAGGCCATCGCACTTGAGCTCGCCCGCCAGGGCGCAAACATCGTCATCAACTACCGCTCTCGCCCTGAGGACACGGCCGATCTCGAACGGCAGATCAACGCCCTCGGCAGCCAGGCCGTCGGCGTCCAGGCCGATGTCAGCAAGCTTCCCGAGCTCGACCGGCTCATTCAGACAGCCGTCGCCAAACTGGGGCGCATCGACATCATGGTCAACAACGCTGGCATCGAGAGCCGCACCTCGCTCCTCGACACCACAGAGCAGCAGTACGACAGCGTGCTCGACATCAACCTCAAGAGCGCCTTCTTCGGCACGCAGCTCGCCGCCCGGCAAATGATCCAACAGGGCGCCGGAGGCCGCATCATCAATATCACTTCGGTGCACGAAGACTGGCCCATGCCCGGCAACCTGCCCTACTGCCTTTCGAAAGGTGGCATGCGCATGCTCACCCGAACCGCCGGAGTCGAGCTCGCCCCGCACAATATTCTGGTCGTGGGCGTCGGCCCCGGAGCCATCGCTACTCCCATGAACCAGGCGACACTTCAAAATCCAGCACAGGCCGCCAAACTGAACGCCGCCATCCCGCTCGGACGCGTCGCCAAACCAGAAGAGATCGCGACGGTAGTGGCCTTCCTCGCCGGAGACGGCGCCAGTTACATAACGGCGACCACCATCTTCGCCGACGGAGGCATCATGCAATCCAGCCCCGGCCTGTAGCCGCCGATCTTGGGATCAGTGTCCTCAAATCGCCTTGTCCGCAATCGCCAGCGACTGGTCCAGAGCCTCAACGCCAAAATCGATCTCCTCCTTCTCGACGATCAACGGAGGAGCCACCACAAAGTGGCTGATCCACGCCTGTAGAGAAACACCGCGCTTCAGCATATCCGCCGCAACCTGTTCGACCACCGCGACCTTGCCATCCACCTTGTCCTGCATGGTGTTGAAAGGCGTCTTCGCCGCCTGGTCCCGCACCAGTTCGAGCGCCCAGAACAGCCCCAGCCCGCGTACCTCGCCGATCGAGGGATGCTTCGGCTGGAGCGCCCGCAGCCTCTCGCCAAGATACTTGCCCATCTCCCGCGAGCGCGCCACCAGGTCCAGCCGCTGCATCTCGTGGATCGCCGCCACCGCCGGAGCTAGCGTCATGGGATGCGCCTCGTACGTGTGCCCGTGTGCGAAGAAGTGGTCCTCGAAGTACTCGGCAATCTTGGCCGTGGTCGCGCACAGCCCCAGCGGAACGTAAGCCGACGTAATCCCCTTGGCCGTCACCAGGATGTCCGGCTTTACGCCCCAGTTGTCCATGGCGAACCACTCGCCCGTGCGACCCCAGCCCGACATCACCTCGTCGGCGATCAGCAGCACGCCGTGCCGGTCGCAGATCTCCCGCAGCTTGGGCATGTACTCCTTCGGCGGAATCAGCACCCCATTTGTGCCCACTACCGGCTCCACGATCACCGCCGCCACGTCGCTCTCGTTAGCGATCATGTGCTCCAGGTAATCCGCGCAAGCCACCCCGCACCCCGGATACGTATGCCGGATGGGACACTTGTAGCAGTTCACCTCCGGAGCGAACAGGAACCCCTGCCCCTTGCCCCCCGGCTCCAGCGGCCATCGCCGCGGATCCCCGGTGGCCCCTATCGAAGCCATCGTCGACCCATGATAGGACCGGTATCGGGCGATGATTTTCGCCTTCCCGGTGTACATGCGGGCGATCTTGAAGGCCGCCTCGTTGGCCTCCGTGCCCGAAGTAGTGAAGAAGAACTTGTTCAGCCCTTCCGGCAGAACCTCGAGCAGCAACCGGCTCAGTTCTACCCGGGTGTCGGTGGCATACCCGGGCATGATGTACGGCAGCTTCCGCGCCTGCTCCGCGATAGCCTCGATCACTGCGGCATTCTTGTGTCCCAGGTTCGAGCACATCAGTTGTGACGAAAAGTCGAAGTACCTCTTGCCGTTCGCGTCGGTGAAGTAGCAACCTTCGGCATCCACGATGTGCATGGGATTCCAGGACCGCTGATACTTCCACGTCCCATAGTTCAGCTTCTTTGTCCACTTGACCACTTCCTCGGTGGTCATCGCCTCCGGAGAAACAACTGTCTCGCTCATCTGCACACCCGCCTATCCCCAATACTCTACAGGCAGGCGGACATCTGAGGCACGGCAAAGTGCGACCCCGTGCTCAGAACAGGAGCTTCAGCCCGAACTGAATCTGCCGCGAAGTTCCAGCCGTGGAAGTGATTACCCCGGCCGTCGGCGAAGGAGTCGTTCCTGCCGCCGAATACACCACCTCATTCGGAGTCCCGAAGTTGGTGTGGTTCAGCACATTGAAGAACTCTGCGCGGAACTGTAGGTTCAGCCCCTCTGCAATCGCCGTGTTCTTCCGGAGCGAGGCGTCCAGAGTCGCAAATCCCGGACCCACAAGCGAGTTGCGCGAAGCGTTGCCATAGGTGCCTGCTGCGGGCACCAGGAACGCCGCAGGGTTGAAGTATTGGTTTGGGCCGCCCTGAATGACCTTGCCGTGGAAGTCCGGATTCACCGACGGCCGGATTGGATTGCGGCTATCCCCATTATTAGTCGGATTGAATCCCAACTGAGGAGTGAACGGGAAGCCCGACTGCAGCGATGCGATTTCGCTGAAGCTCCATCCCTGAACCAGCGTCCGACTCAGACCACTGTCGTTGCCCCGACCGAACGGAAGATCGTACGTTCCGTTGATCACTGCCAGATTCCGCACATCTGTGCTCGCCGGACCCCAGTCCAGCTTCGGCTCCAGCGGAAACATCACGAACGCGGGCGCATTTGCCCCTACGCTCGTGTTCCACGCCGTCCCATCATCCAGGCTCTTCGACCAGGTATAGACGCCGCGGAACTGCAATCCACGCTGAAAACGATGATTCACATCCACCGTCAGCCCGTTGTACGAACTCACACCCTCCGAAATCCACGTCGTCGTATTCGCCAGCTTCGGATTCGCTAATGGAGCACCCTTCGGGTAATAAATCGTCCCCCCCGGTAACGTCGAGGGGCACGGCGATGCCGGGCAAACAGTCGGCACCGGCTCATTCACGTCTTCCGATAGCATCTGATGATATCCGTGAGAGCCCACGTAGCCAACCGTTAGCGAAGTATTCGGAGCAATCTGCTGGGCAATGCTTAGCGTCCACGAGAGCACCGTCGGCGTGTACGCATCCGGCTGCACGCCGCTCGGCGAAATCAGGCTACCCGACGGCGGAGCCTCGCCCGGAATGATATTCAGGCTGCTCACCGGCACATTTTTCAGTGTGTTTGTTGTATTGAAGGGCGCTGTCTGGTCCAGCCGATAATCCAGGTTATCGAGCAGCGCGTGATACACCCCGAAGCCAGCATGAACAATGGTGGTGCTGTGCCTGGTTGGGTCCCATGCAATTCCCACGCGCGGCTCCGGCAGGAACTTCGCGCGATTCTTGCTCAACGCCGAGTGTCCTACCAGCGGATTCGTCTCAATTACGCCGTTCTCATCAAACAGGTAATTCGACGCGCGGTCCTGTGACTCATTCCAGCCATTTGTCGACTCGAAGCGAAAGCCGGCACGCAACTCCAGTGTCGGCTTAATTCGGATCGTGTCCTGGACAAACCCCGCGCCCTCCAACGACCGCCAGCCCAGCTCTGTGGGCGAAGGAACCGACGTAAAGGTCGAGACAGTCCCTTGAAGAAAACTCGTCAGGCTGCCGAACGAAGCCTGCCCATACTGGTCCTGCGCCAGATTGTCATTCGACTGGATCTGCTGCAGCCATCCGCCCAGTTCCACCTGGTGAATTCCGCGCGTCCAGTACACGTGGTCGTCGTACGTGTACAGATTGCGCGCGGTGGTCAGATTGCTGCCTGCATTCGTGCCTGCGCCAGTAATCTGCGAGGCGCCATTCAGCGCCGTGCCCCCTCCAACTACCAAAGCCCCGATCGGCCGCCCTGCAATCCATCCGGGAACATTCACCGGAGTCGTTCCCGTGAAGTCATAGGCCGCGCGCGAAAATCCCACCCGCGCCGTATTCAACAGCGTCGGAGAGAACACATGCTGCTCCTGCAGGCTCACCACCTGCTCCCGCAGCGACTCGACTACCGAGCTCAACGGATTGGCTGTGGGAGTATTCGCATCGCTGTCATCGATCGTGTAGACGCCGAAGAGCAGGTCCTTGTTCGAGATGTTGTAATCTAGCCGTGTCGTCCCAAAGTCCTCGCGAATGCGTTGCAACGGGCTGCTGAAAGCCTCCGCGATGCCACCGCCCAGCTCCGGGCCATTCTGCACGGGCCAAAGCGCCACGAGGGGTTGCACCGCGGCGTTCACGCCTATATATGTCTCCTTACCGCTCGAATTTGGAAGGTACCCGAGTCGTGCCTGGTTGTCTGGAACCAGGGTCACATTGCTCAAATGCAAGTTCTGCCGAAAGCCCTCGTAATTGCCGAAGAGAAACAGCTTATTCCTGACGAGAGGCCCGCCCAGCGCCCCGCCAAACTGGTTGCGCTGGAATTCGGGAATGTCCGCCTGATCGAAATAGTTGCGAGCATCGAAGGCACTGTTGCGCAGGAACGCAAAGGCAGTCCCGTGCAGTTTATTTGTGCCTGACGCAGTTACAATACTTACCTGCCCGCCGGTGCGCTTGCCATACTCCGCGCCATAAGTGTCCGTGACCACGTTAAACTCGCGGACCGCATCCACGCCCAGCAACTGCCCGCTCGTTCCACCGGGAGTCACGTTGATCTCCGAAGCGCCCGTGTACTCAATCCCGTTCAGCAGAAAAAGATTGTCCTGCGGTCGATGCCCTGAGACCGCGAACATATTGCCAACCGCCGAATTCGACGTACCGATTCCACCTGAGCGCTCGGTCGAATAATTCACAATCGCGGGATTCAGCGTCATCAGTTCGTCATAGCTGCGGCCATTCAGCGGCAGCTCCTTCACCTGCCGTTCATCCACCAGCCCGGAGGTCTGCTGCGTCGAGACCTGCACCGTCGCCGGAACCGCTGCTACGGTCACCTCCTGCTGAACCTGACCTACCGCGAGCAACAGATCGATCTCCGCACTCTGCCCCACCACTAGGCGGATACCTGTCTTCGTCAACGTGCTGAAACCTTGTCTGGCGGCGCTGACCGAATAGGTGCCGATCGGCACCGAAGGGGCGGCATATCGGCCCCCGTCGTCGCTCGTCAAGACGCGTGTGGAGCCCGTCTCCGTATTGCGAATCTCAACAGTGGCCCCGGCAATCGCCGCTCCGCTTCCATCACGAACGGTACCCGAGATCGATCCCCCAACCACCTGGCTCCAGACGGTGCCGGAAAAACCAAAGCTCAACAGCAGTAACCATGCAAGAACACGAGCCGAACGAGAAATAGAAATGAAGTACACGGCAACCTCCGAATAGGGACTGCAAGGAAATAAAGGTTGAAATTGTGAAGTTAAAAAAGTCAGTACAAGCGCGGCCGGGCAGGCGTGAATCGATGGAGTGATCAACAACAGAAGCGGCGCAAAGAGCGCGCTATCGAGGGCCTGGATGGAGAAGTGAAAATCATCTGTGATTCATCGCTGATCTGCGGAGCAAAATAAAAAGCCGGGCCAATTTGGCTCCGGCGCTGATGCTTCTGGAAAATCTGCTGGATAGCTTAGAAGAGATCACCCGCCGGACACATGCGTGAGCTGATGCAACAGGTACAAAGCATGGTGGCGGCAAGCCTCATCGTGATTTTCAATATAGAGAGCATGCCTCGTCGCGTCAAGAGCCCGGGACGGATCGAGGTAAGCATGACCTCGTGATGAATCCCACTCAAACTGCGTTCTCTCAGAGGCGTCAATCCTAGTAACAGTCCTGTAATATTGCGATTGGGACGGTGCAGGCAGAGCCATGACGCATACAACCGGATTTCTTCTTTTCATCAGGGGTACCAGGCAGCAGTGGAAGAAGTAGACACCGACTCCATCGAAGAACGCTTTGTTTCCGTTGAAGGCGCCGGCGTGATGCACCTTCTGGTCGCTGGCACAGGACAGCCGCTCCTCCTTCTCCACGGCCTGATCGGTTCAGGACAGAGCTGGCGACAAAACATCAGCTTCCTGGCCCAGGACGCGAGTGTGTACGCGGTCGATCTCTTCAACATGGGCAAATCGGAACGGGTTCCCGGGCTGGATGCGGGCCTGGAAGCAACAGCCGATCGCATCGCTGCTCTGATGAACGCCCTTGACCTCCCAAAAGCCGACATTGCCGCGCACTCGCATGGCGGCGCGGTTGCTATGATGCTGGCTGCTCGTCATCGGAACCGCGTGCGCAGACTCATTCTCTTTGCCCCGGCCAATCCCTTCTGTAAGTCTCGCCGTCTTGTGATCCGCTTCTTTCAGACGAGGGTCGGCACATGGCTGGCCCGTCGCGTGCCACTGCTCCCCACGCACATCCACGCCAAAGCTCTTGGCCGCATGTATGGCGATCCGTCGCGAGTTGCCGAAGGAACCCTGGAGGGCTATACCGAAGGCCTGAATATACCTGGCACCATGGACCATGTTGTCCAGATCCTTCGCGCTTGGTTCGACGACATGCGCCTTCTTCACTCCATGCTCGGCCGGCTTGCGGAAATGCCTACTCTGCTGATCTGGGGCGACCGCGATCGCGCCGTCAACCTGGCCTCCGCACATCGACTGCAGCGCACGTTGACGCAATCAAGCCTGCTAGTCATTCAGGGCGCCGGCCATTTGCCTTTTGAAGAAATGCCGGAGATGTGCAACCACGCCATGCGAGATTGGCTGATCGGCTCGGAAATTCAAAACAGCGTCACATTGACAACCGAACCAGCCTGAGCCAAGCTCTCTATAGATGCAGTTCACCAAGCCAGTTCCGTCTTGTTGTCGCCAGCGCGCCTGTTGTTGCGCCTACCGACAAGGCTGTGAGCTCTGTATCTGTTGATCGCGAAGCTATTCCTGACGATCTAGTCTCCTGAGCCCACTGCCTTACTTACACGGCAAGTGGGCTTTTCCCTTTTCAGCTTCAATTGGCAGCGGCCGCCATCGGCCAGGAAATCAACCAGAATGGCATCAACAGCTTTATCGCAGATCGCGGCAACCAACATTGCGCCGAAAACTCCGCCGCCTCTCAGCCATCTCAAGCTGCTTGAGGCCGAGAGTATCCATATCTTCCGCGAAGTCGCGGCCGAGTTCGAAAAGCCGGTAATGCTCTACTCGATCGGCAAAGATTCTTCCGTCATGCTGCGCCTCGCGCAGAAGGCCTTCTATCCCGGACCGATTCCATTCCCCCTGCTTCACGTCGATACGGGCTACAAGTTCCGCGAGATGCTTGAATTCCGCGATGCCTACACCCGCGAACTAGGCCTCAACCTGCTCGTCTGGCGCAACGAAGCCGCTTTGGCCGACGGCGCAAACCCGGTCAAGCTCGGAACCCAGCGCTGCTGTGGTCTGCTCAAGACAACGGCGCTGCTCGACGCGCTTCGCTACTACGGCTTCGACGCAGCTTTCGGCGGAGCCCGCCGCGACGAAGAGAAATCCCGCGCCAAGGAGCGTATCTTCTCCTTCCGCGATCACGCAGGCCAGTGGGACCCGAAAGCCCAGCGTCCTGAGCTCTGGAATCTCTACAACGGCCGAACGGGTCCCGGCGAAAGCATCCGCGTCTTCCCTCTTTCCAACTGGACCGAACTCGACATCTGGCACTACATCCATCTTGAAAGCATCCCCATCGTCCCGCTCTACTTCGCCAAAGAACGCCGCATGCTGGTGCGTGGCGAAAGCCTCATCCCTATCGAGCAAAGCTTCGTCGAGGCACTACCGGGAGACGAACGGTGGGTCCGCTGCCGCCTGCGCTCGCTTGGCTGCAGTCCCTGCACCGGGGCTATCCGCTCCGAGGCCGACACACTGCCCAAAATCATCGCTGAGTTGGTGTCATTTCGATCTTCCGAGCGCGCCAATCGCATCATCGATCACGACCAGGACGGCTCCATGGAAATCAAAAAGCGCGAGGGCTACTTCTGATGAGTCTCTTCGCCGCACAACTTGTGGAAGAAGCTCCGACGTTCTCGATCGAAGATTTTCTTGAAGCCGAAAGGGTCAAGGATCTCCTGCGCTTCACCACTGCGGGCAGCGTCGATGACGGCAAGTCTACGTTGATAGGCCGCCTGCTCTACGATTCGCGGAACGTCTACGAAGATCACGTCCGATCGGTCACGCGCAGCCACGGCACAGCCGCAGCAGCCATCGACTTCGCCCAGTTGACCGATGGCCTGCGCGCGGAACGCGAGCAAGGCATCACCATCGACGTGGCCTACCGCTACTTCTCGACGGCGCGCCGCAAGTTTATCATTGCCGACACACCAGGCCACGAGCAGTACACGCGCAACATGGCCACCGGCGCATCTACCGCCGATCTCGCAATTATCCTCATTGACGCCCGCAAGGGAGTGCTCACGCAAACGCGTCGCCACGCCTACATTGCCTCGCTGCTCGGCATCCCTCACGTGATCGCGGCCATTAACAAGATGGATCTCGTCAATTACTCCGAGGAAGTCTTCTTCCAGCTAAGCCGCGACTTCGCCGACCTAGCATCCCGAGTCAGCCTGCGCAGCTTCAACGCTGTCCCCATCAGCGCGCTCGAAGGCGACAATGTCGTCCACGCCGGACACAAGATGCCCTGGTACATCGGCCCTGCGCTGCTCGAATATCTCGAGTCTGTTCCGGTTGAGCGCGCAACTATTGACCTCGCGTTTCGCCTGCCCGTTCAGCGCGTGGTCCGGCCTGATCAAAATTTCCGCGGCTTCGCCGGACAGATTACTGCCGGCACGATTCGCCGCGGAGATCCCGTTGTAATCCTGCCCTCCGGCCACACCAGCCGCATTCAAAGCATCGTCACCTTCGACGGCGAACTCGAATCTGCCGCCGCGCCGCTCTCCGTCACCGTCACGCTTGAAGACGAACGCGACGTCAGCCGTGGAGACCTGATCGCCGCGAAGGATGCGCCCCCCGCGGTTGCCAACCACTTCGAAGCCTCCATCGTCTGGCTCTCCTCGCAGCCGCTTGCAACCGGCCTCCGTTATCTCCTCAAGCACACCAGTCAGACCGTTCCCGCACGCGTCAGGTTTATTCGCCATAAGATCAATATTGAAACGCTTGACCCGCAAGCCGCCGATACGCTTGATCTCAACGCGATCGGCGTCGTAGAAGTCGAAACCGATCGTCCTCTGCTGACGGATCTCTACACCCAAAGTCGCGCGACGGGCAGCTTCATCCTCATCGATCCTTCAAGCAATGCCACCGTCGGTGCCGGCATGATCCGCTATATCCTCACAACGACAGTTGCAAATTCTGCCGAAGGTTCTCCGCGCATCGTCCTCGGTAAGAGCGAACTGCTTGTCCCTGTCGAACAGTACCTGCTCGATCTCGGCCACGCCGTGGTCCGCACCCGCGTCCAGAACCAGAACATCTGGCGCGCGCTGCATCACTCTGGAGTCATCGTCCTCGTGGAAACATCTGACGCGACCCTCCAGCGAGTCGGTGACGACTTCACGCCGTCGCCGCTCATAGCAGACTCCACCGAAGCCGTCATCGCCGCGCTCCATCTCGAATCCAGCCCACCGGCGGAGCACCTATGAGCGCCACAACTCTCGATGCTCTCGACGCGAAAATCACGGCAGCTGCCGCGTTGGTGGGCGAACAACTGCGCGCCCATAAGGACGACGCTTGCGTGACCAGTAGTTTTCAGGCAGAGGACGTCGTCGTTCTTCATCTTGTCCGGGCGACAGCTCCAAACATTCCCGTGCTCTTCCTTGATACCGGCTATCACTTCCAGGCCACCTATGAATACCGAGACCGAATCTCCGTCGAGTGGCATCTGAACCTGCACAACATCGTGCCCGCGCAAACCGTGGCCCAGCAGGAATCGGAGTTCGGCATCCTCAACCAGACCGCACCTGATCGCTGCTGCGGACTGCGCAAAGTAGGGCCGCTCTTCGCCGCTCTTGAGCCTTACAACCTCTGGTTCACCGGCCTGCGCCGCCAGCAGGCGAAGACGCGCGCCAATCTTCAGGCTCTCGAAAACTTCACCTTGCCCACCGGCAAACATTTGCGCAAGCTCAGCCCGCTCGCCGCATGGCAGACGCGCGATGTGTGGCAATATGCTGAGCGTTACGGCATTCCGCTCCTGCCTCTCTACGATCTTGGCTACTCCAGTATCGGTTGCGAGCCATGCACCAGCCTGCCCTTGAGCGGCGACGACCCGCGCTCTGGCCGATGGGGCGGACACAAGATCGAGTGCGGCATCCACATTCAGCCAGCGGAACCGGCCGGCAAAGCCGAGTAAGGACACTCGATGGAACTGGCGCTCGGCTTTATCATCGCGTTCGTCATCGCCATCACCGGCGTGGGAGCCGGAACCATCACTGCGCCCCTGCTCATTCTCTTTCTGCATGTGCCTATCGTGATCGGCGTAGGCACTGCACTCGCGTATTCCGTCGTCGTCAAGGCCGTCGTGGTTCCGCTGCAAATGTGGCGTCGCCAGGTCGTCTATCGTGTCCTCGGAATCATGCTGCTCGGTGGCCTGCCCGGCGTCGTTCTTGGCTCATTGCTCTTCCACCACTTTGCCGCCGCGGGCAACAATGCCGTGCTGTACGCTGTTCTCGGCGTCATCATCATCACGACCTCGGTCTGGCATCTCTACCGGCACTTCCGGCCTTTCACAGCGGCTGCGGATAAGCCCACTCGCCGCCGAACCATCGCCGCTCTCATGTTCCCCATCGGCGCCGAAGTCGGCTTCTCCTCATCCGGCGCGGGAGCCCTCGGCACCATCGTCTTATTGGGTCTTTCATCTCTCACCGCGGCACAGGTGGTTGGTACTGACCTGGCGTTCGGGCTATGCGTCGCTCTTGCCGGCAGCAGCCTGCACTTCGCGAGCGGTAACCTCGACACAGCTCTCCTGACTCGCCTTGTCATCGGAGGCATCGCCGGAGGACTCGCGGGCTCTCTCGTCGCACCACGTGTACCCAATCGCCAGTTGCGCCTCGCGCTCTCCATCTGCCTGCTTGCGTTGGGGGTGCAGTTTTGCTATCAGGCCGTTGTGAAGCAGAATGGGCCGCGAAATCTTCCGACACAGGCGGCCACAGCGCAACCGAAAACGATTGTCTTTGCCAAGCGACAAACCGCTCCCACACTAGAATCCACCCCAAAATAGTGTCCGGCGCACGAAACGCAATTGCCTGGACGACTAGTCGCGTTTGTAAATCACGCCGCCCTTCATCACAAACGAAACCCGCTGCGTTACGCCGATGTCTTCCACCGGGTTCCCCGGAACTGCAACAATATCTGCAAAATAGCCTGGCTTCAACTCGCCGATCTGGCCTTCCCATCCCAGCAGCTTTGCGGCATTCAGCAGGTCCGCCTGCAGCACTGCCAGAGGCTTCATGCCGAACTGGACCATGAGCACGAGTTCGCGTGCCTGTGTCCCATGCGGGAACGGTCCTACGTCCGAACCCACTGCGAACGGAATCCCTGCGGCCACTTGCTTCTTGAACTCCGCCGCATGGTACTCAAGTATTGCCCGCTCGCGCTTCCCAGCGGCCTCTGACGAAGCATGATTAGCAAAATATTCGAAGATCGTGAACGTAGGTACCGCCGGAATGCGCTTTTCCCGCATCAGCCGCATCGTCTCCTCACTGAGTTGCGCTGCGTGATCGATCGATGCCACGCCGGCCTGGGCTGCATAAAGCGTGCCCGGCTCTCCCATTGCGTGGACAGCCACCTTTTTGCCCACGCGCGCCGCTTCGTCCACGCCTGCCTTCAACTGCGCCTCCGTGTATTGATACGGCGTCGAAAAAACTCCGTTGCGCAACGAGTCCGGTCCCGTCTCATACATCTTCACGAAATCCGAGCCCTCTTTGAACTGCTCGCGTATCGCCGCAACAATCTCATCCGAAGTATTCGCATACGTCGCGTTTGAAAGCACATGCTGTGCGGGATTGAAGTCGTTCGCATCCTCATGTCCGCCCAGAATGTCGATCGCATTCCCGCTGATGCGCAGCCGCGGCCCCGGAATCAGTCCCTCATCGATCGCATTCCGTACCGCTGTGTCCGCCGACCCCGCGCCCTCCGTGCCCATATCGCGCTCCGCGGTGAAGCCGGCCATCAGGTCATCCTTTGCCGCAAGTGCGGCTAGAATCGTCCGCTGCGGAACCGACTCCTCGACGGTCTGCAAATCCTCCGCACCGGGGTGGAGAAAGAGGTGCACATGCGCATCGATCAATCCCGGCATCAGTGTTGTATCGCCCAGATCGATTACCTCCGCGCCTGCCGGACGCTCCACCAAGGATCCCGTCGCAACAATGCGCTCTCCTTCTACCAGCACCTCGCCCGGCGACATGATCTTTCCCGCTCCAATATCCAGCAGCCGCGCTGCATGCAGAACGATGGCGCGACGCTGTGCGCCAGCCTGTTGTGCCATAAGCGCCGATCCGGAAACCAAGTCAGCCAGAACCATCCAGACAAAGATCCGCATGCAATTCATGATGAAACTCCGCGCGACGAACATTGCGAACAAGTGCGATCTTAGCCGGAGAGAAATGTTGATGCGAGTGAAAAAGAGAATCTTCGACAGGTGAAACCCATCGTTCAAAGATAGGCTTTCCTTGATAGGTTTCAATCAGGCGGGTTCGTGCCTCAAGCTGGATCAATCCATCGAGCAAGGCCGCTCGTACTCAATATGATATGTAAATTCACGCCATGTGAATGGCGGTTCTTGACCGTGCACAAAGGAGTCTTCAGATGTCCAGCATTCCTGCCGGCCCGCAAGAAACTACATCCACGCCATTGACTCAGATTCGGGACGAAAAGGGAGTCACTCAGAGCGCGATTGCCTGGTCAGGCTTCTTCTTCGCGCTTCTACAAAGCATCTGCACGTTTTTCGCGGCTCTCAGCGGTCTCCGTCTGGTCATTGGAATAAGCTCCTTCGCCTTGTCCGCTGGAGTAACCGCCCTGCTGGACCGACTCCACGCCGACTGGATAAGAATACCGATGATCGGGTTAGCACTGATCGGTTCATTGCTGAACCTGGTGATCGTTGCGCAGCTTCGGCGCCTTCGCAATCGCCCGTCATCGCAGTGGCGTCAGATACCTCTAAGCCCGCATAAGATAAGAATGGAGCGAGCCCAGGTCATTTTGTCCATCGTCACTCTGGTTCTCATTGCAGTCGAAGAGTACCTGCACTTCCGTTGGCGTCACCACTTTTAGTGGTTTCAATTCTTCAATTGGGCCGTCGCGCGATGCAATGTTGAAGTTCAACCCAGCGCAATTCCAGAAATCTGCTTCTAAACCCCCGTAAATAAGAGTCGAGACTCCCAATCAGAATGCACCTCTTCAGGTCGCACGTTTTTCTCATCTGGCTCATCTCGCTCACCAGCATCCTTTGCATGCTCCTCCGGCCCTGGCGCATCGCGGAAGCGGTGTGGATTGCTGCAGGCGCGTTTCTCCTTGCTGCGGCGCGGCTCATCCCCATGCGCGGCGCAGTCGGCGCTATAGGTAAGGGAACGAACGTCTATCTCTTTCTCATCGGCATGATGCTGCTCGCCGAGCTCGCCCGGCATGAAGGGGTATTCGATTGGGTTGCTGATGTCGCTGTCCGTCATGCCGATAGCTCTGCGTCACGCCTCTTTCTCCTCATTTATCTCACCGGGGTCGCCGTTACCGCGCTGCTCTCGAACGACGCCACTGCCGTTGTGCTCACGCCGGCCGTGCTCGCCGCCGTTCGCCGCGCCCGGGTTGAGCCAAAACCGTATCTCCTCGCCTGCGCTCTCATCGCCAACGCCGCCAGTTTTGTCCTGCCCATTTCGAACCCTGCAAATCTCGTCGTCTACGGCAAACACCTTCCCGCGCTCGGCCCGTGGCTCAGGTTATTTCTGTTTCCATCGATCGCCGCGATTCTCGCAACCTACGCGTGCCTGCACGGTCTTTCCCACAAGACCCTTCGCGCGGAGATCCATCGCCCTGCCGATCAAGTCCAGCTGAGCTCGCAGGGACGTCTTGCCCTCATCGGTCTTGTGCTCGCAGCCGCAGCCCTTCTCGTTGCTTCTGGATGCGGTCTCGATTTAGGCGCACCTGCGTGTGTCGCAGCGCTCGTCGCAGTGGTTCTGGTTGGATTCAGGGACAGGCGCATCTTCCTCAAAGTGGCGAAGGACGTCTCCTGGAGCATTCTGCCCCTCGTCGCGGGCCTTTTCATTCTCGTCGAGGCGCTCAATCAGGCCGGTTTGCTCACGATCTCCGCGTATGCTTTGCGGGTCCTCCAGCGTGGTTCGAAGCTCTCAGGTGATTTTGGGGCTTCGTTTGGAGTCGCCATCCTTGCCAACGTGATGAACAATCTCCCTGTGGGCTTGGCGAGTGGAGACGCACTCGCGCAGAATCCCGCCGCGCAGCGTCTGGCGCACGCAGTTCTCATCGGAGTCGACATCGGCCCGAATTTATCCGTAACCGGCTCTCTCGCGACCATCCTGTGGCTCATCGCCTTGCGTCGCGAGAACGTTGAAATGACGCCTGGGCAGTTTTTCAGAGTGGGAGTCATCGCGATGCCAGCAGCGCTTTGCCTGAGCGTTCTTGCTCTGCGGGTCCTAAGTTGAAGAAGGATTTGAAGGTTGGTAACGAGGCTCGCACTCCTTTGGGCGAAATCCGTCAGTATTTATCGCTCTGGTGAATTGTTTCCCTTTACATCACCAGCGCAACGCGCTCCAGTTCCATCTGCATGCACTCGTAGGAGCATCGTGCGCCCTCAAGCCGCATCACCGCGGCGCGCGCCTGATCGGCGTTCACGCCGTATCCGCGCCCGGTAAGGAACGCCGCGAGCACTTCGGCCGCTTGCCAGAAGTCGATTCCCGACTGCATGAGTTCGGTGCGGAGACCCGCCAGTTCAGTCACCCCGAATTTCTCAACTCCGCTGCCTTCCGTCATCGTCTTCCCTCCTCGCTGCGGCCAAACATTATGGCAGCTTGTTCTCTTAGACACTGGAGAAGTCCTGCATGTTGCTCTCAATCGGTAGATTGCCCTTATTACCCAAACGTCGATTGTTTCGCATATCAAAATCGCAGGCTTGTCTGGCATGTGTACGCACCACGATCGTCTCCGGTTTCCATCGGCCTGCGATTTGATTTCACGAGAGAAGAGGATTAACACTTCCGTGCAATCGGTCTGCCTTCAACCAGCGTCTCATTAAGACTCAGTTCGAGGTGCCGCCCGCTCCAGGAGGAGAATGGGAATTCCATCCACCACCGGATACTTACGCCCACATCCGCCGCACTTCACTGTGCCCTCCGCGATTGCCAGCTTTGAGTGGCATCCCGGGCACGCAACCAACTTCAGAGCCTCGCAAATTCGCTCGATATCCTGCACCGGTACAGTGTAACGGGAAAAGAGATTCGGCTATTCTCAGAGATCAGATGCTGCGTGCAGGCCTCACCGGGGGATTGGGAAGCGGAAAGACGACCGTGGCCGCCATCTTTCGCTCTCTTGGCGCGCACATCATCGAAGCAGATGCGGTTGGCCGCGAGCTCATGTTCCCCGGACAGTCCGTCTATCACGCCATCGTCGAGCACTTCGGGGTGGATGTGGTCAGCGCTGACGGGACCCTCGACCGGCATCGCCTCGCCGATCTGGCGTTCCGCCACAATCGCCTTCTCGAGCTCAATCGAATCGTCCATCCTGCGGTCATCGCCGCGCAGCAGGAGTGGGCGGAGGACATCTTCGCGCAAGATCCGACCGCCATCGCCATGGTCGAATCGGCTCTGATTTTTGAAGCTGATGCACAAGGGAGTGCACCCGGCTGGCGTCAGCGCTTCGACCGCATCGTTCTGGTCACTGCGCCGGACGAGGTCAAGATCACACGCTACGTCAGCCGCCTGTCACAGGGCGCGACCTCTCCGCGGGATCTCGAAGCTGACGCCCGCGCTCGTCTTGCGGCGCAGATTCCCGACAGCCAGAAGATTCCGCTGGCCGATTACGTTATTCACAATGAGGGCCCGCTCGAAGACACTCGCCTCCAGGCGGAGCGCATTTTTGCGGAACTCGCCGCCGCGGCGCGGGTCTGAAACGACAGAATCGTTAGAATTAAAGTAAGACTCCGGCTCCGGCGCATCCATACAGGGCAGGCGCAAGGCCGGCTTGGAAAGCCAGTCATGATATTTCGCAGACTTCTTCTTACTCTCCTCATCCTCGGCGGCTTCTGGTACATCGTCTCGCACTACAACGGGGGCGGCCCCATCCGCGAACGCACACTCGAGGGCAAAGGCTCGCCGCTCACGCTCACCGAAGCCCATGCCGCGCCCGAGTACGACTCCGAGGAGATGAACAACATTTCGGTCTACAAAAAGGCGCTGCCTTCGGTGGTCAACATTACATCATCGACTCAGACCCTCAACTTCTTCTATGGGCTCGTTCCATCGCAGGGGCAGGGCTCCGGCTTCATCCTCGACAAGCAGGGACACATACTCACCAACTACCACGTCGTCGCCGACGCCCAGAAGATCGAGGTCGCTACCTCCGACAAGCACCGCTTCCGGGCCCGGCTGATCGGGCGCGATCAGGGCCACGATCTGGCCTTGCTGCAAATTGACGCGCCTAATCTTGTCCCCGCTGTCCTCGCCGATTCCAGGAACCTTGTCGTCGGCCAGAAGGTGTACGCCATCGGCAATCCCTTTGGCCTGCAGGGAACCATGACGACCGGCATCATCAGCGCCATCCGCTCCATCCACAATCCGCAGGGGTCGACCATCGAGAACGCTATTCAGACCGATGCCGCCATCAACCCCGGCAACTCCGGCGGCCCGCTGCTCAACTCACGCGGAGAAGTCATCGGCATCAACTCGCTGATTGCCACCAATCCGAATGAGAATGTCGAGCAGAGCGCGGGGATCGGATTCGCCATTCCGATCGACACGGCCAAGGCCGTCCTGGGCGACTTCCAGAAATACGGCCGGGTGCGCCGGCCGTCGCTGGGCATCGTATCCCTGCCGATCAGTCCTGACCTTGCCGGCCAGATAGGTCTGGCGGCCGATTACGGCGTCCTGATCCAGAGAACCCTATCCAATGGAGCGGCCGAGCGCGCCGGTCTCCACGGCGGCGACCAGACGGCCCTTTGGGGCAACATGCAAATCGTCCTTGGTGGAGACCTCATCGTCGCCATCGACGGTCAGGACGTGACCAGCACGCAGGACATCGCCGATGTCATGAACCGTCACCAGGTCGGAGACACGGTCACTATCACCTTTTATCGCGGCCGCCGCAAAATGACCGCTCGCGTAACGCTCGGCGAAGCCCGCGACCAGGCGGCATAAGAGGGCGTTAGCTCAGACGCTGGCACCCGGGCGATAGCCCCCCTCCCCCCAACTTCGTGGCGAGTTTGAAACTGATTCATTCCATTGAAGTTCCGCTGCATCGCCCATCGAGGGTTGTTGTATATCGCAGATAAGAAACATCTTACGTGTAGATCGTAGAGAACAAACGATTTACGGCGCTTCATTGAGAATGCGAGGGTTGAGGTCCAGTCATTGATTCCAATGGGTTTACACAACCCAGCACGATCTTGCCAAACAGCCCCCGGATAGGATGGGAACCGGGCCTTTTGTCTCTGTTTTCAGTATAACTGGCCAGCGGTTAATTCTCGGCCAGATATCGAAAGACGATTATGGCATTGGAATGAATCGGTTGCGGTGATTTTACCTCGCGATCGAAGTTGACAGGCGGACCTCTGAGCTCTGCCATCGGCCGGTTCTCGCCGCACACGAAGGAAAGAAGCATTTCCGGGTGCAGCCGCGCACAGCAAATCAGCTAATTCATGGTCTTCAAAACAACTTACTTGCGCTCCTTCGCGTCCCACTCGCTGAACAATCACATTCTATTAACAATGCCAGCCTGAGATGACTAAGCAGAACACCCAGAAGTCGGTCAGACACGAGATGCTCGATATCACGCATGCGACCGCAAGTTACGAAGGATGGATGCGTGATTGCACCGCGGTCATCTCGTCGGATATTCAGTCCAAGCACCAGCAAATGAGAGAAAGCCCATTCCTGTTTTTGCGAGGAACTTTTTATCGCTGGGCTCAAGTATGGCCGTCGGTCTGTGCCGATCTCCGCGGCGCGCCCAAAGTCCTCGCGGTGGGAGACCTGCATGTCAACAGCTTTGGAACCTGGCGCGATGCCGAGGGCCGGTTGTGCTGGGGTGTGGACGATTTCGACGAATCTTGGCCACTGGCCTACACAAACGATCTCGTGCGTCTGGCCGCCAGCATGAAGATTGTCATCGACGCCGAGGGTTTGTCGATCCGGTTCAAAGACGGGTGCGATGCCATTCTGGAGGGATATGTTCAATCGCTCAAAGACGGCGGTTATCCCTTCGTCATGGAGGAGCACGAGCAAAGGCTTGGCAAACTTGGAGTGAACAGTTTCAAGCCACCGAAAGATTTCTGGGAAAAGCTGAACCGGCTCCCTGCGATTCGGAACTCACTCGATCATAAGGTGACGCGCGCCGTCGAAAAGACACTGCCTGAGCCACGGATGGAGTACAAGCTCGTCCGTCGTCAAGCAGGTCTGGGAAGCCTGGGGCAGGAACGATTCGTGGCCATTGCCAACTGGGAGGGCGGCTTTATTGCGCGAGAGGCGAAGGCGATGGTGCCTTCGTCATGTGCATGGGTTGAGGGCAAGGTGAAGCGCGGGCAGTCCTACTATCAGCAGGCAATTGGATCGGCGGTGCGGTCGCGCGATCCATTCCAGGTGACCGATGGATCCTGGCTGATTCGGCGGCTTTCGCCGGATTCAAATCCCATAGATATTCAGGATTTGCCCAAGCATCGGGATGAAGAGATGCTGCTGCATGCGATGGGGCGGGAGGCTGCGAATGTGCATCTTGGGACCAAGAGGCAGACGGCGAATATCCTGAAGGACCTGCGAAAAAGAGGAGCGAACTGGCTGCGGGTAGGAGTGTCGCAAATGGCGCGGGTAGTTGAGAAGGATTGGGATCGGTACAGGAAGCGTTGAAGGCATACGCTCCCATTTGTATTCATTGCTTTTCTTGATATCCGCGAATAACCAGCAGGTTGTTTCCACGGTGCCTTACACATGACGACGGAGCTTCATTGGCCAGCAATCGCATTGCGATTGCTGCTTACTATCATCGCCGGAGCGGTTTTGGGTGCAGAGCGCAGCAAGAGCGGCCACGCCGCCGGGTTGCGCACGACGCTCCTCGTCACTCTGGCCGCGTCCATCTCCATGATCCAAATGAATCTGCTGATTCAGACCAATGGAAAACCGCATGACTCCTACGCCGTAATGGACCTGATGCGCCTTCCACTCGGCATTCTGACCGGTGTCGGGTTCATTGGTGCGGGAGCAATCGTGAAGAAAGGCGAGATGGTTGTGGGAGTCACGACGGCGGCAACCATGTGGTTCGCGACAGTCGTTGGATTGTGCCTCGGAGGAGGCCAACTTGTGCTTGGCGCATCGTCAATGTTGATTGGGTTTCTGGTTCTTTGGGGTCTTCGCTTTGGTGAGCGGCAGCTTGAAACGTACCAGCGCGGAGTGCTCACAGTCATCAGCGACGACAAGGATGTATCGGTTCAGTCCCTGTCTCGCCTCCTCCGATCCGAACAAATTCAGATTCAAAAGACGTCCGCGCTTTATGGAAGATCAGAAAGGGCAGACAAGTACCGCTTTGAAGTCACCTGGCATGTGAGAGATCCGGCCGATATGCCCGACGCCGTTGAGCGTCTCAGACAGATTCCCGGCGTTATATCGTCCGAGTGGAGCGCCAGCGGTGAATCGATAAGTTGGTAGAGTTGCATGCAACGGCGGTTACTTCCGAGGCATTTCAACTGGGCGATCCGGAGTATTGTCGGAATGGCGTGACTGGCTCTTTCTGTTCTGGCCTGGTGGCTTCGCAAGGTCGTCTGACAGCGGGGCGTGTCTGCGGCCCATACTGCCGCCGAAATTGAATGTCAGAATTCGGCAGCGGAATTCCTTTTGTGTTTTGCGCTGAAGCTGTCAGGCAACCTATCAGCGCGACTGCCAAAAGAGGGAGATGCTTGGTCATTATGCGGTCAATGTAGCCGTCGAACGGTTTCTGCACAAGATGGTTTTCGGCGTTGTGGTATATTCCTGTTGGAAACCAAAAGGTGCGTCCCTAATGCCCGAAAAACCCGACGTCCTGCAGGGAACCCTGGCCCTGATGGTCCTCAAAACCCTTGATCTGCTCGGGCCCCTCCACGGCTATGGCATCGCGCGCCGCATCGAGCAGATCAGCGGCGACCTTCTGGCTGTCAACCAAGGCACCTTGTATCCCCTGCTCCTCAAGCTAGAGCATGAAGGCTCGATTGCCTCCGAGTGGGGCGTATCGGAAAACAACCGCCGCGCGCGCTTCTATCGGCTTACCGGGTCCGGCCGCAAGCAGCTCCAGGCGGAGACCCGCGACTGGGAGCAAACGGCCGCCATCATCTCGCGTTTCTTCGAAGTGAAAGCGGGGGACTTGTCATGAGATTTCTGAGGCGATTCCTGATGCGTCTGAAAAATCTCGCCACGAGGCGACGCGACGACCAACGGCTGCGGGAAGAGATGGAAGAGCATCTCGCGCTGCAGACGGCGGAGAATCTGCGCGCCGGTATGACGCCGTCCGAAGCGCGCCGCGAGGCGATACTGAAGTTTGGCGCGGTCGGGACAATCCGCGAGGAGTACCACTCTGAAGTAAGCCTGCCATTCATCGAGACTCTATTGCAGGATCTGCGTTACGCGGTTCGCATGCTTTTGAGATCTCCCGGATTCTCTTTCATCGCGATCGCCACCATGGCGCTGGGTGTAGGAGCTACCACCGCGATCTATAGCGTGATCGACGCCACGCTGCTGCACCCTTTGCCATACCCAAACCCCACCGAGCTGATTCGCATCCAGGACGATCTTTCCGGCGCTGGCGCGCAGGATGCCGGTGTGTCCATCCCGGAGCTGCGTGATCTGCAGAGCTCCGGGATATTCCAGTCCGTGGCGCTTGCCGGTAACGGCGCGAACGTGACCCTCACCGGCAGTGCACAGCCCCTGCGTCTTAACTTCAAGGGAGTTACGCCAAATTATTTTGCGCTCCTCGGTGTAGACGCGCAGCTGGGTCGCACATTCGATCCGCACGATGCCACTCCCGGCTTCAATCTGGAAGTCGTGCTCAGCGACGGCCTCTGGAGAAAGGAATTCGGAGCCGACCCTCACATTCTCGGCAAAGCTTTGATCCTGGACAACGACGAGTATCACGTTGTGGGTGTTATGCCGCGTGGTTTTCGCGATCAAGGCTCAACCAGCGACGAGCAGAATACGGAGCTGTGGTTGGGAGCCGGCTATTCCGGCCTGCCATTTCGGCCGCCGCAGCGCGGTTTACGCCTACATCGAGCGGCCCTCGCGCGTTTGAAGCCGGGTGTTTCGATCGCGGCCGCGCAGGGTCGTCTCGATGTGCTGGTTGCGTCGCTGAAAAAACTATACCCAGCGGAGTATCCGCCACAGGCCGGATGGATTGTTCACCTGATTCCGCTTAGCGAAATCGTAACCGGCAACATTCGTCAGTCTCTGATTCTGCTGTTCGCCGCGGTCGGATTGGTTCTGCTGATCAGTTGCGTCAACGTCGCCAATCTTCTGCTCGCGAGGGCCAGCGGGCGAGGCCGCGAGATCGCGGTTCGCCAGGCTCTGGGAGCGCAAACAACGCGCCTCATCCGCCAGCTGCTGACCGAGATTCTGCTGCTCTTCCTGCTTGGCGGAATCGCAGGTTTTGGCGTTCTCTTCTGCACCCAGCATTTCCTGCTGCGGCTTGTTCCGGAGAGCCTCCCGCACCTCAACGACATCGCAGTGGGCTGGGGTGTGCTGGTGTTTGCTGTGGCCCTCTCCGCCGCAGCCGGAACCATCTTCGGGCTTGCTCCAGCCTGGCACATGAGCCGTCTCGATCTGACCGGTACGCTTCGGCAGGAAGGACGCGGCACGAGAGGTTCTGCGGAACGCTCGCGCGCCCGCCAGATTCTGGTCGTGAGTGAACTGGCGCTCTCCCTGGTGCTGATGATTGCTGCAAGCCTTCTGCTGCGCAGCTTCTGGGACCTCTTCAAAGTGCCCACCGGTTTCAATCCTGACCGCGTGATGGCAATTCATAGCTGGCTGCCCGGGCCCAACGACCCCACCATGGATCCCTATCGGACCGCCGCTCAAGAATCGGTTCTGCTGCGCGAGATTCTTCGCCGCAGCCGAACCCTGCCGGGCGTTGAAGAAGCCGCCGTGGGCGACGTGAGCGCTCTTCCGCTGGGTCACGACCACGGCGAGCTCGAGCCGCTGATCCTCATCCGCGAAGGCTTCCAGATGAAGGCCAATGAAGCTCCGTTGATCGGTGGCTCCATCGTTTCGCCCGAATACTTTCACCTGTTAGGCATGCCACTTTTGCGCGGACGCCTTTTCAGCGACCACGACCTAGAGGACACCCCGCAGGTCGCGGTCATCAATCAGGCTGCGGCTCGCACCTACTGGCCGGGCCAGGACCCGGTGGGCCGGCGCGTACACCTGGGACTGTCCGGATGGTCCTCGAATGATGGGAGCACCGAGCGGGCTGCCAAAGAAGGATGGACCATGATCGTCGGTGTGATTGCCGATGCCCGAACGGAGTCCTTGGCCGACGCGGTCGCCCCGCAGATATATCGCAGCGTGTACCAGCGCCCCTTCAAAACGGTGACGATCTTTCTTCGTGGACAACTCAATCCCAGCGCCATCCCCGCACAAGTGCGGGAGCAGGTCCAGTCCATCGACCCGGGACTTCCCGTCTTCCATGCAGAGACTTTGGATGACGTCCTCTCCGACTCGCTTTCAGTCAGGCGATTCTCGATGGAAATGGTGGCGTTGTTTGCAGCCACGGCCTTGCTGCTCGCCGGGCTTGGAATCTACGGAACGATTTCCTATGTTGTGAATGAACAGAGAGGTGAGATCGCCATTCGCCTCGCGCTGGGAGCTCACAGAGGCGATATTCTCAAGATGGTTCTGCACCGGGGACTGGGTCTGGCCGCCGCTGGCGCCGGACTGGGTGTGGTCGCTGCGCTCATCGTCTCTCACCTCATGGCGGGATTGCTCTACGGCGTGTCGCCCAGCGATCCTCTCACCTTTATCAGCCTCACTATTGTTCTCGTCATTGTGGCGCTTGCGGCTTGCTACATCCCCGCTCGCCGCGCTATGCAGGTCGACCCCATTATTGCTTTGCGCGAGGCCTAAACCTCTGTCCAGGGCACATTCGAGTACAAGATGCTTCCCATAGCTCCAGGTTTGTCTGATTGGTAATGATAAGTCGACCTCCCGGAAGTGATCCGTGCCTTCCGGGATGCGGTCAGCGAGTCTCGTAACAGGCTCATGAGCGCGCGACGCCATGAACCCGTGCGGCCCTTATTTGCTTACCACGCTTAGCGTCACACTGGATGGATATTCTGCCGAATGATGCACCTCGTTGTGCGCGACCACGCCTGTTGTCTCGTCGTAGTTGTTGCCACCTGTGTTCAGGTTGCGGTCGAAGCGCGGAAAGTCGCTGCTGCTGACTTCAATCCGTAGCCTGTGTCCCGCCGCGAAGTAGTTGCTCGTCTGCATCGGTTGCAGCGTGACTTTGTACACTTTGCCCTTCTCCATCCATACCGGAGGCTTGTCGTAGCCCTCGCGATACCGGACCCGCTGGATGTTTTCGTCCAGGTTGTAGGCCGTACCATCGGGCAGCACGTCGATCAGCTTCACCGTGAAGTCCGTGTCCTTCGCGTCGCTCGAGACATAGAGCGTCACGTCGATCGGGCCGCTGACTTCCATGCCTTCCTTGAGCGGTTCCGTGCTGTAGACCAGAATGTCGCCGCGCGCCTCCATGCCCCGCTGGTCAAGCGCGCCAGGCTTCATTCCCGCTCCCATGCAGCAGAAGCCGCCGCCGTAAGTCGGCACAGGATTCATCGGATCGTAGACGAATTTATCCGGCGAATCCCTGGGCGGTTTGGCTTCGATCAGCGCTCCGTCGCCGTAAAGCGTGTTCGCCCTGCCGCCGCTCGAAAGATAATATGTAACCGGCTTTGCGCCCGCCGGAGGCCACGTCTCCGAACTCTGCCATTTGTTGCTGCCCATGGTGTAGTAGCGGACCTTCGGTGTCTTCTCCAGGATCCCGTTCTGCTCGCCTTTCAGGAAGTAGTCGAACCAGCCGTAGGTCAGGGCATCGTAATCCAGGCGCGCGTCGCCCATGTCGCGCTCGCCGACAATCGTGTGCTCCGACGCCCGCTTATAGCTGCAGTGGAGCACGGGCGCAATCACCGCATACTGCTGGTTGGCAATCTCGGGGCTGGCGGTTTTGCGCACATAGTTGTACGCGGCCAGATTCGGCCCGACGCTTATGTCGTACCAGGTCATCATCCACAGGCCGGGAATATTGATGCGCATGCTGTCATTCCACAGGCCACCCTTGTACCAGGCTGGATCGTTCGGGGTGCGCGCGATCATGTTGCCGCCCGTCGATCCCTTGGTCACGCTGGCATAAATCCCCGGTCCCGCGCCCACTGCCGCCAGCATGTCTTTCTCTGGCAGATGCCAGAAAGCCTTCGACCAGTCCGCTGTCGGCGGATGCGGGTCGAGATCGAAGGACTTCGCTTCCTGCACCAGTTCTTGCTGCGTCGCATCCTTTGGGAACATCGCCTTGGGATCGTTCTGGAATCCGTAGTCGTACAGCCAGGAACCAAACAGCATTTGCACGGCGCCGCCGCGAAACCAGTTTCCCTGCTCGTAGTAAGGAGCCACGCGACCCACGCCTGCCCCGAAGCTCTCGGGAATGAAGGTGGCCAGCGCTTTGTCGCCGCGCGCTGCAACCGCAAGCTGCCACTCCGCGGTCGACGAGCAACCGATCAGCCCTACCTTGTCCGCTGACCACGGCAGATTGCCCAGCCAATCCAGAGCGTCTTCGGCATCAGTCAGAGGGGCACCCAGAATCTCGTAGTCGCCTTCGGAAAAATACCGCCCGCGCTCGTTCATCTCCACATAGGCGTAGCCGCGCTTCACCGCCTCCAGCGCAGTCGTCATGTCCCGCGGAGCGCCCAGCGCTACGTCCCAGTAGTTGAAGTTGTAAGGCGTCCGAGAAAAGATGATGGGATACTTCTTCGATTCGTCCTTCGGGCGGTAGATGTCGGCCTGCATCCGCTTACCATCCCGCATCGGCACCATCACCTTGCGCTCGATGATCGCAACCGACTCGAGTTCTTTCTCGGTCGCCTCCCGCCGCGCAATCAGCGCCGGATCCTGTGGCCTGGGCCCCTGCGCCCACAAAGCCGGCATCGCTCCCAGCGCACAAAGCGCCGCCAATATGCATATTCCAGTTCGCTGCCCAGCTATTGTTCTCCGCATCGAATCCTCGCTCACAAAGTGCCAGCTCTAGAAATGTAACGGATACAGAGGATTTCAGGCGGGCGTCAAGGCTTGACGTACCGCCGCCCTACCATGCGATATTCCCCCGACAGCACCCGCGCAATCGCTTCGCTGTAGGCGATGTGCTCCTGCTCGAGAATGCGCGCGGACAAGGCATGTGCGTCGTCGCCTTCGAGTACCGGAACGGTCTTCTGGAGCACGATCACGCCGTGGTCGAGCTGTTCATCGACGAAGTGGACGGTGCATCCGGCCACCTGCACGCCGTAGGCGAAGGCCTGCTCCTGGGCGTCGAGACCGGGAAAAGCCGGAAGCAGCGAAGGATGGATGTTCAGGATGCGCTCGGGAAAGGTCTGGACGAATTCCGTTGACAGCAGCCGCATGTATCCAGCCAGGCAGACCAGATCGACCTTGTGCTCCCGCAGGCGGGCGATGATCTCCGCGTCGTGTTCGGCCCGCTTGCGCCCGCGCGCCTCGATGGCGACGGCTTTGAGGCCTCGTGCGCGCGCCGATTCCAGGCCAGGAGCGTCGGCTTTATTCGAGATGACAACCGCGATCTCGCAGGCGGCGAGCTTTCCCTGCGCGATATTTTCGGCAATAGCGAGGAAGTTCGAGCCGCGTCCGGAGAGGAGAATGCCGAGGCGTGATGCAAGCGCGGACATCAGCCGTAGATCACCTTGCGGTCGCCCTTGACGATCTTGCCGATCACGTGGAACTTCTCGCTCGCCCGCTCCAGCAGGTTCTTCACGCGGTTGAACTTGTCTGCCGGAACTACTGCGATCAGCCCGATTCCCATGTTGAAGGTGCGCATCATCTCATCCTGCTCGACGTTGCCCAGCTCGCGAAGGTGCTCGAAGATGGGCAGCACCGGCCACGAGGCCAGGTCAATCGATGCCGAGAGACCCTTGGGCAGAATCCGCGGCAGATTTTCGGTGATGCCTCCACCGGTGATGTGCGCCATGCCGACTGTCAGCTCGGCTGCGGTCAGTTTCTGGATCGCGTGCAGATAACTGCGATGAGTCTTCATCAGCGCGGCGCCGGCCTTTTCCTTGAGCGCATTCACATACAACTCCGGCTTGTATTTCGCTGTTTCGAAAAACAGCTTGCGCGCCAGTGAGTATCCATTTGTGTGGAGGCCGGTCGAGGGAAGGCCGATCAGCACGTCGCCGGCCTTGATCTTGGCGCCGGTAATCATCTTCTCCCGGTCGACCACGCCTACGATGAAACCGGCCAGGTCGTACTCCCCGTCGGCGTAAAAGCCGGGCATCTGCGCCGTTTCGCCGCCGATCAGCGCGCAGCCGTTGGCGCGGCAGGCATCGGCGAGGCCGGTCACGATCTTCTCCGCCACCTCGCCCTCGAGCGCGCCCGTCGCCAGGTAGTCGAGAAAGAAAAGCGGCGTCGCCCCCTGCACGGCGATGTCGTTTACGCAATGGTTCACCAGGTCGGCGCCGATGGTGTGGTGCATGCCCAGCGCGAAGGCGACTTTCAGCTTGGTGCCCACGCCGTCCGCGCTCGAAACCAGCACCGGCTGCTTGTACTTAACGGTATCAAGCTTGAAGAGGCCGCCGAAGCCGCCTATTTCGCTCAGGACATTTTTGGTGAACGTTCGCTGGGCAAGATACTTGATGCGCTGCTTGGTACGGTCGCCGCTTGAGATATCGACGCCCGCGTCGGCATAGGTTACTGGAGACTTCTTTTTCGGTGGATCAGGCAAGGGAATTCTCTAAGGCGTGAGATTTTGGGGGGTAAAGCGGCCAGAATCCCAAGTTTAACACCGGTCTTCTCTGACTTCGTTCATTTCTGCGGCCGCAACCAACCGCATTTGAGTTGGAGATGCCGGCTCTACGAGCGGTCAGTGCAGGCAGTTCAACATCTTTGATTCTGTGGCCTTAAATCTGCGGTACAGTAAAGTTGCTCGTGAACGAATGGCTGTGCCCGTCCCAGTCCGAAATGAAGTCAAGCGCTTGCCCGGCGAGGGAGAGCCCCCCGTCGGAGAGCCCGGCGAGGGAGAGCCTCGCGCCACTTCGAGCGCCACCGCGGAGTTGATCGAGCTGACGCAAGTATTCTGCGGCGCGGATACCCTCCCGGTGCAGACCGAGAGCATTACCGATCTTTTCTCCGCCATCTGGAACCGCTCCAACGACCACGCTTTCACCGCTGGCCTGGACGCCTGGGTCGAGATTCTCGAACAGGACGCCGAGCTCCGCTCCCGCTTTCAGAAATCGTGGCAGTCGATGGTTGCCCAGCTCGACTCCGTCTCCTTCTTTGCAGAATCGGGCCTTCCCGCCCAGAAAGCACTGCTTGCGGAGACCAGTCGCCGCATCTTCCAGCGCCTGCTACCCTCGGCCCGCGAAGACACGGACACGGCTCGCCTTTTTGCGGCTACCTTCGCCTCGCCGCGCGCCGCCAAGCGATTTGTCGACATCGATGGCGAGCTGTTCGCAAGGTTGGCTGCGATTCTTTGGGATTTGCGTGGCATGGCAGCCTTCCCGCAGGTGCGCGACGGCCTCCACCAGGCGCTTTGCCTGCTGGCGGCGCGAGTCGCCGGGTGCGGTACCAGCGCCGCAGTCCGGCAGCGCAGCGCGGTCGAGCAGGTCGAGGAGTCTCCGTTCTACCGCATTGTGTTTGCCACGGAAAACTTTGTCCGTCCCCAGACTTCGGAGCCTGCGAGCGATCGCTTCGACCACTGGATGGAATCGATCTACGCCTGCCGCGGAGAGCTCGCGCTGGTCAGGCTGCACATGGAAGACGAGGGCGTGAGCACTGCCCTGGTCTTCGATCTCAGCACCATGGACGCCGCCCTCAATCGCATGGAACTGCTCGCCGCGACCCTGGTTGACTCGACCGACAAGCCTTCCGTGGCCGCTCGCCAGTTGCTCGATACGCTCGTGTGCGGCCTGCTGGAAGACACACGCATCTCGGCTCTCGTGCGCCAGAACCTGAACCTGCTGGCGCGTAAAACCGTCGAACGCACCGGCCACAGCGGCGAACACTATATTGCTCATGGCCGCAGGGAATACTGGCAGATGTGGCTGGCTGCCGTCGGCGGGGGAATCCTTACCGTCTTCACCGCCGCCCTTAAGCTGCACATTGTCAAGGGCCACTGGGCCCCGTTCGTCGAAGGCGTTCTGGTGGGGACGAACTACGCCATCAGCTTCCTGCTTCTTCAGATCTTCGGCCTGGCGCTCGCCACCAAGCAGCCGTCCATGACCGCCGCCACGCTTGCCGATATTATCCGTCACAACCGGGGCTCTTCCCGTCGCGATAAGATCGCCGACTTCGCCGCCTCCATCAGCCGCACCCAGCTCGCTGCCGCATTCGGCAATGTTCTGGCTGTAAGTGCTGGCGCCGTCGTCTTCAACCTGATCTGGCTTCGGGAATTCGGCACGCCCTATCTGACGTCCGATCAGGCGCAGCACGTCTACCGATCGCTGAATCCCATTGCCTCTGGTACAGCGATTTTTGCGGCTCTCACCGGAGTCCTGCTCTGGCTGGCCGCACTCATTGGCGGATGGTGCGAAAACTTCGCGGTCTACAACCGCATTCCCGCTGCCATTGCGCAGCACCCGCTCGGCAACACCATCGGTGCGCAGAGAATGCAGCGCGTGGCCGACTGGTTCGATCACAACGTCGCCGCCTGGAGCACCAGCATCTCCCTCGGCTATCTCATGGGCTTCTTTCCCGAGATCGCGCGCTTCTTCGGCCTCCCGCTCGACGTCCGCCACGTCACCTTGAACACCGGCATGTTCACTTTCGCCGCCACCTCGTTTGGGCTGGATGCGTTCCGCCATCTCTGGCTCTACGCTGCGCTGGGCGGCATCGCGATCATGTTTTTGCTGAACCTGGGAGTCAGCTTTGCCATCGCCTCCCTCGTAGCGCTACGCGCCTACGATGTAGGCCGCCAGGAGCGTCTGTCGATTCTAAAGGACGTTCTAGGTATGGTGTTAAAGTCCCCGAAGCGCTTCTTTTATCCTGCCGATCCGAAGCCCGCTGCACCCGAAACGCCCGCGGCGTTGCCTGCGAGCGCGATCGAGGAACCTGCTCAGGCCGTCATCGAAGCCTCCGCAGAGAGCACTCCTGACGTCTCCACTCCCAGTATTGTCCCTTAGTATCGCCCCTCAACTACGTTCTTCAGCGGCTCGCCCTTCACGTAACGCGCCACCTGCTCTGCTGCAAACTGCATCGCCCGCGGCAGAAACATCGGGCTCGAAGCTGCTACGTGCGGAGTAATGAACAAATTGGGAGCGTTCCACATTGGGTGCTCTTTTGGCAGAGGCTCCGGATCGGTCACGTCCACTACCGCTCGAATCCGGCCCGCTTCCAGGGCCGCCAGCAGCGCGTCGGTATTTACGACAGGGCCGCGAGCCGCATTCACGAGCAGCGCGCCCTGCTTCATCCGCGCCAGTTCCCGCTCGCCAATCATGCCTGTCGTCTCCGGCGTGAGTGGAACAATCAATACCACCACATCGGCATCGGGCAGCAGACCAAGCAGCCTATCGACGCCCTTCACGCCGTCGCGGGCGGCGCGCGCGACGCGAACAATCTTCACTCCGAATGGGACCAGCCGCTCCTCGATCGCCCGCCCGATCGCTCCATAGCCGACGATCATTACCCGCTTGCCGAAGAGTTCCTCTTGAAGGACCGGCGGAATAGGTCTCTGCTCGATGCGTTGCAAGGCGCGGTACCGCTCGTCCACTTCCTTGCGTCCTCGCCAATCGCTCGCCCGCTGCAAGTCGACGTAAAAGGGAAAATACTTGAGCGCCGCAAGAATCGCCGATACCGCCCACTCCGCCGTGGGAATGTTGTGCACGCCTTGTGCATCGCACAGAGTCACATGCGGTGGTATCAGAGGCTGAAGCCAGTCCACGCCTGCCAGCAGCGACTGCGCCACGCGCACGCCGCTCAGGTGAGGAGCCATCTGGGCCGCCTCTTTTGGATAGGCTGGCACGATCCAGAACTCGACCTCGATGGTCTCCTCAGGCTTGGCCTCGATGCGCGCGATCTCAATTCCGGCTGGGAAGAGGTTGAACCAGACGGGATCGATCCACCAGGGCACGCCGACTTTCAGCATTCGCGCAGGGTCCCTCCAGCGCAAAGTTTCGAAACTGCTTCGATACTAACGCGAAGAAAAAGGCGCCACTGTTAAGGAGCGCTCGTCTCAGGCTTCTGGTGGAAAATCTTAGCGTTGATGTCCGGCCAGAACTCCTTGAAGAGGAATGTTCCGCCATCGAGGCCAACACTGATCAGCCAGCGCTGTCCGGTCTTGGTCCACGTCGCGTATCGCGACGGATAATACAGCGTCGATATGCCTGCTGCCGCGCCTGCGCCGACAATCTCCGACACGTTGAAAGTGTTGTTCCCAGCGTCCGTCCGCGTGATAAAGACTCGCGAAATGGAATAGCCGGTACGCTTGATGATTCCGCCCCGCCCCAGGGTGTAGTACCGCGGATCCTGGCGAAACGCGACCGGCAGGAAGAATTCTACCCAGTAATTTTCGTCCGCATTGTCGACAAAAGTGTGCCAGTAGTAGCGTCCATAACCGGCGGCTCCCTGGTGAAATTCCGGAATCGAATCCTCGGCTTGTGATATCCCCGCCAGTATGCCCACGTAAATGACTGACGAGTAATCGAAGCTGTCCTGGGTTGCCCCCCAAAACTTCTCCTTCACGGTTTGCGGAGGAAGTTTCGCATCGACCGACACCGCGCGAAAATTTGGAATGATCCAAAGAATGCGCTTAGTCTGCTTGCCTTCAAGGCTATTGTTATTTGCTGATGGTGGTTGTCCCTGTGTTGTCGGGGTCGATGCCGGTTGCGAGGATGAGCTCTGCGCGGCAACTGCGCTGGGAGCGTCGGGTAAATCGGGCATATCAACGGCGTGAGCGGACTCTGCTGCATCCTGCGCCTGAACACGAGGCACGAAGGTACAGGCGAGACACAACGCGCCTGCCGCAATCCATCGGGGAAAACACCTGAGATTTAAATGCATGCCGGTTAAGATTCGTACGAAGAGCAGATTGTTGCAATATTACTTGTCCTGCTTTCATTTTGACGTGTTTCGCCCGACTTTAGTTCGCTATCAATCTTGATGACGGCATTTTCATCTAATCGAAACCTTGCTTCGCCGTGAGCGGAGTCGCTTTGAAATAACTTTTCAGCGCCGCCAGACCGGCCGTGATCGCGTCAGTAGGCACAGAATATCCGAAGCGCACATGCCCCTCGCCCTGCGCCCCAAACACCACTCCGGGGATGGTCGCAACGTGAGCTTTGTCCAGCAGCATGGCCGCCACTCTGCGGCTGTCTTTATGAATCTTGCTCACGTCGGGAAATGCATAGAAGGCGCCTTCCGGAGTCTCACACTCCAGCCCGCATTCGCACAATCCCGCCACCAGCATATCTCGTTTCGCGCGATACTCCGCGCGTCGCGCATCGATCACGCTCTGCGGTGTAGAGAGGGCGTCGAGCGCCGCCCATTGCGTCGGCGTAGATACGCCGTTGATCGAATACAAGACCAGCTTTTTCAGCCCCGACATAAACAACTCGCCGGCTACCGCATAGCCAATGCGCCACCCCGTCATGGCGTATGACTTTGAAAACGTGAAGGTCGTAATCGTCCGCTCCGCCATGCCCGGCAGCGAAGCAATCGAGAAGTGCTCGCCTTCATACACCAGGTCCTCGTAGGCCTCATCGGCAATCACAATCAACTCGTGCTTCTTCGCGAAGGCTGCGAC
Organism: Acidobacteriota bacterium; assembly: GCA_013289875.1. GTDB lineage: Bacteria > Acidobacteriota > Terriglobia > Terriglobales > Acidobacteriaceae > Silvibacterium. Next base: position 61,351 of record JABCZC010000001.1, on the reverse strand, counting down.
TTCTTCCGCGTCAGCGCGCGAAAACACGGTGCCTGACGGATTCTGTGGCGTGTTGTAGTAGATCGCCCGCGTGTGCGGGGTCGAAAATTGCTCCAGCGTTTTGGTCAGGCCGTTGCGGCGCGCCGTTGCCGTCGGGACCAGCAGAGCCCGCGCCTCGGCTCCGGTCACCATGTCACGAATCGGAGTCCAATATGGTGAAAACAGCAGCACGTCGTCGCCGGGATTCAGCACTGCCTGAAAAGCAACGTGCAGCGCATGCGCTCCGCCAGCAGTCACAATCACGCTGTCGGTTGTCGCGTCGATCCGATTTCGAGTTTGCAGTTTTTTCGCCAGCGCCGCGCGCAACGGCTCAATGCCCGACGACGGAGCGTACCGCGTCTTGTTCTCCACCAGCGCCTTCAACATCGCGTACTTGATCGGCTCCGGAGTATCAAAGAATGGCTCCCCGCCATGGAACGAGTGCACCATCTGCCCCGACGCCCGCAAGTCCAGCACCTTATTCCGAATCTGCACAATATCGGAAAAGCCCACCTCGTCCAGCCGCTTCGCCAGCCGCAACCCGCTCTTTTTCGTCATCGCTCTTTCTCAATCCCCCCGACCCGCCTTTGCGCCGCCCATCCGGACTCAATAGCTTAGATCATCCGGAAGCACTTAAGATGTATCCTCCGAAAAGAAATGCGTCCCTCATCGATCTGGTTCATCATCGCCGCCTTCTGGCTCGCCGATACCATCCTCCGCATCACGCGAGGACATGCTCATCAAGCCTGGCTGCTTGCGCTCATCGCCCTGATCTTCGTCATTGTGGGCTTCCTTTACGGGTGGCGAGAACGAAAGGCCGGCCTTAAGTAGCCAGCAACCCTGTATACACCGCCATTCCCGCGACCGCATCAACGCCAATCGCGTCCAAGGCGTCGATCTCGGTTTGTTCGCGAATTCCTCCGGCTACAATGAGCCGCCGCAACGTCAAACCGCGCAAGGTCCGTGCGCGCTCAAACGGAAAGCCTTGCATCGTTCCCTCCGTATCCACATGCGTGTAGAGAAATGCGCCGCAATATGGATCGAGCGTCTGAATTGCCTGCTCCGGTGTCAGATCGACGGTCTCCTTCCACCCACGAACCGCGACTCTTCCTTCTTTTGTATCAATGCTGGCTACAAATTGCTCACGCCCGATCGCCGCTCCCAGCAATTCCGCCACTTTTGTATCGACCCCCGTCGGGCCGAACAGCACCGACCCAAGGATGACGCGCCGCGCGCCGGAGTCCAGCAGCATTCTCGCCTGCTCCGGCGTCCGAATCCCCCCGCCCACCTGGCACGGCAGCCGCTTCGCGATCTTCCCGATCAACGAAGCGTTGTCGCGACGTCGCATCGCCGCATCCAAGTCAATCAACTGAACCATGGGATAAGACGAAAAGCGGTCGATCCAATACTCGAAATCGTCAAAGGCAAGCTTGATTTCCGCGCCCCGCACCAGTTGCACAATGCGCCCGCCCATTAAATCGATCGAAGGAATCAGCATGGCAGCCGCACCGGTACACCGTCCCGCGCGATCTCTTCTTTCAAAGCTCGCGCATCTGAGATGCCGAAGTGAAAAATGCTCGCTGCCAGCGCCGCGTCCGCTTTTCCGCGGAGGAACACGTCGGAGAAATGCCGCGCATTCCCTGCGCCTCCTGAAGCAATCACAGGAATCTGCACGGCGTCGCTCACGGCAGCCGTCAGCTCGCAATCGAAGCCTACCTGTGTCCCATCTGCATCCATCGAAGTCAACAGAATCTCCCCGGCGCCGCGTTGCTCTGCCTCGAGCGCCCAGTCCAGAGCTTTGCGTCCGGTAGCCTTGCGTCCTCCCTCGACAAAAACCTCGGCGCCGTAATTCGTTCGCCTCGCGTCGATGGCCACAATCACCGCCTGCGCTCCGAACCGCGCGCCAATCTCGTCGATCAGCTCCGGCCTACGGAACGCAGCTGAGTTGACGCTCACCTTATCCGCGCCTGCATCGAAGACCGCAGCCGCATCCTCAAGAGTCCTCACGCCGCCCCCGACGGTAAACGGAACGAACAATCGCTGTGATGTCCGGCGGACCGTATCGAGCAGCGTTCCGCGGCCTTCGTGCGTGGCGGAAATATCCAGCAGGACAATCTCATCTGCCCCTGCCTCCGCGTGCCGTGAGGCCAATTCCGCAGGATCGCCCGCGTCAATAAGATCGACGAACTGCACACCCTTGACGACTCTGCCAGCGGTGACGTCAAGGCAGGCAATAATCCGCTTGGTCAGCATTCCAGCTCCACGAAGTTGCGCAGTATGCGCAAACCCGCCATTCCGGATTTCTCCGGGTGGAACTGAACTCCCATCACATTTGCGCGCTCAGCGGCCGACGTGAACGCCTCGCCATACTCTGTAACTGCCACGGTGTCATGAAGCACGGGAGCCCTGTAGGAGTGAGTAAAATACACAAAATCCCCCGTCTCGACTCCACGCAGCAGCCGCGAATTCTGCTGCACGACCAGAGAATTCCATCCCACGTGCGGAACCTTCTTGCCCCCCACAAACCGATCGCAGATCCCATCGAATGCTGCGAGGCCACGGCTGCCGGGAGCTTCAGTGCTTCCGCGATAGAGCCACTGCAGGCCTACGCAAATTCCGAGAAACGGCACACCCTGCGCGATCCGCTCCTCTATCGCTTCCCGCAATCCGCGCCGTTCCAGAAATGCTGTGGCCTGAAAGTGTCCCACGCCCGGCAACACAATCTTTTCTGCGCGCCTCACTACATTCGGATCTTCCGTCGCCTCGGCCTCCACACAGACGGCCCTTAGCGCCTTCATCACCGAGGTCAGATTCCCCGCCTTGTAATCGACGACCGCAATCACAGCAGGCCTTTTGTGCTGGGCAACATCTCGCCCAACTGCTCGTCACGTGAACACGCGACCCTTAGCGCCCGCGCAAAGGCCTTAAACAGTGCCTCTATCTTGTGATGATTCGAACGCCCGTACATTGTCTTCAAATGAACATTCGCGCGCGCACCGCGTGAAAATCCCTCGAAGAAATCTTCGACAAGCTCTGTCTGCAAATCGCCAACGAGCCGCGTCCTGACCTTCGTGTCCACCACGCAGGCCGAGCGGCCGCTCAGATCGATCGCCGCCAGGCCCAGGGTCTCGTCCATCGTCATCAGAAAATATCCGGCTCGCAAAATGCCACGCTTATCGCCGAGCGCCTTGTCAACGGCCTCGCCTAATGCGATGCCGACGTCCTCCACCGTGTGATGCTGGTCCACATCCAGATCGCCCTTGCACGTCAGGTCGAGATCGAACGCCCCATGCCGAGCAAACAACTCCAGCATGTGATCGAAAAACCTGATGCCGGTCGAAACCGCGTAACGCCCCGCGCCTTCGATCGTCAGCCGCAGATGGATCTCTGTCTCCGCCGTCTTGCGATCGACTGTGCCGGTTCGCTTTGACTTCGTCACTCGGCGTCTCCCATCCATTCGATTTCGCGCAGGCACTCTTCCATCGCCAGCACGCCGCGCTGCATATGCTTGCGCGTGCCGATGGTGATGCGCACGCACCCGTCGCACCCGGGATCGGCCGACCGGTCCCGCACCAGAACGCCGCGTTCACGCATCGCACGGCAGAACTCGGCATGCGAGGGGCCAATGTGTGTCAGAACAAAATTCGCTTCGGAAGGCCAGTACCGCACGTCCATCCGATCGAGAGCCGCAGTAAACTCTCCGCGAGCGGCCAGAACATCGTCCGCATACCAATCGATGTAAGCCTGATCGCCAATCGCCGCCGGCAGGCACGCCAGTGCCAGAGAGTTGACGCTGTAGGGAGAAATCACCCGCCGCATCCACCGCATCTGCTCCTCGTCGGCAGCCAGGACGCCCAGCCGCAGCCCCGCCAGACCATATGCTTTGGAAAATGTGCGCATCACGATTACATTTGGCACGCGCCCGACTAAATCGATGACCGTTTGCCCGTAGAAATGGAAATAGGCTTCGTCTACGAGCACCACTGCCTGCGGTGCTGCCTCGACCACGCGCAAAATATCGTCGCGCTGCACCACCTGCCCCGTGGGGCTATTGGGATTCGCTATCGCTATCACCTTCGTCGCCGGAGTGATCTTCGCAAGCAGCGCCTCAAGAGGGAAACGGAAGTCTGCATCCGTCTGCACTTCGACCAGCTTCGCGTCTGTCCCTGATGCGTACACCGCATACATTGAATACGTCGGCACCGGCAGCAACACTTCATCGCCCGCGCCCAGGTAGGTCTGGCAGAGGACATGAATCGCCTCGTCCACGCCGTTTGTCAGCAACACCTGCGCGGGCTTCAGCTTCAGATGATCCGCGATCAAGCGCTCGGCCGGCTCGCGCTCGGGATACATTGTCAACTCGGCACGCGAGATCTGCCCCAGGACCTCCAGCACACGAGGCGAACAGGCCAAAGTATTCTCGTTGAAGTCCAGCCGCAACCCGCTGCGATCGCCCAAGGGGGGGTGATACTCCCTCATTCGCCGAATCAGTTCGCGCGGCTGCGGGCCCTGCGTTCTGACGCTATTCATGGATGCCCCTCAAGCGAATCGCCGTCGCATGTCCGTGCAATCCCTCGGCTTCGGCCAGTGCTATCGCTGCCGGGCCTAACTGCCGCAGGCCTTCGGGTTTGTATTCTTGCACGGTGATTACCTTTACGAAGTCCATCACGCTCAACCCGCCGCGTACCCGCGCCAGGCCGCCCGTCGGCAGCGTGTGATTCGGTCCGGAAACGTAGTCTCCCAGCGACTGCGCAGAATAGGGTCCGACAAACACGGACCCTGCATTCTTTACCCAGGCCAGGTCGGCCTCGCTATCGACGGTCAGATGCTCAGGCGCGAACCGATTTGTAATCTCATGCGCTTCTTCCACGGTCGCCGCCACGATGACCATCCCGCTGCGTGAGATCGCCTCCGCAGCGGTCGGGTTCGATTGCATCTGTGTTTTCACCTCAGCAACCACGGCCTGTGCCAGGGAAGCCGTACTCGTCACGAAGATCGCCAGCGCGTCCGGATCGTGTTCGGCCTGTGCGATGAGATCAGCGGCAATCCAGTCCGCATTGCCCTTCTCGCTGGTCACCACAATCTCTGTCGGTCCGGCGAGCATGTCGATCGCGCAATCGAAGGCCACCAGCTTCTTCGCCGCTGTCACATACGCATTGCCCGGTCCGACGATCTTGTCTACACATGAAATGCTTTGTGTTCCGTAGGCCAGCGCCGCGATCGCCTGCGCTCCGCCGATGCGGTAGAACTCCGTCACGCCCAGCATCGCCGCTGCAGCCAGAGTCTCCTTCGCTGGCCTGGGAGACGCCACGACTATCCGTTCCACTCCCGCCACCTGCGCCGGAATCACCGTCATCAGCAGCGTAGAGGGCAGCGGATAGCGGCCGCTGGGTACGTAACAGCCAACAGCACAAATAGGACAAATCCGTTGCCCCACCGTCACCCCGCGCACCGGGGCGAAGTCCCAATCCCGCGGACGTTGCCGTTCGGCAAATGCTCGGATGTTCCTCGCCGCCACCTGCAAAGCACGCTGAAGTGGAGGGGGAGTTGCCTCCCATGCTGTTGTCAACTCATGTCTTGTAATATGTAACGGTATCTGTGGCGAAAGATGATCAAGCTGAGCAGCATAGCGGCGAAGGGCCACATCGCCTCCCTCGCGCACACCCTCAACGATGCGCCGCGCTGCGGGCATGGCGCGCTCGTAGGTATTACTCCGCCGCGCAATCAGCTCGGCGATCCGCGCCTTCGCGCCGCGTCGGATTGTCGAGATCATCTTCATGATCTACAGCACCACCTTGTTTAGCGGATACTCGACAATCCCTGTTGCTTTTGCCGCCTTGAGCTTGGGCACCACCTCGCGCACGACGCCTTCCTCGAGAATCGTATTCAGCGCCACCCAGGCCGGATCGGATAGCTCCGATACGGTAGGAGAATTGAGCGCTGGCAAGACGGCCAGCACGGCTGGTAGATTCACCTTCTCCACATTGAGGATGAGGCCGACGCGTCCCTGTGCGAAAATCGCCGCGTTCAGCATCAAAGCCAGGCTATCGATTTTCTGCTTCTTCCACGGGTTCTCGTAGGCCGCATGATTCGCAATCAGGTGCGTTTCGCTTTCCATCACCGTGTCGATAATGCGCAGCCGGTTGGCGCGCAGCGAGCTGCCCGTCTCCGTCACCTCCACAATCGCATCGGCCAGCATGGGAGGCTTCACCTCGGTCGCGCCCCAGCTGAAGTCCACCTTAACCGGCACGTTCTTAGCGGCAAAATACTTCTTCGTCACTTCCACCAGCTCGGTGGCAATAATCCTGCCGCTCAAATCCTCCGCCCGCTCAAACGGGGAATCCTCGGGAACGGCCAGCACCCAGCGCACTTTGGTGCGGCTCTGCTTCGCGTACGTCAGGCTGGTCACGCTCTTTACATCCAGTGCGCTTTCTACCACCCAGTCGATGCCCGTCAGTCCCGCGTCCAGAACGCCGTGATCGACATACCGGGTCATCTCCTGCGCGCGAATCAGCATGCACTCGATCTCGGCATCGTCGACCGAAGGAAAATACGATCGCCCGTTAGCAAAAATCCGCCAGCCCGCGCGTTCGAACAGCGAGATGGTTGCATCCTGCAAGCTTCCCTTAGGAATTCCCAACCGCAGCTTGTTCGCCATCAGCGTACTTCTCCTTCGACCGTCGCACCGACAGGAATCGGTCGCGTGAAGCAGCTCACCGTGCCTTCATGGCAAACCAGCCCATCGCCCTCCACCTGCACTCGAAACAGCAGTGTGTCCTGATCGCAGTCGGTAGCCGCATCGATCACGCGCAGGCGGTTACCGCTGGTCTCGCCTTTCATCCACAGCTTCTGCCGGGTGCGGCTCCAGAATGTGACAAAGCCAGTTTCGAGCGTTTTACGATAGCTCTCGTCATTCAGAAACCCGACCATCAGCACTTCTGCCGTCCGGGCATCCTGCACAATACCCGGAACCAGTCCGTCCATCTTCGCGAAATCGATTGGTATGTCCCTCATCATCCCTTATCCCGTTTGTTATTGCGCCAAATGTAAAAGCCCGCCAGTGCTTTCGCCGGCGGGCTCTTTCTCAGGATCTCTTAGTCAGGCTGTTAACTCAAGCCACGCAGATCCGCCGACACGCTCGTCACGTGATGATGATGGTGATGATGACGATAGTGAACGCGAATCCGCATCTAGAGAAAACCTAACCTGTACCTTGGATGCTGTCAACTCGCGCGGGGTCTGCCGCGCTCCCCAAAGTTTCTGCAATGGTCTGCGCAAGCTGGTGCAGGCTGAAGGGCTTCTCCAGGCACGCTATATCCGACGCCTCGCCGGCGGCCTGCATCGCATCTTCGGCCCCATGCTGTCCCGACATGAATATCACTTTGGTTTCAGGACGCTGCTCGCGAAGCTGTTCAATCAGCATATCTCCGGGCAGATCCGGCAAAATCAGGTCGCAGATCACCAGATCCAGCTTGCGCGCCAGCGTTCGCGCCCATTTCAGCGCGACCTCCGCACTGCCGCAGGCAATCACCTCATACCCGCGCGCTGTCAGGAAATCCTGGATCATCCTGCGCAGCTCGTCCGCGTCTTCCACCAGAAGTACGAGTCCACCCTGCGGCACCTCCTGCGCCTCTTCCGGCTGAGCGGGGATGAAAATATCGAAGCGTGCACCTTCGCCGGGCGCGCTCCTTAGGCGAATGCTGCCTCCGCTCTGCTGCACCACCGCATGCACTGATGCCAGGCCCAGGCCGCTATTCCTGCTTCTTGATTTCGTCGAAAAGTAGGGTTTGAAAGCGTGCAAACGAGTGTCTTCCGTCATGCCATGACCTGTATCCCGCACCACCAGATGCGCGTAGCGGCCGCGCGCCAATCCCAGCTCGTGGTTGTCGGACGTCACCAGCTCATGATGAGTCGAGATATAGAGCTTGCCGCCCTCCGGCATGGCATCGCGCGCATTCACGGCCAGATTCAGCACGACTTCACGCCATTGCGCCGCGTCAGCGAGGACCGGCCATAATTCCGAATCGAAGTCCATCTCCAATTCGATCTGCTTGCCGAGCAGGACTCCGAGCACTTCTGCCTGCTCACTCAGGACCGCATTCAAATCGAGCCTTTCGCGCCGCATTGCCTGGCTGCCGCCCAGGCTTAAGCGTTGATGCGCCAGATCCTGCGCACTGCGCACGGTCTTCGCAATCAGTTCGATCTGCTGTTCAGGATCGCCCTCGCCCTCCTGCAGTTGCTCGGCTACCGCCAGAATCACCGTGAGGAGATTATTGAAGTCGTGCGCAACCGATCCCGAAACTCGCCCGATGAGATCGATTTCTCCTGCCAGTTTCGTATCCCACCCCGCCGCTGGTCTTGGCAGCAGATCGCGAACCATGAAAAATCGCGATGGGCGGTCATTCCACAGCAGCGGAAAGGACCGAACCTCTACTGGAAGCAGCGTCCGGTCGGGGAGGATATGTTCGGAGACCGTATCTAGGGCGGGACCATCCAGTCTCGCGTCCAGCAGCCGGTTCAGTTCCGCGCGCCGATGGGCCGGCAGTACTTCCTCAACCCCCCGAGCCCGTAAATTCTCCCGGCTCATCTGGTATTTTGCGATCGCCGCGCCATTTGCCTCGACAACGCACCGCAATTCGCAATCGAGGACAAACATCGGCCACGGCGAGGACTCAATCATCGCCTTGCACATCTCTGCAGGCCAAGGTCCTAGTCCTGCCGCCTCGTCCAGGCTGCTGTTTGGGCCTTCCTGTGCGCGGGTCTTGTTCATGCCCTTGAGTTCTCCGTAACACACAACCAGACAAGCCAACTGCAAAACGCCATTTGATTTGGCAAATCGCCCTTCTACGGAGCTTTTTAAGAGCCCGGGCGCGAGTCGGCCCGTTGCTTTTTCCCTTCAGAGCAGCCTTCGGCAACACACATTTGGGAACGCGGAAATCCGCATCTTGGGGAACTCAGCTACCCGTTGGATTCCTCGCTATCGTTTTCGCTACTTTCTTTGCCCGAGATCTTGCAGCTTTCTTCGCTGCTGTTTTCGCACGAACAGCTTTCTTTGCCGCAGTCTTTTTCGCCGCTGCCGTTTTCACCGCCTCGGCGCTCACCTTAACCGGAGACTTCTTTCTTGCCGCGAGAGTCTTCTCAGTAAGCGCGGCTTTCAGCTCGGCCACATCCAAGCGCCTGGCCGACTTCCTTAATCGCTCTATATCGTAGTATGCGCGCTTCTCCTTGAGGAAGATGTGGACAACAAAGTCCACGTAGTCCATCAGAATCCACTCTGCCACCTTGCGGCCTTCCACCGAGTTCGGATAAGTGGCGAACTTCCGCTTCAATTCGAGTTCAATGCCGTCGGCGATCGCCTGCGTTTGTTTCTCGTTTGACCCGCTGGTGATCAGGAAGAAGTCGGTGAAGCCCGAGTCCGCCGGGTCCAGCTCGAGTACCTTGGTTTCCTCGCCCTTCTTTTCTTCGCAGACTGCGGCCGCAGCCAGTACCATCGTGCGGGTTTCGGTCGATGACATCTCGGTAGTTTTTCTTCTCCTCGGGAACGATCCATGGTAGCGTGCAATTGCTTGTCGGCGCTAGCTGCTTATTCCTTTTAGTAAAGCTTGTGCTGCTGGATATACCTCACCACTGCCGGCTGGAGCAGTCTATGCGCGGTGGCGTCGCGATCCGCGCTTCGCCTGAGCGCCGACCGCACCTCCGTCGCCGAAATATCGATGGCCAGGTCGGGAAACAGGTAAAGCTGCGATCTCCCGTCTTTGCCGCGCAGGCCCAGCACCTGGCAGCCGGGCAGATCCGCATCTACCGACCCGAGCGAGATGCTCTCCGGCAATTCCGCTGCCACACGTCCCAGGTCGAAGTGCGGCCGGGCGCCGACAATGAAATCGCAGGCCACCAGCAACTCCGCCGCGCGATGCCACTTCCCGATGGTCAGAAACGAGTCTGCGCCCATCAGGCAAAACAGGGTGTCCTCAGCTCTCAAACCGCGCTTCAATTCGAGGAGTGTATCGATGGTGTAATTGGGCCGCCCATCCGCCCGGGCCGCGTCTATCCGGGAGACCTCCATTCCCGGCTCGCCGGCAAATGCCAGCCGAACCATCTCAACCCGATCTTCGAAGCTGGCTGCCGTCGCTTCCTGCTTAAGCGGCTGCGAGCCCACCGGCGCGACCAGCACTCGGTCCAGGAGCAGCCGATCCATCGCCAGCCGTGCCAAGGAGACGTGTCCGCGATGCGGAGGATCGAAACTGCCGCCGAACAGTGCCAGCTTCATAGCGCCACTCTCATCGTCCTATGATCCTAATGCGAATGTGGGATTTGGCGGCATCCTGCGGTCTATTCTGATTACGAACCGCATGTCGCAAACCGCCTACATCGGACTCGGCTCCAATCTCTCCTCGCCTGCCGGGCCCCCCTCTGAAATCGTGCTGGCCGCCATTGAATCGCTGGCGACCATCGGTGGCATCTCGGCCCGTTCGTCTCTCTATCGAACTGCACCCGTCGGCTACCAGAATCAGCCGGCGTTCATCAACGCCGCAATAGCCTTGCGCACAGACCAGGACCCCGAAAGCCTGCTCAAATGCCTATTGGCAATTGAGCGTTCCTTCGGCCGGGATCGCGCCACCGGCGTCCCCAAAGGCCCCCGCACCCTCGACCTCGACCTGCTGCTGATGGACGGTCTTGTCCTGGAGACGCCCAGCCTCACCCTGCCGCATCCCGAACTGGCGCATCGCCGCTTTGTTCTGGCTCCTCTTGCCGAAATCGCCCCCGACCTGCTCCACCCGGTGCTGCGCAGGAGGATGCGCGAACTGCTTGCCGAACTGCCGATCGATGGCCCGAACAACGCGGATGCCATCCAGATCCTGCCTTCGGCGGGCCCCGCCTATCGCGGCATTTAGGATGGACATACGCCACATGACTCGCAGCTCCCAGCGAATCCTGTTTCTGACCGCGCTTGCGGCGCTTCTGTTTCCCGCACCTAGCCGTGCCCAAAATGCGCTGGGTACCGCTCAGGCAACGCCGGTCGGCCTGCATGGAAAGGTGGTCGACGCGCGCGGCACCCCATTGCCGCAGTCGACCGTGCTCGATGCCTCCGGACGCATTTTGGCCACGACCGGCGCTGACGGCTCTTTTGAAATACCCGTTGGGACTTCGGAGATCAAGGTCAGCAATGCCCATTACGTAACCGTCACGGTGCCGATTTCCGCCGGTACTCCGCTTACTGTTGTTCTTGAGCAGCCGCTCGAATCAGTGATCGTTTCTGCCTACCGATCGCCCCTGGCCACCGCCGACAGCCCGGCCAGCACGCGCATCCTGAGCACCCAGCAGCTCCGCGAGTCGGCCTCCTCGGCCCTTGACGGCAAATTGCGCCAGGTTCCCGGCTTCGAGCTCTTTCGGCGGTCGAGTTCTCTTGTGGCCAACCCTACCAGTGAAGGCATCTCCCTGCGCGGACTCGGCTCCACCGCCGCTAGCCGCTCCCTCGTCGTCCTCGACGACACGCCGCTGAACGATCCTTATGGCGGCTGGATTCACTGGGAAGAGCTGCCGTCGCTTTCCATCCATTCCGTCGAGGTGGTCCGCGGCGGAGCCTCCGACCTCTATGGGTCGAGCGCCATCGGCGGCGTGATCACTGTCGTTCCTGTCCGGCCTCAGGCCGCCGGCCTGCAGCTCAACACCAGCTACGGAGGCGAAGCCACCACCGACAACGCGATTCTCGGCACCCTCAAGTCCGGCCCATGGTCGGCTCTCGGCAGCGGAGGCGTCGTGGCCACCGACGGATACATCCTGGTCGCGCCCGATGTGCGCGGCCCCATCGATCAGCCCTCCAATGTCCACGCCCAGAACGCCATCGCCGAAGTCGACCGCCAGTTCCACGAGAGTGACCTGGCCTTCCTGCGCGGCGGCTTGCTTAATGAAGATCGCCACAACGGCACGCCTTTCCAGGTCAACAGCACCCGTCTGTGGAGATACATTGCCGGCGCCGACGTCTCCTCCTTCGTCTTCCGCTTCTGGGGCGTCGAAGAGCATTACCGCCAGACCTTCTCCATCATCGCCACCGACCGCGCTTCGGAAACGCCTACCCGCTACGGTTATGATCCCGCGACCGAACTCGGCGCTGCGGCCCGCTGGTATCATTCCTTCGGCTCCCACTTGCTGGTCCTCGCCGGAGCCGACACTCACGACGTCCGCGCCTCCGACGACGAAACCCTCCTGACCGCCGCAGGCGGAATCCTCAATACCACGGCCCGGCAACGTCAAACCGGCGTTTACGGCGAGGTCCTCTACACTCCATCCAAGTGGACGCTCAGCGCCTCGGCACGCGTCGATCATTTTTCGAACTTCAACGCAGTGCAATACACCAAAACCACCAGCGCCGTCCTGCCGTCGTTCAATGAAACCCCCTTTGATCCTCGCATCGGCGTTACGCGGCGTATCAACTCCGCGTTTGCCCTCAATGGCTCCGCTTTTCGCGCCTATCGTGCGCCCACCCAGAACGAGCTCTACCGGACCGGCCAGGTAGGCCAGCAGACCACGCTTCCCAACGCCAACCTGGTCTCCGAACGCGCCACCGGTTGGGAGACCGGCTTCCAAACCGACCTGCCCCGCGTTGGCTCAACCTTCCGCGCCAGCTATTTCTGGACGCAGGTCAACCACCCCATCACCGCTCTGACTCTCGTCACTACTCCCACATCTACGCTCCTCAAGCGTGAGAATCTTGGCCAGATCGAGAGCCGCGGCATCTCTCTCGACTACGCCACGCAACCGGCCCGCTGGATCAGCCTCGTCGGTGGATACCAATATGCCAACGCCACGGTTACAAAATATGCGCAGGAGCCTTATCTCGTCGGCAAGTGGATTCCCCAGGTAGCGCGCAACATCGCCACGGCGCAGCTCCGCCTGAGTGACCCGCGCTTTGGCGTGCTCAGCCTGCAGGCCCGCAACAGCGGCCGCCAGTACGATGACGACGCCAACCAGTACCTGCTCGTAAGCTATTTCCGCCTGGACGTCTACGGCTCGCGCGACATCGGACGCCATCTGCAGGTTTACGCCTCGGGCGAAAACCTCTTCGACCGCGCCATCCAGGTCGGCAGAACCCCCGTCCTCACCCTCGGAACCCCGCGCATCGCCCGCGTCGGCCTGCATCTGACCTGGGGAGATTAGATTCCCGATCGCAAAGCAGCTATCCCTGTCTTTTGCCACTCCAGCATCGAGAGGAGTAACTTTATCTCCGCCTAAAATTATCCCCGCCAAGGAGTCTCTAATGGCGACCATCGCTCTTGATCCCCGCCTCGATAAGAACACCTCCAACTTCATTTCCTCCGAGCACCGCATGCTCATCGACGGCAAGTTCGTCAAAGCCGCCTCGGGAAAGACACTGCCTGTCTACAACCCGGCTACCGGAGAGGTAATGGCTCACGTCCCTGAAGCGGAAGCCGTCGATGTAGACCGCGCTGCCCGCGCCGCCCGCCGCGCCTTCGACGAAGGCCCCTGGCAGAGAAAGATCACCGCTTCGCAGCGCGGCCGGCTGCTGTGGAAGCTAGCCGACCTGCTTGAATCGCATCTCGAAGAATTCGCCGAACTCGAATCCATGGACAATGGTAAGCCGCTCGCCGTGGCCCGCGCCGCAGATGTGCCGCTGGCCGTCGATCTCTTCCGTTACATGGGCGGATGGGCTACCAAGATTATGGGCCAGACCTTTCCCATCTCCTTCCCCGGCGAATACCTTACCTACACGCTGCGCGAGCCCATCGGCGTCGTCGGCCAGATTATCCCGTGGAACTTCCCGCTACTGATGGCCGCCTGGAAGCTCGGTCCAGCGCTGGCGGCAGGAAACACCGTCGTTCTCAAGCTCGCCGAGCAGACGCCGTTATCGGGTTTGCGCCTGGCCGAGCTCATTCAGGAAGCTGGCTTCCCGGAGGGCGTCGTCAATGTGCTCACCGGATACGGTGAAGGCGCCGGAGCCCCGCTCGCGGCTCACGATCTGGTCGACAAGATCGCCTTCACCGGCTCGACCGAAGTCGGCAAGCTCATCGTCGGCGCGGCCCGCGGCAATCTCAAGAAGGTCACGCTCGAGTTGGGCGGCAAGTCCCCAGCGATCGTCTTCCCCGACGCCGATCTCGACAAGGCCATTGCCGGAACCGCCTCGGCCATCTTCTTCAATCACGGACAGTGCTGCTGCGCCGGCTCCCGCTTGCTCGCGCACAAGGACGTCTACGACCGAGTGGTCGAAGGCGTCTCTGACATCGCGTCCAAGATCCGCGTCGGCTCCGGCCTCGATCCCGAAACGCAGATGGGCCCGCTCGTCTCCGAGGAGCAGTATCAGCGCGTCTCTGGTTTCATTGACTCCGGCCTGAACGAAGGCGCGAAGGCCACCGCCGGCGGACGCCCCGCAGCCGAGAAGGGATACTTCGTTCATCCCACCGTGCTCACGCATACCAAGCCGGAGATGAAGGTGATCCGCGAGGAGATCTTTGGGCCGGTCGTCTGCGCCATGCCGTTCAATGACGACGACATCGACCGCATCGCTCGCGAAGCCAACGACACGATTTACGGCTTGGCGGCGAGCGTCTGGACCAGCAATCTCTCCATCGCCAACAAAATGGCCAAACGGCTCAAGTCCGGAACCGTCTGGATCAATTGCCACAACGTCTTCGACGCCGCGCTGCCCTTCGGCGGATACAAGCAATCGGGATGGGGCCGCGAAATGGGCGGCGACGTCTTCAACAGCTACACCGAAGTGAAGGCGGTCACGACGGCGCTGTAAGCGGCCGGAGATATGGGGCCGATGTGAAAGATATCGGCCCCTGAATAGGCCGTCTCCAAGATGAAGCGACCCTCCACTCTTCTCTACCGTTTGTACTTTGCGCCCAAAGCTGTTCTTGAGCGCATCATGCTACGGTGGCCCTCGACAAGAAAGCCCATCGAGAGATGCAAAGTCTGGATTAGAACGTCCCTTTTGCCAAAAGGGCCTGTTTGGGTCCGGGTGAAAGGCGGCCTGTCGGCTCAACTCTGCATGCGTCTCAGGTTTCCCGAAGAAGCAGGTATGTGGCTCGGGGAACATGAGCCGGAGGTGCAGAGTGCGATTTCATCCGCCGTTCAACCGGGCTGGGTGGTATATGACGTTGGCTCCTATATCGGAACCGTTGCCCTCGGTGCCGCAAGACTTGTCGGTCCCGCCGGTAGCGTCGTGGCCTTCGACGGAGATCCCGTGAATGTAGAACGACTGCGCGAACACGCCATCGCCAACCAGTTGCAGGACACTCTGCAGGTAGTTCACGCGGCGGTATGGTCCTCCGGCAGAGACAAGACAGTTCCATTTCGATGTGGGAAGACCATGCGCTCGCAGGGCGGGGTGGAAACCGGGGAGAGCCGTCCCATATTGGGGACCGGCGATCTGATCCACGTGCCGGTTGTGTCTCTCGACGAATTTGTAGCCTCAGCTACTCGTGCGCCGGACCTGATCAAGATCGATGTCGAAGGGGGCGAGTCGGAGGTGCTTCGCGGAGGCGCGAAGCTCTTCGCAACCAAACGCCCGCTGATCATAGCGGAAATTCATACAACGCGGGCGCGAGAAGAGATCCAGCTTTGGTTAGCGAACAATTCATACTCCGCTGCTGAAATGGTTCTCGCAGATCCCGTCCCGGTTCGCTTGTTTGCATGGCCAAACGAACAGAGCCCCGGACCTTGGGCGCAGCCATGAAAATCTAGACGCCTTCGGCTGCCACAGCTAACACCACCATGCGAAGCGGAACCGGGCTGTAACCACGATCGCAACTACGCAAATGGAACCACCGTGATCGGCCGAAGTGTCCCCGACCTGCGCAACGTTCCCTTCCGCCACGGGCACACCTGGAATAACCGCATCTCGTCCATCATCGTCAGCTAAGGAGGAACCCTGCCAGGGCCGCGAGTGTCCTATCGTCCCCTGGCTCAGCCTCTGTCAACACCCACCGGGGTCAATCTCTTCTCTAAACCAAACATTCTAAAAGCGAACCACCCCAAAGAGATCTGGCCGGGAATTTCGCTTAATCCCCTAAAATAGAAGTAGAGGGGAAATCTCTTCCCTTGAAAGCAATATGCAAGCCGTAACCTATTTAGAATCAATGACGAGCCGATAAGTCCTGACGAATCAAGGATGCCTAATAACCCATCTAGAACGAATGATTTATCTGATACTGATTTAGAATCAATAATTTCCCTGGGAGGTCGATCCTTAACCTGAATAAGATCAATGAATTGCAAAAAAATCCGAGAGTATAGGGGGTTAGGGGGAGGGGGGTACCTGGTCCGCTCCCGTGGGTAGCTCCAGTTGCTTGGCTCCCTGCTCATCCACGTAAGGTCGGAAGCACCTCCGGCAGCGAGCCTCATACAGCCCGGCCGCGCCAACCAGGACCAGTGACTGGTTCGACCCCAGCCTCTGTGTATGGATCGCCGGAGCGCCGCACTGCATGCAGACCGCCGACAGCTTCGTCACTTCATCGGAAACCGCCATCAAGTCCGGGACCGGCGGAAACGGCTCGCCTGCAAACGTCGTATCGAGGCCGGCCAGAATCACCCGCTTGCCCAGGTGCACCAGCTCCAGCGAAAGCGGCAGCAGAGAGGCATCAAAAAACTGCGTCTCGTCCACGCCGATGACCTCGATCTGGTCGATCACCGGAAAAAGCTCCGCCTTCAACGCCTCGACATTCGCCACTGTGATCGCTTCCAGCGTTTGCGAGCTGTGGGAAGCGATGGCCGTCCGATGATACCGCGCATCGAGATCGGGCTTGAAGCAGATCACCCGCAGCTTGGCAATCTGCGCCCGCTTCAATCGCCGGATCAGCTCCTCCGACTTGCCGGAAAACATGGGGCCGGTGATGACTTCAATGCGTCCGGGATGCGCACCAACATGAACTTGGGACATCTGCGACAAAGTCCTCGTGGATTTCTGACAGTCTACAGTCGCCGCCAGAACCACTCTGAGGATTTTCGGGGCAAAATCCCGCCGCTTACAATCACCTGAGTGTCCCTCGACTTCAAGATCCTCCAGACCCACGGAACCGCGCGCCGTGCCACCATGACGCTGCCGCACGCCGCCATCGAAACCCCGGTCTTCATGCCGGTCGGAACCGCCGGCTCGGTCAAGGCCGTGCCGCAGCATCTATTAGAGGAGCTCGACACCCGCATTATCCTTGGCAACACCTATCACTTGTACCTGCGTCCCGGTCATGACCTCATCCGGCGCATGGGCGGCCTGCACCGATTCATGAGCTGGCCCCGCGCCATCCTCACCGACTCGGGTGGGTTCCAGGTCTTCAGCCTGAACGAGCTGCGCAAGGTCTCCGAGGACGGCGTCGAATTTCGCTCCCACCTCGACGGCTCGACGCACTTCTTCTCGCCTGAGCACTCCATGGACGTGCAGATCGCCCTCGGCTCCGATATCGCCATGGCCTTCGACGAGTGCACCGAGTATCCCGCCGACTACGCACGCGCCCGCCGTTCGTTAGACCTGACGCTGCGCTGGGCAGCGCGAAGCAAGCAGCACTTCGAGCGGCACAAGCACGAGCGCCCCTGGCCCGAAGCCTTAGAAGGCCGGACGCCCAGCCTCTTCGGCATCGTGCAGGGTGGCATGTACAAGGATCTCCGCCGCGAATCCGCCGAGCGCCTCGTCGAGCTCAATTTTCCCGGGTACGCCATCGGTGGCCTGAGCGTCGGCGAGCCGCGCGCGCTCACTCGCGAGGTCATCGCCGAGACGCTGCCTCTGCTCCCCGCCGATAAACCCCGCTACGTCATGGGAGTCGGCTATCCCGACGAGATCGCCGAATACGCCGCGATGGGTGTCGACATGATGGACTGCGTGCTGCCCACCCGAGCCGCCCGCCACGGCCTGCTCTTCACATCCGAGGGCCGCCTCAACATCAAGAACCGCCAATATGCCGAGGATCAGGGCCCTCCCGATCCCAACTGCGGGTGCCTGGTCTGCCGCCGTTACAGCCGGGCGTACCTCCGCCACCTGATGGCCGCGCAGGAACCGCTGTCAGCGGTCCTGAACACGCTGCACAATCTGGCGTTTTATCTGGACACGATGAGCAGGGTGCGGCAGAAAATTGAATCGGCTGCGCCAGACCGCTGATGCGCTCCGGCATGTCCGAAGCCCCAACGCCTTGACACCGCTCAATCCGGTACGCGATGCTATGGTACTAGGGCCTCTTCGGGTATGCGGTAACGTGTGCGCACCCGGCGAGACCGGCGGCGCACATGGAAGCCCGGCCGCCAGCCCGCGTTTTACCGAAGTAGAAGGAAGCAGCAGGCGCTGTTCGAAGCCCTATCGGCAAAGAATTTCCTCTTAGCCCGGGGCCTTTCCTGAAATCTATTGATGCAAGTGGTGCTGGGCAGCGTTCTTCGTGCTCCGCCGAAAGAGGATTGTGTGTTGACGTTAACGATTTTTTTGGCTGCCGCGATTCCTCCTGGCCTGCTCTCGTTTCTCCCGTTTGTCCTCATCATTGGAGTCTTCTATCTCCTGCTGATTCGCCCCAACCAGAAGAAGCAGCAGCAATGGCAGCAGATGCTCAGCAGCCTGAAGTCGGGCGACAAGGTCACCACCACCGGCGGCATTCGCGGCACCATTTTCTCCATCAAGGACGACGCCATCCAGCTGCGGATTCCCCCCGACAACATTAGGATCGAAGTGGTCAAAAGCGCGATTGCATCGGTCACCACCGACGAGGAAGCAAAGTAGTTCCCATCCAATACGAACCCCATGAGTAAGAATCTCACTACCAAAACCATTGCGATCTTCGCCGTCCTGATCTTCTTTGTCCTTGGGATCATCGGAATCCCCGGCGGCCTGTCCCCGTCCAAGCTCAAGGCTTCGATTCTCAATCGCATCCACCTCGGTCTCGATCTCCAGGGAGGTACGCACCTCATTCTGCAGGTGATGGTTGACGAGGCCGTCGGCATCGCGCGCGACAGCGACGCCGCGCACATCAAGCAGGATCTCCAGCAGAACGGTATTACCGTGGGTTCGGTGGGACCCGATCTCACCCGGCCCGACGCGATTGTTATCAACGGCGCGCCCGCCGATCGCGGCGGAGACGTCCGCAGCGTACTCAACTCGAAGTACGGAACGCAGTACGACATCACATCGGGCGCGAACAATACCTGGACGCTCACCATGAAGCCGACGGCGGTCGCGGAGATCAAGAAACGCGCCGTCGATCAGTCGATTGTCGTCATCACGCAGCGCGTGAACGAGCTTGGCACCACCGAACCAGTCATCCAGGAGTACAACCTCGGCAGCAATCAGATCCTGGTGGAGCTGCCCGGAGTTGACGATCTCGGGCGCGTGAAAGATGTGATCCAATCCACGGCGCGCCTTGAAATTCACGCTGTGCTCGGAGGCCCTTATACGAGCGAACAGGACGCGCTGCAGCAACTAGGCGGCAGCGTGCCGATCGACTCGATCATCGTTCCCACTGCGCCCGGCGTTTCGCGCACGGGCGGCGTTCAGTATTACCAGATCAAGCGGTCGGCGGAAGTCGGCGGTACGGATCTGCGCAGCGCTCGCACCGGCCGGAATTCGAACACCAGCGAGCCCGAAGTCGATTTTTATCTGACCACGGCAGCGGGAGACCATTTTGCCGAGTTTACCGGCGCGAACGTGGGCAAGAATCTTGCCGTGGTGCTCGACAACAAGATTCGTGAAGTTGCCGTCATCAAAGACCAGATTCGCGATCAGGGAAACATTGGCGGAGGCATGACCGAGCAGCAGGCGAATGATCTCTCCATGCTGCTCAACACCGGTTCTCTTCCTGCATCGCTCCACTACCTCCAGGAGAGCACGGTAGGACCATCGCTCGGCGCCGATTCCATCCATCAAGGCGTGATGGCCTCGATCGTAGGCATGCTGGCCGTCATGGCCTTCATGCTCATCTACTATCGCGGAGCGGGCATCAATGCCGACCTGGCGCTCTTTCTCAACCTGGTCATTTTGCTCGGCTTTATGGGGTATACCGGGTCGACGCTGACTCTTCCTGGGATTGCGGGCGTCATCCTCACCATCGGCATGGGCGTCGACTCCAACGTGCTCATCTTCGAGCGCATTCGCGAGGAGCTGCGTGCGGGCAAATCTCCCGCAGTCGCCGTCGATCAGGGCTTCGCGCACGCCTGGACGACCATTATCGATACGCACGTGACCACCATTGTTTCAGCGGCGATTCTCTTCATCTTCGGTACCGGCCCGGTGCGCGGATTCGCCGTGACATTGACCTTCGGACTTTTGGCTAACCTGTTCACGGCGGTCTTTGTTTCGCGCGTCATCTTCGACGCGAACGTCAACCGCAAGGAACGCGGAGAAGCGCTCTCGATTTAGCAGGGCGCAGGAAAGAAATTTAGGAGCAGGCGAATTTCGTGGAACTGTTTCGGCAAGTAAATATCGATTGGCTCGGGAAGAAGTGGTATTTCCTCGGGTTTTCGCTCATTTTCAGCGTGTCCGGCGTGCTGTCGATGTTGTTCTGGCATCATTTGCCGCTGGACGTGGATTTTCGCGGCGGCACCGTGGTGCGCGTGAAGTTTGACCAGCAGCCCGACATCGACCGGATTCGCTCTGCCGCCGACAGGGCAGGATTGAGAGACGCTCGCATCACGACCTACGGCGTTGCGCCAAATCACGAGGTCCTCATTACCCTGGCGCAAAGCCAGACCAGCGAGGCCGCTCTCGACCAGGGTCGCGCCGCCATCGTGAACGCGCTGACCACCAACTACTCCGCCGGTGGCGCGGCCAACCAGGGGAAGCTGGACCTCGATAATACCGGACGCGGATCGCTCGCCGGATGGCTCGCAGAAAAGGATCCGGAGCATCTGGGTGCCAGCGACGCGGCCACCCAGCACTACACGCAGCAGGCGAACGCCATTCTCGACTATCGCGACAATCAGCACAGCGGCCTCTTCGATTCCATCGACAGCCTTTCCGGCATAGCTACCCCGGCCGTGGTGAACGAACTAAAGCAGGGTGCCAATCTCTCGGGTTTTGCAGTTCGTAACGTGGAAATCGTCGGTCCCCAGGTGGGCGCGCAACTACGCAAGCAGGCGTTGTTCGCCACTCTCTACTCGCTGGCCGGCATGCTGGTTTACCTGTGGTTCCGATTCGAGCTGATCTACGGGGTGGCTGCCGTTGTCGCGGTTTTCCATGACACGCTCATCACCGTCGGCGCCTTCTCGCTGTTCAATAAGGAAATCTCGCTGACCGTCATCGCCGCCATTCTCACGCTGATCGGCTACTCGATGAACGACACTATCGTTGTCTTCGATCGTATCCGCGAGAACCTGCGCCTTACGCGTCGCGAGCCCCTGGCCAATGTGGTCAACCGCAGCATCAACCAGACTCTGAGCCGGACCGTTCTTACGTCGGGCCTCACCTTCCTCACCGTGCTCTCGCTCTATATCTTCGGCGGAGAAGTGCTGCGCAATTTCTCCTTCGCTCTGGTCATCGGCATTCTCATCGGCACGTACTCGTCAATCGCCGTGGCGGCGCCTATGCTCGTGGCTTACCAGGACTGGCGGGCGAAGCGCGGGAAAGCGGCGGTTTTACCGGCGGCAAAGCGGGCAAGAGCATAGCGCCTGTTACGAAGATATTTCCTGACCTGTGGAGTTTGTGATAGAACGAAGCACTCACTTTTTTTCCACCGTTGGGCTGGCTGATCGCCAAAATGGGATTAAGTGGACTAAACCGGGAACAAAGTAGTACCGTTCCGGTGTCTAAAGGTGGTAACAACGTTTCTCACTTCCGAGGTTGGCCATGTTTGAAGATGCTCTAATGGAGTCCGGCGGACAGATCAAGACGAAGAGCAAATATTTCACCTTCGTGGGAGTACTGCTCAATGGTTCGATCATCGCGGCCTTGGTTTTGATTCCGCTGATCTATCCCGAAGCCCTGCCCAAGGCCGCCATGAGCACGCTGCTGGTCGCTCCGCCACCGCCGCCACCGCCGCCACCCCCTCCGCCGCCTGCTCCGGTTCACATTCAGAAGGTGGTTTCGGAGATGATGAATAACCAGCTTGTCGCTCCGACCAAGATTCCGAAAGAAATCAAACAAGTGAAAGATGATAGCGCTCCGCCGCCAGCGATGGCAGGCGTCGCAGGCATGGACGGCTCTGGCGGAAGCGCCGGCGGTGTCATGGGGGGCATTCTGGGCGGTATCGGCACAGGCCCCGCGCCTGTTGTGAAAGCAGCAGCCCCGAAAAAGATCAACGTTTCTGCCGGCGTGATCGCCGGCAACAAGCTTGGCGGAATGACCCCGCAATATCCGGCCATCGCCAAAGCCGCTCGTATCCAGGGAACGGTTGTCCTTCAGGCAACCATTTCCAAGTCGGGCACCATCGAAAATCTCCGTGTCCTCAGCGGCCCGCCGATGCTGCAGCAATCTGCAATGGAAGCCGTCAAAACCTGGCGTTACAGACCCTACCTGCTCAACGGCGAGCCGGTTGAGGTTGAGACTCAGGTCAACGTGATCTTTACCCTCGGTGGTTGATGCCGGGTTAAGCCTTCCCGGCAGCCCCGGGCAAGCAGCCTGCAGCCGCTAATGTCTTACAAATTCCCAGGAAATTACTCCTCAGGAGGAAAGATTCAGTGATTCTCGCTCATCTCAATCAACTTGTTTTCCACCCAGCAGCCTTGGGCCTGTTTCAAGATCAGTCGGTCGGATTCGCCCCGATGGATCTTTGGAACAACATGGGCTGGCTGGCACGTGGCGTGGTGGCTGTGCTCTTCATCATGTCGATCTGGTCGCTGGCTGTCATCATCGACCGTTATCTGTATTTCAACGCAGCCCGCAAGCAGTCGCGCGAATTCGCTCCACGCGTCGCCGGCGCCCTCAAGGAAGGCAAGCTGGATGAGGCCATTAAGGTTGCCGACCGCAACAAGAAGTCGCACCTGGCCGAAGTGGTCACCGCCGGTCTGCAGGAGTTCCGCAACTACGGCAGCGGGGGTGCCATCACTGCTGAGCAGATTGAATCCTCCAAGCGCGCTCTCGAGCGCTCTGAAGCCATTGTGCATGCCAAGCTCAAGCGCGGCCTCGGCGGCCTGGCTACTATCGGCTCTACGGCTCCATTTGTCGGACTCTTCGGAACCGTCGCCGGTATCTTGAAGGCCTTCCAGGAAATCGCCACGCAGAAGACGCCAGGTATCGGCGCCGTCGCCAGCGGTATCTCAGAGGCGCTGGTCACGACTGCTTTCGGCCTGTTGGTGGCTATCCCCGCCGTCATGACGTTCAACTATTTCACCAACAAGGTTGAAGCCTTCGACGTCGAGATGGACAATTCCTCGAGCGAACTGATCGACTACTTCATCAAGCAGAGTAATCGCCGCTGATTGCTTTGTCCCCGGCCGTAGGGGAGGACAGCGAGAATCACGCATCGGGAGAGGGGCGGGCTCGGCCCGGCTTCGCTCCCGGTGCAGAATCTTCGCCATGCAGTTGAAGGAAGCCGATCGACGGAGTCAAGAATGGCAATCGTAAAAAGAGACGAAGGCAAGAAAGTAAACTCCAATATCAACGTCACACCCATGGTGGACGTCATGCTGGTGCTGCTGATCATCTTCATGGTCATCACGCCCATGCTCGAAAACAAGGTGAACGTGACCCTCGCGCAGACCGAAAACGCGGTCGCCATGGAAGATGCGAGCAAGGAAGACGCCATCACCATCGCCATCACGCGCGACGGCAAGGTTTTCCTCGGGCAGGATCAGACCAGCATTGCCGATTTGGGGTCCAAGGTAAGCGACCTGCTCAAGGACAAGACCAACAAGATGGTCTTCTTCCGTTCCGACTCGCGCGCCCACTACGGCACCGTGATGGATGCAATCGATGCGGTGCGGACTACCGGCGTGGACGAAGTCGGCCTGTTGACCGAGAACCGGCAGCCCAACACCAAGCCTCCAACCGGTGGCCAGTAACAGCAAGGATTTGACCTCTGGCCGAAGGTCAGAGAAACGAGGAACTGACATATGGGAATGGCAAGTGGCGGACCGGGCGGCCTGAACTCGGACATCAATGTAACTCCTCTGATCGACGTACTTCTGGTGCTGTTGATCATCTTCATGGTCATCGTGCCCATCACCCCTAAGGGGTTGGACGCGCTGGTGCCCCAGCCGCCCAAGAACCCCAACCAGGAGCAGCCCAACGACCGCACCATTGTGGTGCAGATAATCGGCTCTGCAAATGGAATTCCCAGCTACAAGATTAATCAGGACGACGTCGCCAAGAACCAGCTGCGCACCCGTCTCGATGAAATCTTTGCCCCCCGCGCTGAGAAGGTCATGTTCGTCAAGGGCGATCCAAACCTCAACTTCTCCAGCGTGGCTGAAATCATCGACATTGGTCACGCGGTAGGCGTCGATCACATTGGATTGATCACTCCCAAGATTGAAGCGGGTCAATAAGACCCGCTTTTTCCATCTTCTGCTGGACTCGTCTGTGTCCATTCAGGGTCGTGGAGCCTGCTCAACCTCCAGAATTTCGTTTGAACCCCCTTGCCTAATTGCGTAAACGAAGTACAATCACAGCGCAAGGATTTTTGACTATGTGCCACTTTGAAGCATCCCAGTTGCCAGGAGCCTACTGGTAATCGAAGGAGACGAGACACAGAATGAATCGCATTGTACGTTTTCCGGTGATGGCCGCCGCAACCCTCTCGTTGATTGTCCTGATGGCCGGATGCCAGCGCCTCAAGGCCCGCGATCAGTTGAATAAGGGCGTCCAGGCCTATAAGAGCGCGAAGTACGAGGAAGCTATTAACCATTTCCAGCAGGCGGTGAACTTCGACCCCTCGCTTCCCATGGCCCATCTGTATCTGGCTACCGCATATGCCCAGCAGGTTGTCCCTGATCTGACCACCCCTGAAAATCTAAAAAACGCCGATCTGGCCATGCAGGGTTTTCAGGCCGTGCTTGCGAAGGATCCGAAGGACATCAACAGCCTCAAGAACATGGCCAGTCTCTACTTCAATATCGACAAGTATGACGACGCCAAGCAGTGGCAGATGAAGGTCCTCGCCGTCGATCCGCAGGATGCCGAGGCCGCATACACCATCGGCAGCATCGACTGGCGTCTGGCCTATCGCAATGCCGTCCAGGCGCTCAAGGACGTCGGCATGCAGGACGACGGTGCGGGAAACGTCAAGATGCCCAAGAAGACTTGTCAGGAGCTGATCGAGAAGAATACGCCGCTCGTGAACGAAGGCCTCGATTATCTTCATAAAGCCGTCGAAATCCGTCCCTCGTATGACGACGCCATGTCCTACCTCCAGCTCATGTATCGCCGCAAGGCCGACCTTGACTGCGGCAATGAAGCAGCCCGCAAGGACGACATGGCGCAGGTGGATGAGTGGCGCGAGAAGGCCATGAACACGCGCAAGGCAAACGAAGAAAAGAAAAACGAAAAGGCAAATGGCGTGGTTATGTAGAAGTCATTGCCTTCTCTCGTAAAAGCCTCCGGCGCGCCGGGGGCTTTTTACCTAATAGAATGACTTGTTGCGACCCAACCTCCCATCGCCGGCCTTTAAAAAGATTCTCATCGCCAATCGCGGCGAAATCGCGCTGCGCATTCATCGCGCCTGCCGGGAGCTCGGCATCGCGACGGTGGCCGTCTATTCCGACGCCGATCGGGCCGCGCTGCATGTTCTCGAATCCGACGAGGCACATTGGCTCGGTCCGCCACCCGCCTCTGAATCGTACCTGCGCGGCGATCTCATCCTCGACATCGCCAGCCGCACCGGGGCAGACGCCATCCATCCCGGCTACGGCTTTCTCTCCGAGGACGCCGATTTTGCCGAGGCCTGCGAGCATGCGGGCGTGAAATTTATAGGGCCGCGTGCCTCCGCCATGCGCGCCCTGGGATCGAAAACCAGCGCCCGGCGGGCAGCCGATGCCGTCGGAATGCCGCGCATTCCGGGATCGACCTGCGCCCTGGCCTCTCTGGCCGAAGCCTACGCCGTCGCTGACGAGATCCGCTACCCTGTCATGCTTAAGGCTGCGGCCGGCGGCGGAGGCAAGGGCATGCGGGCTATCACCCGCCTCGAAGACCTGCAGGCGGCCTTCGAAGCTGCGCAGAGCGAGGCGCTCCGCGCTTTTGGGTCCGATGAAGTTTACCTGGAGAAGCTGATCGAGCGCCCCCGGCATATTGAGATTCAAATCCTCGCCGACGAACACGGCAACTGCCTCTATCTTGGCGAGCGCGAGTGCTCCGTTCAGCGGCGGCACCAGAAAGTCATCGAGGAAGCGCCCTCCGCCGTCGTCGACCCTGCGCTTCGCCGGCGCATGGGAGAAGCCGCGGTTCGCCTGGCGCAGTCCCAGGGCTACACGAACGCCGGAACCGTCGAATTTCTCCTGGACGATGAGCAAAACTTCTATTTCCTTGAGATGAATACGCGGCTCCAGGTCGAACACCCGGTCACCGAACTGGTCACTGGCCTCGATCTCGTGCACCTCCAGATTCGCATCGCTCAGGGCGAGCCTCTGCCTCTGATGCAGGACGATATCCACCTCCGTGGCCACGCCATCGAGTGCCGCGTCTATGCCGAGGACCCGGACAACGGCTCTTTTCCTTCGCCCGGCCGCATCACCCGCCTGCTCCAGCCCGGAGGCCCCGGCATACGCGAAGACTGCGGTATCTACGAGGGCTGGGTCGTCCCCATGGAGTACGACCCCATGCTCTCGAAGCTCATTGCTTACGCGCCTACCCGCGAGCTGGCTATTGCGCGCCTGCTGCGTGCGCTCGACGAATATGTCATCGGCGGGATTCGCACTAACCTCGGCCTCTTCCGCCGCATTCTCAGCGACGAAGACTTCCGAACCGCCCCCATCGACACCGGATTTCTCGACCGCCTCCTCGCGCAATCGCCATCCGCGGCCGCTGCCGGAGATGAAACCGTCGCCGCAGTTGCCGCCGCATTCTTTGAAAACGCTCGCAGCATTCCCGCTCCAGCCAGCCAGACCGTGGGGAGTGCCTGGAAATCCGCAGCGCGCCGGGAAGGCCTGCGCTAATGAAGCTCGAAGTCGAGATTGAGGGACGCCTGCGAATCGTAGAACTGGCGCCCGCCACGTCTTCAGGGCAATACCACGTCACTCTCGACGGGCAGCCGCTCGAAATTGAAGCCCGGATGCTGCGCCCCGGAGTACTTTCGATCATCATCGACGGCCGCTCGCATCGCGTGGTGCTCGAAGACGATGCGCCTGCCATCAATGGAAACGATCACGCGCTCTATCTCGACGGTAGGCGATTCCCCTATCGCATCGAAGATCCGCGCTCGCTTAAGACACGCCGTGCACACGCCGGCGGCGCTGATGGGCCTAAAGTCATCAAGGCTTCCATGCCTGGACGTGTCGTGCGCGTGCTGGTCGAGCGAGGTCAGGCCGTCGAAGCCAATCAGGGCGTGGTGGTGATCGAAGCCATGAAGATGCAGAACGAGCTGAAGTCCCCGAAGGCCGGAACCGTCACCGAGATGCGCGTCGTCCCCGGCGACACCGTGACCGTCGGCGATGTGCTCGCCGTGATCGACTAACCGATCGGCTGCCTGGTGCCGTCGCGCCAGCTCCGATAGGCCGCGTCAATAACGCGCTGGTTGTACAGCGCGTCTTCCGCCGGGGCCAGATACGCCCCCCGGCCTTCGACCCACGCGGAAAGCCATCCAGCATACGGCTATACGCGTCGGCATTGGAGACGCGCTCACTCGCGACGATATCCCCGCCACGCCGCAGGACCACATCGACCGGGTAGTCGACCGTAAGCCCGTTCTCGCATAAGATCACCCCCGCTTCCCCCGTCACTTCGATGACGGTGCGATATTCGGATCGAGTTGTCACCGTCACCGTAGCCATCGCCCCAAATGCCAGATCGAGAGCAACGACGGCGTGCGACTCAACCTGTCCCGAGCCCGCATCCCTGTGCGCCAGCGTACTCACAGCGGTCACATCAGTTCCCAGCACAAAACGCAAAGCATCGACGCAATGAATTCCGACATCGCCGATCGGACCGCCGCAGGCCAGCGCCGGATCGTAGATCCACGTCCTCGGGCTGCCCTCGGCGGAGTACGAAAACTGCGAGTGTGCGAGCTGCGGTTTGCCGATGCGGCCCGCGGCGATCCACTTGCGGATGAGGTCGAGACTGCGGTTGTAACGCATATTCTGCGCCACACCAAAAGCCACTTTGGCCGCCTTGGCGGCAGCCAGCATTTCCTCTGCTTCGCCCACATTCAGCGCCAGCGGCTTTTCACACAGGATCGCCTTGCCGTGCTTCGCGGCGAGCAGCACGTGCGGCAGATGCAGCGCATCGGGAGACACAATGAAGACCGCATCGATCTCCGGTGAAGCGCATAGTGCCTCGGGCGTATCGAAGACAAGCGGTATCGCATACTCCTTCGCGTTCACGCGAGCCTTCTCGGTGTCACGCCGCCAGAGGCCCACCAGCTTTGATTCGCTGGCCTCGGCAAAGCCTTTCATCAGCCGCTTGGCGGCGTGATGCCCGAACCCCAGAATGCCATATCGGCTCATGATTTTTATCTACTGCGCGCTCTTGAAGATCTGCTCGGCGAAGTAATTCTCAACCCGTGCCTGGTCGCGCAGCATCTCGAGGTAGGCGTTTTGCAGCAGCTGCGAACGCGCATCGCGCAGCTGCTTGCGGATCGCCTGCTGCACGCGCGGATCGTTCAGCTCTCGCTGGCCCGCCGCTTCCTTGTCCACTAGCCTGTAGATCGCGTAGCCTACGGCCTTTTTGCCCACAGGAGTGTTTCCGTAGAGAGGCAGCACTTCCGTTACCTGCCCCGGCTGCAGTTTATTGATTGCCGCATAAACTTCGGGTTCGGAGTGCAATTGCGATTCCGACACGAAGCCCATGTCGCCGCCGCTCTGGGCATTAGACTGCATCTCGGACCAGTTCGCCGCCAGCATGCCAAAATCCTCGCCGCTCACAATGCGGTTGTGCAGCATCTCGATTTTCTTCTTCGCGTCGGCGTCGTTCATCGCTTTGTTGTTCTGCAGATTGCCCACCTGCTGTGCAGGTACGGGAATGGAAGTGACCACAATCTGTGCCAGGTGATACTGCGCCTCGGGCAGGTTGAATTCCGACTTGTGCGCGTTGTAGTAGTTTGCGATATCGGCGTCGGTGATATTGATCTTCGAGTTGATTTCCTTGTTGAAGAGCTTTTCTTCCGTTTTCGCAGTGCGGATCTGCCGCTTCATGGCGTCGAGAGTCAGGTGCTTGTCGGCCAGGACTTTGTTGAACTCCTCCTGCGTGTACGGCGCCTTAATCTCGTTCACCTTGCTATCGACCTCTTCATCGCTTGCCGACAGGTTCAGCTTGGCCGCGCGCTGCATCACAATCTCCTGATCGATCAGGTCGCGGACAACGTTCAGGCGGACGATGTCCGCCTGTTCCTTGGAGGGCTGCTGGTGAGATTCACCCAGCGTGTCCTGGTATCGCGCTTCCACATCCGAGCGCAGGATGGGCTTGCCGTTCACGGTGGCCACGGTGTCAGGGCTGTGACCGCGCTGGCAGCCCGCCGCGCCTGCTGCACACAGAGCAGCAAGAGCCAGCATCGCCGGAGCGCTTGAGAAATTTATTTTGCGCGCACGATTCGGGGAAAAGGCAGTCAGCGCTGCGTTCAATCGGAATTGCAACAGTTATCTCCTTGTGCGTCATACGGAGCGTCGTACGCAGCTCGCGCTGACACACTCGACCGGTTTAAATCTAACGCAGACCCGCCATTCCAGCATAAATGGGCCCGGCGCTCACTGGAAAGCAGCCGTCGCGTCTAGTTAGATCCTGTAGTGGGTTTAGGAGCCATTGCTGGAGCCGGAACCGGTGCAGTCGCCGGCGCCGTCGGCTTGCTCCCCGGTGCCGATTCCTGCTTCTCTGCCGGCTGATTGAACTCATTCGGCGGCGGCGTGATTCCTTCCGATACCAGCGCGCGATCGATCATGGTCCACAGCGTTTTGGCGGGCAGAGCCCCCTCAAGCGCTTCTCCATTCACATAGAGCGTCGGAGTCTGTTGAATCCCCATGCCTGCGGCCTGCTTCATCTCGGCGCGGACCGCGGTTTCATCCTGCTTGGAAATGCAGGCGTCCAACTTCGCCGCATCCAGCTTGTTTCTTTCGCCTTGGAGCTTTGCCAGCTTATCCAGCGTCGCGTTCGCCTTCGTCAGGTCGCGATCCGGGCCGGTCACATCCTGGCCATGCGTGTGCAGATAGTCCACATAGCCCCAGTAAGCCGTCGCGCTCTGCGCTGCCAGGCAATTTGCATTCACGGCCGCATGCACCGCCCAGGGATGCAGCTCCTCGAGCGGCAGATCGCGGTACACGATCTTCACGAGGCCGTTATAGTGATCCAGCGTCTCCGGAAAAAGCTCCGCGTGCATCTTCGCGCAGTACGGGCATTCCAGATCGTCGTAGTTCACGATTACGACCTTGGCGGCGGGGTTTCCGCGAACCGGCCTGTCGGCGGAAGGCACGAGGTCCACGGGGTCCTTGGAGATGTCCCAGCGCGAAATCCTGGCCAGCGTCTTGCCGTCCTTCGACAACAGGAAAGGTATTGTCTGTGAGTGATCGGGTCGCCCGGGCAGTGTAAATGTAATCTGCACGGTGTCAAATCCTGCCAGATCGCTCGGCATACGCGGTCCAATCGCGATCTGATAGTCAGCGGGAACCGTGAGTTTCGCGCGCACCATCACTTCGATCTTGCGATCGGTCTTCGGATCTATGTCGGTTTTTGCAACAGTTTGCGCCCTGCATCCCGCCGCTGCAAGCGCCAGCAGGCAAACCAGGGAGAGTCGAATTTGCGACAAGCCAACCACCTTTCGGATGCTTTCATTATCGCATCCCGGGCTGGTTCCGGCTGTCAGTTGCCAGTCCCCAGTTGTCAGTTCTCAGTTGTCAGTTCTCAGCCATCAGACGCCCGGCTCAGCAACTCACAGCCAGCTCCACTGAGGACTGGGAACTGACCACTGAGAACTACGGTCTTAATACACGCGCTCCGCGCGCTTCAGGCTGCCCGCCGACCCCACCCCCGCCAGGGTGAAGCTGTACAGGTACTGCGTGTCGTTGCGCACGCTGCCCAGCGAATACTTCCGCACCTCGAAGCTTAGCCCGCAGCAGTTCCAGTTGTAGCCCGTCTGCCCGCCGATGTACTGGAAATTATGCAGTTCAAAGTCATAGCCCGTGCTCACGCCTGCGCTCAGGCCCCGCTTGATCGGGCTCCCGTAGGTAGCCGTCACCCGCAGCTGATTGTAAACAGTGATAGGAGACGTTGTGCTGGTCGTTGTACTGGTGCCCGAGGTCGCCGCCGGAGCTGTCTTCCGGTTCTCGCTCACCGTTCCGCTCCCCCTGTCGCTCCCCCTGTCGCTCCCCGTAACGTCCTCCGTGCTGCTTGTGGTCCCGCCCGCCGGGGGTGCCCCGGTCAGAGTGTCCAGATGCGCAAAGCCCATGTTGAAGGAGTAGTCACCGTGTCGATAGGATGCGAAGACATTGCTCGAATCCAGCTTGCCCGCCTTGGTGTCGTAATCGAGATCCCACTCCACATCCGTCGCAGCCGACGTGTGAAATTGCAGCCGCGAAATCACCGGCGAGTAGTAGCGTGGGGCGGTCAGAAACGCCACTCCACTCAGGTCCAGCGTTGTGTCCAGCACATTGCGGGTTCCCGTCGTGATCGCGTTGCCGAAATTGGGATTAAAAAAGTATTTCTGCCCCACCCGCCACGTTAGCCAGTCCACTGATTCGCCGCCGCAAACCTCGTCCGGCCCCAGCGCCTCATCCCCATTGCACGGATGCGGTTGGACATGCCGCAGAAACAGCCGCTGGGTCAGAAAGTAGTCGAGCTCGTTCGTGTTGCTGGCCACATCCACGCCGTCGAATTTCAGAACAGAATTGAAGTTGTCGATGCCCACCACATAGAGATACTGGACCTCGGGCTCGATCGTGTGGCGCACCTCTGCCCCCAGAAGATGCACCAGCCATGGCGCGGAGAAATCCCGCATCAGCGCCGGAGGACGTAAGTCCACGCTTGCCTCGAAATCTTTGCGGTTTAAGGTCGCGTCGCGCTCCGTGGGAACCATCCCGATCGGGCCCGGGTTCTGGCTCTTCCCGTAGAAGGTGTCCCGCACCGCCACCACCGGTCGAAGCGTCCAGCCGCCGAAATGCACCGGCAGCGCCAGATGCGGGTAAAAATCGAACCGTGGCACGATTCGCGACGTTTCAAACCCCGGCTCGGTTCGCGAGAGGCCCGAGCCCGTAACGTCCGCGCCCCACATCAGCGGCGAGTCGCCGAGCGACTGATCCAACCCCTCGAACTGCAGCGTGGGAATGTGCAGAATGCGAATCTCCTCTTGGCCGCTCGTCGAGCTCTGATTGCTTTCGAAGCTCTGGTAGCGATTGAAGCCGACGCCCTCAAAAAGACCCTGGTGCGAGTGGGAAAGGAAAACCGTCGACTTCACCTCGGAGTTGGTAACGACCGCGTAGTTCTCTTCAAAAGCCTGGCGATAGGCATAAGAGCTCAGGTACTCTGCGTCGCTAACCGCCCGGGTTTCGGAGTCGAAATCATATCGGCCATCGGCAATCAGATCCACACCGCCCTGGTTCTGTGTTCCTGTCAGCCGGTCCAGCAGGCTGTGGAAGCGCACCGTGGCGAAGTCGTACCCCCGGCCCTTGTACCGGAACTGACCCAGCGGCGCGAAGCCGCGCTTGGAGAAATACTCCGACCCCACGATCAGATCGGCGCTGCGTCCCATCACGTAGTAAACTTCCTCGCCCAGAATCAGACCCTTGCTTGTATCGTTTCCGATGATCGGGATCAGAAAGCCTGAGTCCCGCGCGCCGTCATTTACCGGATGCGTTACATAGGGCAGAAAAAAAACTGGCATCCGCAATAGCTCAAACACACTGTTCTTCGCCCGCGCCTTGCCATCCTCGAGGAAGAAATCGTGCGCGATCAGTTGCCAGTCCGGCTTGGGTAGCCGGCATGAAGTGATCGTGCCGTCGATTACCTGGTAATCCTGCGGACCCGTCTGGATCATCTCGCGGCCGGTGAGCGCAAAAGGATTCCCCGAGGTGAACACCATCTTCTTGCCTGGCGTCTGCTCCACGCCCAGCGTCCCCGTCACATCGTAGAAGTGGCCCGTATGCCGGTCCAGATTCATCGTGCCGTGATCTGCGACAAAATGGGCATCATCCGGGCCGCCGTCGAGATGCAGATGGCCCTCGGCCACCACGTCGCCCGTGTCCTGGTTGTAGGTGACATGGTCGGCCGACACTACGTAATCCTTGTAGTGGATCACGGCATGCCCGCTCAGGGTGTACAGTCCTCCGGTATCCGTCTTCACATAGGTTTGTGTGTCGGCTCCGATCTTTACCGGCACGCCCACCGGAGGGGGCGGCACTACATGCGCTTCTGGAATCGCGCTCTGGAGACTGGGATCATCGGGAAAAGAGCCGCTCTCTTCCGCCGGGGGAAACTGCTTCGTTAACGCCTGAGACCAAAGCTGCGGATGACAGAGCAGTAGCAGCGTGGTAAACAAAAAAGTGCGGGCTCTCATCGCTAGGGGCAAACTAAGCATAGCAAAGCCCTACGTAGTTGCTCCGAGCCGATGGAAGCGCCGCCGCTCTGGCTCGAAAAATCGTTTCCTCGCCAACATTGGAGTGATCCCAATGAGCGCACCATATGTGTTCGGATTCCCGTATGTGTACGGATTGCCGGGCAAATATGCGTGCTGGAACGTCAATCCGCCTCCTCCTGGCCTCTCTACCATTGCTGCCGACTATAACAACAGACGCGTTTTCTCCGGCCTTCGTCTCGCTCATCGACTCCCGGCAGCGCATCTGAAAGAAAAGAGGACCGCCGTTGAGTACTTCGCCGCAGAGTGCCGTCTACGATAGCGATTCACCCTCCACGCCCGCATGGAAGCAGGAGGTGAATGCCCGCCTGGTTGCGCATCGCATCCGCCGCACCCGCAATCCCGACAATCAGCCGGCCCTCCCCGGCCTGGAAAGCGCCACCGCTGCCGGTTCGGAAACCGCTCGGGCTGCCCGTGTTGCCGCCCGAGTCGCCGAGCGTTACTCCAGGGTTCCGTCCTACAGCGAAATGCTTGCCGCCGAGGCCGCCAACGCCGCCCGCGCTGCCGAAGCGGCTGCGAAGGCCGCAAGAGATGCCCACGATGCTGCACAAGCGGTCACAGATGTTCTCTGGGCCGGACTCGACACGCCAAACGAAGAACGCGAGCCGAAAATCGCCGCCGAGCCACCAGTGGAACGTACCCCCGAACGGATCCAATACTACATTCATCCCGGTTCGCTGCCTGAGCCGCGCATCAGTCCGCCACCGCAAGCCAGGCTCGACCCCGCTCGTACGCGTATCACCGAATTCTTTGACCCGTTCGAGGACTGCGTCATAGCCCCGGCGCAACCGCTGCCCGTCCGCATCCTCGAATTCCCCCGCGAACTGGTTGCCCCCCGCAAAGCGCGTCCCCGCCATGCCGAAGGTCCGCTTCGTGACGAGCTACCTGCTCCGGAGAAGTCCCAGCTGCGTATTTTCGAAGTGGAATCCGAAGCCATCTCCCACGAGCCCGACTCACTGGCGCCTGTCGTCGAGCAGGTGCTGCCCGAGTGGCATTCCATTCGCCTCGATGCGAAGCCCACCCACAAGGTGCCAGTGATGAGCGCTCCAATCCTCGCTCGCTCCAGCCTGCGCCGTGCCGCTGACGACCCGGAAGGGAATGCCGGCCACGCTCCGGGTTCTCGGTCAGCCCGCTCCGCCGGCGACCCTCAGGGTGCCAGTCAGCGCGACCCAGACCATTTCGATCAGCCCGACTCGCCGTTATCCCAATTGTCCCTGCTGGATCTGCCCCCGCTCCACGTGGCGTCGATCGAGGATCGGCTCATGGCCGGCATCATTGACGCCGCCCTTATTCTCATCGCCTTTCTGCTCTTTGTGCTGGTCTTCGTAGCCAGCACGACCCACCCTCCAGTGGGGAAACCGGCTCTCGTCTATTCCGGTCTTGCCCTCGTGTCCATTTTTCTGCTTTACCAGGTGCTCTTCTTTACCTGGTCCGATTGCACGCCGGGCATGCGCTATGCCAGGATCGCCCTCTGTACCTTCGACGACGAAAACCCCACGCGCGAAGCCCTCCGCTGGCGCATCGCCGCGCTTTTCCTTTCGGCGATGCCACTTGGACTGGGCTTCCTGTGGCCTCTTTTCGACGACGACCGCCTTGGGTGGCACGACCGCATCAGCAAGACCTACCAGCGCAGCTACCGGTAGAGCCGCCGTCCCTGTAGCATCGAGTGGATGCGTTATCCCGTATTCCTCGCTGTCGCCCTTTCCTTTTGTGCTTCTGCCCTGGGCCAGCCTCGATCGGCAAACGCCATCCGCCGCCTCGACGGATCCAGCATTTCCGTTGCTGACGCCGACGCCCTTGCGAAGAAGACCCTCGCCGCCGCCCATGTTACGGGAGCCCAGATCGCCGTCCTCAACAACGGCCAGCTCGTCTGGAGCGCCGCCTACGGCCTAAGACACAAGGATACCGATCTGCCCATGGACGCGCAGACGACCACCTGGGCAGCATCGATTACCAAGAGCGTCTTTGCGACTTATGTCATGCTATTGGTCGAGCGCGGAGAATTTGATCTTGACCAGCCCATAGCCAGCCAGCTCCCGAAGTCGCTCGACGAATACGAGCCCTATCGCGAGACCGCCTCGGAGATCGCGAAAGACCCGGCATGGCCGACCGTGACACCGCGCATGCTGCTGTCGCACAGCTCCGGTCTGGCGAACTTCGCCTTCATCGAACCTGACAAGAAGATGCATCTGCGCTTCAAGCCGGGCACAGATTTCCTCTACTCGGGAGAAGGCATCAACCTCGTCCAGTTCGTGATCGAACAAAAGAAACAGAAGCCGATCGACGAGCTGATGCAGGAAGCCATCTTCACACCGCTAGGCATGACGCGTACCGGCATCATCTATCGCAAGGAATTTGAGGCCGATGTCGCCGACCGCTTCGACTCCAATGAGAAATTTCACGCGCAGACGCGCCGCTTTCCCGCGCGTGCCGCGGGATCGATGACCACCAGCGCAGACGATCTTGCCCGGTTTGCTTCTGCGCTGCTGGACAACAGGATCATCAAAGCATCCACCCGCGACGCTATGCTGAGTCCGGTCCTCCGCATCCACTCGGTGCATCAGTTTCCCTTCGGTCCCAACGAAGGCGAAGGCAAGGAGGCAACCGAAGTTGGGCTGGCATACGGCGTAGGCTGGGGATTACTGACGAAGACGCCCTACGGTCCCGCCTTCTTCAAGGAGGGCCACGGCGACGGCGCGCAGAACTTCATGATCTGCTTTGAGAGGCAGAAGTCCTGCATGATCGTGCTCACCAACAGCGACAACGGCGAGCTGGCCTTCCGCGCCTTATTTCAAACAATCCTCGGAGACACTGTCACTCCCTGGGAATGGGAAGGCTATACGTCGTCCTACATCGAAGAAAGCCGCAAACACCCCTGACCTGGCGACGCCTCAGCGCCCTGCGTGCTCCGCAGCCGCGCCCGCTCCGATCAGCGATAAGGTCGGGTCTTCGGGTATCACTTCAACCGTATAGCTCTGCAGTGGACTCATCTTGACCATCTGGTAGAGGTGCTCCTTGAGCCGGGGCAGATCGAGCCGCGAGATATCCCGTCCTGTGAAGTAGAAGCGTCCCGGTCCTTCGAGATGGATCTGCGAAGCCGTCGCCGCCGCCAGCGCGCAATGCCATAGTTCCACGAACTCAGCGCAGCGCCGGTCGCCCTTTCGTGCATGGGCGAATACCTCATCCGGCTCCAGGTCCAGGAAGCGGAGCCGCATGGCGCGGTGGCCGGTGATGCCTTCGAGGTGTCCCTTGCCGCCGCAAGCGCAGTATTTCTCCTTGGGATCGAGGGTGACCACGGTGTGTCCACCCTCCCAGGGGCCGTCTGTGTAAGGGAACCGTCCGAATCCGATGCCATTGCCGATGGTCCACACGCGCACCAGCCGATCCAGTTGTCCCCGGGTGGCCGCCACGCCTGCCGCGACCGCGTCGGCATCGTTCAGCACGCTCATGTTGTAGTCCAGCCCGCGCGCCGCCAGGGCATTCTTGACCGTCCCCAAAATGTTCGCGCCCTTCAGCTGCTGCAGGTTCGGCGAGTCCTCGATCACGCCGTTGCGCACAATGCCGGGCACAGCGATGCCCGCCGCCTCCACCCCGCTGCCTGCCGGAGCCAGCGTGGCAATCAGCTCGCACAGTAGTTCGGCCAGCGCGTCGGCGGGCAGCTCGATCAGGCCGCCATTCTCCTCCGCGTCATGCCCCTCGTCCGAAACCTCCGGGAAATGTTTCAGTTCGCCGACCACCTTGTGGTCTTCGAGCAATCCCGCAACCACCTTTTCCGTCATGACTACGCCAACGGTCTTTGCCATATCGCCGCTCCTGTCTCCGCGCCCAGTTTCAGTACCGTGCCAGGCGATTCACACCATTGAATGCGGCTGCCTTGTAGCACTCGGCCAGAGTGGGGTAGTTGAACACGGTATTGATGAAATAGTCCACGGTGCCTTTCAGCACCATGACCGCCTGTCCGATGTGCACTAGCTCTGCCGCGCCCTCGCCAATAATGTGCACGCCAAGAATCTCTCGCGTCTCGCGATGAAAAATCAACTTCAGCCGCCCCGTCGTATCGCCGCGAATCTGCCCGCGCGCAATCTCACGGTAGTACGCCACGCCCACCTCGTACGGCACGTCTTCCTCGGTCAACTGCTCCTCTGTTTTGCCGATGAAGGAGATCTCCGGAATGGTGTAAATCCCGTAGGGATAGAAGCTCGGATTGGATTGCACGGTGGTTTCGCCGAAAGCGCGCTCCGCCGCGATGCGCCCCTGCTCCATCGAAACCGAAGCGAGGCTGGGAAAGCCGATCACATCGCCGACGGCAAAGATATGCGGAATCTTGGTGCGAAAATCCTTGTCCACCGGAACCCGCCCGCGCGAATCGGCCTCGATGCCAGCAGCCGGCAGGTTCAGCTCGTCGATGTTGCCCTGCCGCCCGACCGCGTATAGCAGCGCGTCGCCGGACAGCTTCTTCTTGCTCTCGAGGTTCGCGACCACCGCGCCGCCCAGCTCTTCCACGCTCTCCACTTCCTCGTTCAGGCGCATGGTCACGCGGCTGTCGCGCAGGTGATAACTCAGCGCTTCGACAATTTCCTGGTCGGCAAACTCCAGCAGCTTGGGCCGCTTCTCCACCAGCGTCACGCGCACGCCCAGCGCGGAGAACATGCAGGTGTATTCGACGCCGATCACGCCGCCGCCCACCACGATCAGGGTCTTCGGCAGCGTCTGCAGTTCCAACACCTGGTCGCTGTTGATAATGGTGCGGCCGTTGATCGGAACCTTGGCGGTATCGGCCGGCTTGGTGCCGACGGCGATCACGATATTGGCCGCCTCCAGCACATTCGACCCGTTCATCCCCACTACGCGAACATGCGTCGAATCCTCAAAACTGGCGAGGCCGGTCATCACGTCCACGCCGTTGCGCGACAGCTGCGCTTCGGTCACATCGATCTCTGTCTTGATCACGTGCTGCACGCGGAAGGCAAGATCCGACATCGTGATCTTTTCCTTCACGCGGTAGTTCATGCCATAGATGGAGCGATAGTTGTAGCCGGAGAGATGCAGCACCGCTTCGCGCATCGTCTTGCTGGGAATGGTGCCGGTGTTGATGCACACGCCGCCCACCACGCTGCGCATCTCCACCAGGGCCACACGCTTGCCCTTCTTCACCGCGGAGACTGCCGCGCGCTGACCCGAAGGACCCGATCCAATCACGACCAAATCGTAAGTAGCCATGTTTTCCGTGCACTCACTGGAACTGGACTCACCTGAACCGTATCACGCGCCCATCTTAACCCCGACAGTGTATGCCTTGCGTGAATCTCTGGTGTAGCAATTTACGCCCAATGCGGGAAACCCGTCCCGTCTCGACCGTCTATAGTCGAAAAATGCTTCTATACGCTATCACCAGCCGTCAACTCCTGCCCGGCGGTGAGGTGGAGCGACAGGCTGCGCTCGTCGAGCTGGCCCGCAAATGGGCACATGGTGGCGTCGACTACATTCAGGTCCGCGAAAAGGATCTCCCGCAGCCCGACCTGCTGGCGCTCACCCGCCAGATCATCGGGGCAGTGCGCAGCGAAAGCATCCACACCCGCATCCTCCTGAACGGCGCAGCTGAAACCGCCCTCGCCGCCGGAGCCGACGGAGTCCACCTGCCCGGCAATTCGCCCCCTGATGCCTTGGATGCTGCCCGCGTGATCTATCGCCGCGCCGGAATCGAGCCCGTCGTCAGTCGCGCCTGCCATTCGGTGGACGAAGTGCGGACCGCTCGCGACGCTTCCCTCATCCTTTACGCGCCTGTATTCGAAAAAATAGACCCCGGCGAAACGTCTCTCCCCGGACAGGGGCTCGCCGCGCTATCGAAGGCTTGCCGCGGCGCCGCTCCGGTTCCGGTTCTCGCCCTCGGCGGCGTCACTCAAAAGAACGCCGTGCTCTGCATTGCTGACGGAGCCGCAGGCGTCGCCGCCATCCGCCTCTTTCTCAGCGAAGACTGGCGCAGCCTGCGCTAGCGATCCCTGTAAACTCAGGTGAAGACGCCGCGTGCCCCAGGTCCGGATTCTCGGACCTGGGTTATGCTAACCGGTTCTTAGCTACCCGGACTTTAGCTCCCCGCTTTCCTGCATCCCATGTCCCACTACAACAGCTTCGTCCGCATCCCGGCTCTCGCCATCCGCCAGAAGATCCGCCCGCTGCCTCGTATCGGCGTCTTCGACGAGGACGTGCTTCGCCTGCGCGTCTGGCCGCAGGACATCGACTTCAACCTGCACCTCAACAACGCCCGCTATCTCAGCTTCATGGATTACGGCCGCATCCACCTCTCCGCCGCCACCGGCATTCTCACGCTTGTGCTCAAAGAGGGCTGGATGCCGCTCGTCGGCTCGCTCTCCATCACCTACCGCCGGCCGCTCGCGCTCTTCGCCCCTTTTATTCTCTCCACCCGCACCCTCTGCTGGGACGAAAAGTGGGTCTACATGGAACAGGTCTTCCGCTCGCCTGTCTCTGCATCTCAGGAGGGGCTGGTGGCCATCGCCTGGGTCAAAGGACTTTTCCGCGCCTCGGACGGCAACGTCCCTCCGCAGCGCATCGTCGATAGCATCGCTCCCGGCACAATCTCGCCGCCTGTTCCCGAATCAATAGAACAGTGGAACAGCCTTACAAAGGAAAAGCTGCAAAGGCAATAGATCGATATCAATCACACACCCAGTCGCCCCGACGCAGCGACCCGCCCGTACCATAGCCCAGAGTCCTTCACTGTCCGCTTCTGACTGCGAAAATCCACGTAGGTAAGCCCGTATCGCTGCGTGTATCCATCGGCCCACTCGAAGTTATCCACTAGCGTCCAAGCGTGATACGCTCGCACCTTTGCTCCATCGGAAATCGCGCGCGCCAGTTCCGCCAATATCTGCCGATGAAACGCTATGCGCCGTGCATCGGGAACCCGGCCCGTCTCGTCCGGCGCGTCAAGATAGCAGCAGCCGTTCTCGCTGATCTCGATAACGGGGTGGTTGTACTCGCGCGAAATCTGCGTCACCAGGTCATACATCCCGCGCGGCCATATCTCGAGGCCCGCTTCAGTCAGCGGACCCTCCGTCGGCATCTCGACGTGGATCTGCGTCAGCGGATCGCGCGCCGCCGACCCACCCTCACCCTCAGTCTCCGTGCCGAAGTGTCCGCCTCCGCTCGATCCGGCACCGCCGCTCGCAGCCGACACAATCCGCCGCGTGTAGTAGTGAAATCCCACCCAGTCCAGCGGAGCCTTCATGATCTTGTCATCGCCCGCCTTGTACCCCATCGCGTCATACGGAGGCTCGCCCACAAAGGCCTTCGGATACTCGCCATGCATCGCCGGATTGAGAAAGTAGAGATTGTTCATCGCGTGATAGCGCTCCGTCGCCGCGCGATCAGCCTCGCTGTCCGTCTTTGGATAAGCCGGAGCCATGCCGTACGCGCTGCCCACCGTGGCCTTCGAAGACGCAGCCTTGATGGCGCGCAATGCCTCGCCCTGCGCCAGGTTGACCGTGTGCGCAGCGCGCAGAAACAGGTAGAAGTCGCTCCTGCACGGCGGAAAGACGCCGATCCCATACCCGTAGTAGGTAAACGTCCACGGCATGTTGAACGGAGCCCACACCGTAATGCGATCGCCCAGATACTTCGCCAGGATCCCGGCAAATTCGGCGTAGTAGCCGGCCAGATCGCGATTCGGCCAGCCCCCGCGGTCCTCAAGTCTCTGGGGAAGGTCCCAGTGATAGATCGTGCAGAACGGACGCAGGCCCGCTTCCAGCACCGCATCCGTCACGCGGCTGTAGTGGTCGATTCCTTTTTGATTGACAGCGCCCGTGCCAGTGGGTTGAATGCGCGCCCACGAAATCGAAAAGCGATAGCTCTTCTGATTCAGGCGCTTGAGGATGGCGATGTCTTCTTTATAGCGGTGGTAATCATCGCACGAGACATCTGCCATGGCTCCGCCCTTCACTTTGCCGACCGTGTGCGAGAACCGGTCCCAAATCGATTCGCCTTTTCCATCCGCGTCCCACGCACCTTCCACCTGGTAGGAGGCCGACGCCATGCCCCACAGAAATCCATCCGGAAAGCGGGCTGCGTCGATCACAGAATCCGGAATCGCGCCCGGAATCTTTTCCTGAGAGGCAAACCGCAGCGCAGACAATCTCCGGTCTGCGACCATTGCGGCGCCGGCAGTCACCAGCGAATTCCTGACAAAATTTCGGCGATTCATAATCCGCAAACCTCCCGCGGCTCGCGAACCTATCACCGTCCCTATAAGCCAGTCAAACGTTTTATCTGGAGGTCATGTGGCCGCGTCATTCAGCAGTCTCTCCGCACTCATCTGTGCGAACAGATGCGTAGACCGACTGCAATTAGCTATACTCAGCCCGCACCGACAATACCCTCCGGACCGAATCTCATAACAATAGTCGGCTGGCGGAAAGAAGTCGCATGAGAAGACTCTGTGGATGGTTCATTCTCCCGCTTCTCCTGCCCTCACTGGTCGCGCAGACGAGCCCGGGCGTTCCTCAGACAGTCATCGCCATCCGTCATGTAACCG
The DNA here is from genome assembly GCA_013289875.1 of Acidobacteriota bacterium. Classification (GTDB taxonomy): domain Bacteria; phylum Acidobacteriota; class Terriglobia; order Terriglobales; family Acidobacteriaceae; genus Silvibacterium. The sequence continues at coordinate 19,162 of JABCZC010000001.1, read as the reverse complement.
TGATTGACGCAACCGGCGCGCCGGCCCGGCCGGATATGACAGTCATCATCGTTGGCGATCGCATCACGCAGATAGCCAAAAGCAGCGGAGCCGCCATCCCCAAAGGCGCGCAGGTGGTCAATGCCACCGGCAAATTTCTCATCCCTGGCCTGTGGGACATGCACGTTCATCCCACCGGCAAAGACTACTTGGCGCTGTTCATCGCCAATGGCGTAACCGGCATACGCATCATGTGGGGCTCCCCGAACCACTACGAGTGGCGAAAGCAGATCGAAGCCGGGCAACTGCTCGGCCCGCACATGTGGATTGCCAGTCCGATCATCGACGGACCAAAACCGTATTGGCCTGGATCGGTCTCCGTGAGCAGTGAACAGCAGGCTCGCCAGGCGGTCGACATAGCGAAGCAATACGGGGCAGATTTCGTGAAGGTATACCAGGGTCTCCCTCGTGAAGAGTACTTCGCCATCGCCGACGAATCCAGGAAGCAGAGAATTTCGTTTGTGGGGCACGTGCCGATCTCCGTCTCTGCCCAGGAAGCGTCCAGAGCCGGGCAGAAGAGTTTCGAACACCTGATCAGCATTCTCCCCGCCTGCTCAACACGCGAGGCAGAACTGCTTCAGGCCCAACAGGCGGACCTAGCGGACGACCTGGATTCGGGCAAGCCGAAATTCTGGGGGCAACACGTAAGAGAAATTAGGGAGATGATGCTGGATACATACAGTCCGCAGAAGGCCGCTGAACTGTCTGCCCTCTTGAAGGGCAATGGCACCTGGCAGGTCCCGACGTTCACTCTGCTGCACATGTTCGCGTATGGAGACGATCCGGCTTTTCTCAAGGATGTTCGGCTGAAGTATCTGCCCTTTTCAGTCAAAGGCGACTGGACCCCGGCGGCCATCGATGGAAAGCGCACGCCGGAAGATTTCGCCTACTCAAAAAGAGAATTTCAAAAAGATCTCGAAGTAGTGGGCGCGATGCAGAAAGCAGGGGTGGGAATCCTGGCCGGCACCGACACCGCAAATCCGTATTGCTTCCCCGGCTTCGGTCTGCATGACGAGCTGGGCTATCTCGTGCAGGCCGGGCTGACTCCCATGCAGGCTCTGCAGGCCGCCACTCTCAATCCAGTGCGCTTCTTAGGCCGGGAGAAGGATCTTGGCACCGTCGAGACCGGAAAAATCGCCGACCTTGTCCTCCTTGATGCCAATCCACTCGACAATATCGGCAACACCCGCAAAATTGCTGCTGTCGTTTACGGAGGGCGAGTCTTCGATCGATCTGCGCTGGATGGAATGCTGGCAAAGGTGGTGGACCTCGCCGGCAGAAAACCCATCGGCGAAATCATGTTCAAGACGATCCAGGAGAAGGGAGCCGATGCCGCGGTCGCGCAGTACCACGAATTCAAGACCACGCAGCCCGGCGTTTACGATTTCAGTGAGAATCAATTGATTACGCTGGGCTATCAACTGATCCACTTGAAGAAATATCCCGATGCGATTGCGATTTTCAAGTTGAGCGTTGAAGTCTACCCGCAGTCATACAACACCTATGACAGCCTCGCCGAAGCCTATATGGATAACGGCGATCAGCAGCTCGCCATCGAGTACTACCAGAAGTCTTTGCAGATCAATCCCGGCAATTCAAACGCCGTCAGGATGCTGAAGAAGTTGAACGCTCAGTGACGGCTTCGTCGAATTGCCGCGGGAATCCGCCTATAGCTGCCGTCAGTCCGCGATCTTAAAAATCCGTATCTGCACCAGCTTGGCGATGGTCAGGTTGTCGAAGCCCTTCGCCTTCATGCGCTCGATGAAGTCTGGAGTCACCTTGAAGATCCGCATCTGGATCAGCTCGTCAATGCTGGGGTGATAGCCCATCGCCTGAATCTGCTTGATCTCCGCCGGATTCACTCCCTGCACTTTGAGTCCGACCAGCTTTTCGGCAGATGGCACCGAGTAGCCGAGCGCGGCAAGACTCTGCACATACTCGGGCGTGACATTGAAGATTCGCAGTGCGATCAGATTGCTGGCGTCGATGCCCGTGACGCCGGCTTTCTGCAAAGCCACCACCCACGATGTCTCGATGTGAAACAGCGCGTACACTTCCAGCTTGTCCGAGTCCAGCCCTGTAATTCCCAACTCGCGCATCCGCGCCGCAAAGGCCTTGTTCGGCTCGAAGGTGAACGATCCCGTTAGCTCGGAGTCGTGAACGTTGCCCGAGCAGCGCAGCGTGCCCGCCTCGGCAGTGAGCACTGCATAGAGATGTGCGCCTTCACGATGCAGATCGGAGAGCGTGATGCCGGTAAAGGCAACCAGCGCCTCCTGCATATTGGAGCTGTGGCAGTGTTTGCCGCTGTCGCACTCCGTCCCCCGATCCAGGCTCAACTCGAACTTGTTCGATTCGGTCGAAGCCCGGATGCCGCATGTGCCGCTCAGGCTCTCGAGAGTCTCGTCTGCGCGCAGCGAAACCGCAGCCAGCGCCACCAGAACCGCCCCAAACAACACGCGTCTGGAGTTCATTGTGTTTTCTCCGATTTCTGATCCTCGTCATCCAGCACGCCGGAGATCCGAATCTTCACCAGCTTCTCAATCGTGAGAGGCTCCAGGCCATGCCGCTTCGCTGAGGCGATGAACGCCCCATTGATGTTAAAGATCCGAAGCTGCACCAGCTGATCGACCGTCGCATCGGGCCACTGCTGCTTTGTCGCCTTCGCAAACTCCGGAGTCACACCCTGGATGCGCAGCTCGACAAGCTTCTTTGTGGGGAGGTTGTTGTATCCTGCCGCCTTCATGCCCGCAACGAACTCCGGCGACACGTTGAAGATGCGGTACTTGATCAGGTCCTGATAACTGCCGGGCTCGATACCCGCCGCCTTGAGTTCTGCAACCTCGCTTGGATCCACACCCTGGATCTTCATCGCAATCAGCTCGTCCGCTGTGGGTTTACCAAAGCCCGTCGCCGCCATGCTGCGCGCATACTCCGGAGTGACACCCTGGATCTTCATCGCAACATATTTATCCAGATCGACGTTATACCCCGCGGCGCGCATCTGGTCGATGTAGTCACTCTTTGCAGCGCCCGCTTCCGAGCTTGCCTGCGCGAAGGCCGCGGCGTAGGCATAGACCATCTCTGTCCGGGGCGTTGCGCGCGACCTTGGCGAAGCGAAGGTCATCGTCATCGCATGTGCTGAGATCCCGGCTCCAGGAGCGATTACCGCTACCTCCGGTGCGGGCGCAGGTTGTGGCTTCGGAGCCGGAGGCAGGACTGCCGCAACCGGGAGAGTCCCCACATTCTTACTGCTCGCGATGGCGGCTGGTGGTTTGGATCCTGCAGCCGGTGCAGACGCTGGGGCGGGAGCATCCCCATTAGGATCTCCGGCAATCTTTGAAGAATGCGGCTCGGCCACGACAGTCGATGCCATCATAGGTGTTGTTGCCTGTTGCTTTGTGGAAACATCAATCGGGTAAAGTCCCGCGAAGACCTGGTGCGCCGGCAGCAGAAGCAGCCCCAGCATCGCGCACATGCCCACGAGCGACCATGGTGCGATCTCACTTCCATCCCGCGGAGCCTCGCCCAGCATGCGGCTAATCCGGGCCCGTAGCCCCTTCCGCGGATGGCCGTCGAGTGCCATCGCCAGGTGCGGACGCAAGCCGCGCTGCTCTTCCAGGCATAGCAGAGCCGTGGCATAGACCAGCGGGTCCGCGCAACATTCGAGCGCCACATCGTCGCAGCACAGCTCGCGTTGCTGGCGCAGATTTCCGCTCACCCACCACACTGCCGGATGGAAGAAGAACAGCGTCTCGATCATGGTCTGCACCATGTTCCACAGGTAATCGGCGCGTCGGATATGCGCCAGCTCATGCGCCAGCACCACCTCAAGCTGCGCCGGGCTGAGCGACGTCAGCGCCGACGCCGGAAGCAGAACCAGCGACCGCATCACCCCCATCGCCAGCGGGCTCGAAATCCGCTCGCTGATGCGCAAATCGATCGACCACCATATGCCGAGGCGCAGAGACAACCGCGCGAAGCTGTACCGCACATCTGGAGGCACCCGCACCAGGCTCGCGCGCTGCAGCCGCTGAATTACCCACCAGCCGCCGACCGTCCGCGCCGAGAGAAGCAGCACCCCGACCAGCCACATCGCATCCAGCCATGGCATCGCCGGCCGTATCCCCTCCTTCGCTGCTTCAAGAAGTCCTGCACTCTCACCGGGCCACGCCACGCCTCTCCCATAGTTCACGCGAGGAAGAAGGTGCACTGCGGCACTCGCAGCGGCAATCATGGTCGAGCCGCCCACTGCAGCCGGATCGCGCTCTGTCCGGCCCTGCTGGCCGCGCATCTCTTCATAACCCAGCGTCACCATCGCGACCGCGAGCATGCCCAGCAGCGTCGCCAGAGCTGCGACATAGCGAATATTGCTGCGCGCCTTTCCCAGCGTGAGATCGACCAGCCGGTACAGCAGTGCGATCGCTGCCGCCTGCCAGCAGAAATGGATGAGCGTCCATCCCAGCGCTTCCCATCCCGGGATTCCCAAACCAATGCCTTGCGTCGTGTAGGTCATTGCTTCTCCCTCTTTTGACGGATGATCTTGCGGATCTCTTGTAATTCCTCTTCGCTAGCCGACTGCATCGATAGCGCATGCATCGCCAGCTGTGCCGCCGAGCCCGAGAACAGGCGTTCAGTCAGGTCGCGCAGCAGCTGGTTCTGGGTTTCTTCCTGGCTGGCCGCTGCATGATAGATGTGTGCCTTGCCCGCCTCCGTGCGCTCCACTAGACCCTTCTCGGTCATGATCTGCAGCGTCTTCAGCACTGACGTATATCCCAGGGCGCGCTGCCGGCTGACGACCTCGTGCAATTCACGAACGGAGGCTGAGCCCATGCCCCACAAAGCGCGCAGAAGCTCGAGTTCCACTTCTGTTGGTTTCGGCAGATGGCGGTTCTTTTCTTTCATGACCGGAACTGTATACGAAGATGTTCGTAGTTGTCAACGAAGATCTTCGTAGATCGGGGAGTTTTTCGCAACGGCCACCTTGCCTAACCATCTGATCCTCCCTATTCCGCGCGCAACGATTCCACCGGATCGACCCCCGAGGCCCTTCGCGCCGGCACCCAGCTTGCGAATAAGGCGATTAGCATAATCGTCACCGTTGTTGTGACAAATACAACAGGGTCGCCCGGACGCACGCCGAACAGCAGATTCGCGAGCATGCGCGCCATTCCCGCCGCCATCATGATGCCGACCCCAACTCCTACGCCGGTCAGAAGCGCGGCCCTGCCCAGAATCATGCGCAGGATGTCTTCGCGGCGCGCGCCGAGCGTCAGGCGGATGCCAATCTCGCGCTTCCGCTCTGCCACCAGGTTGGCCATCACGGCAAAAACACCAATCGCCGCCAGCAGGAATGCAAGAAAGGCGTCGCCACCCAGCCATGCTGCCACATTGATAAATCCGATCGACGTTTCGTGCAGGAACTGCTCGTAAGTCTCGACATTTTCCAGCGGTACGCCGGGGTCGACCGCCGCGAGCGCATTACGAACCGCCGGGACGAGCGCCAGCGGATTGCCTTGCGCGACGACGACATAAGTCGCACCTCCCGACGGCGGCATCTGGACGGCGTTGAGATACACGGCCGGTTGAACCACCCGATCAATCCACGTGTACGTTGCGTCGCCGGCGACGCCGACAATCCTTACCCACGGCTCATGTCCATCGCGTGATGCTCCAAGCTGAATGCGATGGCCGATCGGGTTCCCGTCGGGGAAGTATTGCGCGGCGAATTTGCGGCTGACGATGGCGACCGGCTGAGCGTCGGGTCCGTCGCTTGTGCTGAAATTGCGCCCGGAGAGAATGGGGATGTGCAGGGCGCCGAAATACCCCTGGTCCGCGGTGATGCGCTGCGCGCTCTGGATTTTACCCGGTACCAGCGGGCGGTCTTCGATGCGAAAATCGTCCATCCACTGGTCATCGCCGTAGGGTAGAGAAGTCGTGATAGCCGCGGCCGACACCCCCGGCAACGCGCGAAGCCTTTCCAGGCTGTCCTTGTACCATGCGACCTGCTTTTCCGCAGTCGCATAGCGTGAGCCTGGCAGATAGGCATGGAAGGTGAGCGCCTGTTTTGGTCCGTACACATCGGCCAGGCTGAACATCGACCATACGCCTTTGCACATTAGGGCAGCCCCGATCACCAGCGCGACTGCCAGCGAGATCTGCGCCAGCGCGAAAAGACTTCTCAGCCGGTGTGTCCGGCCAGATCCGGCCACGCTCCGGGACCCCGCCTTGAGCTGATCGACCAGATTCACGCGCATAGCCTCAAGCATCGGCAGAAATCCTGAAACCACCCCTGCGGCGATGGCCAGCAGCAGCGAGAAAGCCAGTGCTCGGCCGTTGAGAGCGATGTTGGACCATCCCGCCATATAACGCGCAATGCGTTCAGGCATCGTAATGAGGCTGATGTGCAGCACCAGCTTGGCCAGAAGAACACCGCCCGCCGCTCCCATCAGGCCCAGCAGGATATTCTCCGTCAGCAGCTGGCTCGCCAGCCGCCGCCGCCCTGCGCCGAGTGCTGTCCGCATGGCAATCTCCGGCCGGCGGGCGATGCCGCGGGCAAGCTGCAGGTTCGCCACGTTCGTGCAGACGATGAGAAGCACGAAGATAGTAGCCCCTAGAATCATGCGGAAGTAAAGCGGCGTCAGCTCGCCGTTGATATCGTCCAGCAGCGGTTCCACCTTCACCGACCAGTCCCGGTTCGTCGCCGGATACGTCTGCGCCAGCCGCTGAGCGATACTACGCAGTTCGGCCTGCGCCTGCCCTACGGTCACTCCAGGCTGTAGCCGTCCAGTGACCAGGTAGTCGTGGTTCCTGCGATTGTCGAGCTGTGCGGCAGAGGGCGCAAAAGGCAGAAAAATATCGGTATACGACGGATACTGCATCGTCTTCGGCATCACGCCGATCACAGTGTAGGTCTGTCCATCGAGCTCAACCTTGCGGCCAGCCACGCCAGGATCGGCGCCGAACTGCTTCTTCCAGAATGAATAGCCGAGAACCGCGACGTTATCCTTGCCCGGCTGCGCTTCTGAGTTGGCGAAGACACGCCCGATGAGTGGCTCGACCCGCATCACGTCAAAAAAGTTCGGAGAAGTATAGCTGGCCTGTACATGCGCCGCGTCGCCCGCTCCGGTAAGCGTTAGATCGGCGGATGTCCTTACCGCCAGATCCTCGAAGGACCGGCTCTGCCGCTTCCAGTCCTCGTAGTTCGCCAGTGCCACCTGCTCGTAATCGCCCCGCTTCTGTTCCTCGGCTACGGTCACCACGCGATTGAGATCGGGAACCGCCAGCGGACGTAGCACCACCGCGTCCATCATGCTGTAGACCGCCGTATTCACCCCAATTCCCAGGGCCAGGGTCAGAATTGCAGTCAGAGCGAAGCCGGGCGACTTGCGAAGCTGCCGAATCGCGAATCGAACATCGTGCAAAAGGGTCTGCATGGAAAGGCCTCCACAACCTGAGGTCGCCGGAAACGGGGGAGGGCGACGATTGCATGGAGAGAATGCACGTCTGCGGCCAACGAAATAGTAGGTTAGCCTCTGATTCTAAAGAAGGGAGGTGACTCCTGAGGCGGGAGGAGTGTTCAACGACGAATCCTTGCGTCCGCAATTGGACACGCTGGAATCGGCTTTCTCTGGAATCGGCTTTCTTACGACCCGTTATGAGTTAGCTTCTCATCTGCTACCCAGACGTACAGGAACTCGTCGTCGCTGGACGTAGCCACATCGATCCCCTTTTGCTTGGTGGCGCGGCTCAGAGCCGAGCGAATGTTCTCTTTGGTGTCAGGCAGCTCGGCTAAGGGTACCTTAAGGGCCGTTCCCGGCTGCAGCTGGTCGATGTCGCTGAGGAGTTGCGAAACAATCTTCTTATGTTTGCCGTCTCGTCCTTTGGGTACATCAGCTTGAAGCATGGAGTCAAATTTCATGGGTGATGGAGTTTCGTTGGTTGACATCGCGCATTCCCCTCCTGACATAAGCGTATCATTAAACTAACGTAAACGAGATCATAAACTAACATGCTGGCTGGACAGAGATCAAGAGGGTTTGAAGAGAAATTATTACTAACCTCTAAATAGCAGATTTTTAAATAGTTACCCCGTATCTCCAGAACCCTGTTACGGTGCTTGTAGAGGTAAGTTCGATGTCAGGACAATTGTATTTTCAGACGATTCCCCTCGCCGAAATAGCACAGAAGGGTCTGACGACACAGACAGATGCTCATCAACCGGTTGTGCTGGTTGTTGACGACGAACACGTGATCGCCGACACTCTCACGGCCATCCTCTCGCGCAGCGGATTTACTGTGATGCCCGCCTATGACGGCGCTAGCGCGCTCCAGATCGCGCGTGCGATCTCTCCCGACCTGCTCATCACCGACGTCTTCATGCCTGGCATGAGCGGCATCGACCTGGCGATCTCCATGCGGTCAGCTCACCCCGATTGCAAGGTCCTGTTGTTTTCAGGGCAGGCGTCGACCCTTGACCTGCTGGCCAACGCCCGGAACGAAGGCCATGACTTTGCGCTTCTCCTCAAGCCCGTGCACCCGACTGAATTGCTGGCGCGCATCTCGGCGTGCATACGAACACCCGCGAGCCAACTCAGTGTGGTCTAGAGGATCGAGTAGCCGCTTGTCGCAGCGATCAGCGTGGAATCACAGCGTTAGCAGGAACCGCACAGCCCCATCGTGCTACAATCAAGTCACGCTCAGTTGTTTGGTTGTGAGCCGCTCTCGCCCTCACCTTCATCCGGATCCGGCAAGATCGCCTGGCAGGTAGTTTCCAAGCCCCTCAGCGGAATGGCCCCGGTATTTACTAGTAGCCTTTGGGCCAGGTCGTCGCCTTTCGCGTTCCGACCGAATACGCAGCGTGCGGCAGAGCCGAGGAAACCTTAGTATCATCCCTCAGAACTTCCCTACGTAATTCATTATCTTCCCGCACCGGTCTTTTAGACCTGTCCGCAGGGAACCAGCTAGACCGGCAGCCGTGGTGTGTCGATATACCGGCACGTGGATGAACTCAGGCTAGCCCATTAAGGATCAAGTGAACCAGTTTTCCGATTTCAATATTTCGGCCTCGCTCAAGCAGCAGTTGGCCAATGCAAAATTCATCACCCCCACTCCCGTGCAGGCCGGAGCCATCCCGCCCGCCCTCGAAGGCCGCGACATTCTCGCTACCGCCCAGACCGGCACCGGCAAGACCCTCAGCTTCCTCATCCCCCTCATCGAAAAGATGGGTAGCGGAACCCGCGCCGAAGTCAGAACCCGCGGAGCCTTCGGGCTCATCCTCCTTCCAACCCGCGAGCTCGCCATGCAGGTGCAGGAGCACTATCGCAAGCTCACCGGAAACCAGGGTTCCGCCGCGCTCGTCGTCGGTGGAATGGCCGAGGGGCCGCAGCTTCAGCAGATCCGCCGCGGCGCGCAGCTCATCGTCGCCACCCCCGGACGCCTCGAAGACTTCCTCAGCCGCAAGCTGGTAAACCTGAGCGGGATAAAAATGCTCGTGCTCGACGAAGTGGACCGCATGCTCGACATGGGCTTCAAGCCGGCCATCAAGCGCATCGTCGCCGCGTTGCCTGCGGAGCGCCAGACGCTCTGCTACTCCGCGACCCTTAGCCCGCAGATCAAGGAAGTGATTCGCGATTACGTGAAGAATCCCGCGCGCATCGAGATCGGCTCTGTCCTCAAGCCAGCTGAGAATGTCGAATTGCAGACATTCGAAGTGGCCACCGACAAGAAGCACGAGTTGCTCGAGCACCTGCTCGATTCGAGCAAGGGCAGCTTCCTGGTCTTCGTGCGCACCAAGCACGGCGCGGACCGTGTCGCCCGGCGTCTCGCGCGCTCCGGCCACTCCGCCACGCAGATCCACGGAGACCGCTCGCAGTCGCAGCGCAACGCCGCCCTGCGCAGCTTCTCCCAGGGTCACCACCGTGTTCTCGTTGCCACCGACGTTGCCGCTCGCGGCATCGACGTGGCTGACGTGGCCCACGTCGTGAACTACGACATGCCGCGCGAGGCCGAGGACTTCGTCCATCGCATCGGCCGCACCGGCCGCGCTTCCGCTCGCGGAATCGCCTCCACCTTCGCCGCTCCCGAGGAGAAGGGCACGCTGCGTAAGATGGAGCGCGTCCTGTCGATCAACATGAAGCGCTTCCGCGTGAAGAGCAACCCCAGCGGCCACCTGCAAAGCGCTCAGTCTGCTTAAAGGCTGTCTTAAGCCGAAATGCGCGGTGAGCAATCGCCGCGCATTTTCTTTTTCTGCGCAAACTTCCGCTCTATAGAATGCCAGCACGACATCTTCAAGGACGGTTCATGCGCAAGCTTTCCCTCTGCCTCTTCACTCCCATCCTGCTTTCGGCCTTCGTCCCGGCTTCAGCGCAATCCTCCCCATCCCCCGACCTCGCCGCCATCAAGTCCTTCTACGAATCCGGACTACGCCGCAACGGCATCCTCGGCAGCAGCCTTGTCCTTATCCGCAACGGAGAAGTCGTCCTCCACGACAACTATGGTGTGCAGAATCAAGGGGGCGTCCAGAGCCAGTCGCCTGCCGTGCAAGTCGACGACAACACCACCTACCACTGGGCATCCTGCACCAAGAGCTTCACAGGTATCGCCATCATGCAGCTCCGCGATCGCGGCCTGCTCTCGCTTGACGATCCGCTCATCAAGTACCTCCCCGAGTTGGCCGCCGTCCACGATCCCTACGGACCCATCTCCAAGGTCACCATCCGCCACGTCATGTCGCACTCCGGAGGCTTCCGCGACGCCACCTGGCCTTGGCGCGACGCCGACTGGCAGCCCTTCGAGCCCACGCAGTGGTCGCAGATTGTCGCCATGCTGCCCTACACCAACGTGGCCTTCGAGCCCGGCTCGCGCTTCAGCTACTCCAACCTTGGAGTCGTTTTCCTCGGCGAAATCGTCGAGCGCCTCTCCGGCGATCCCTACCAGCTCTACATGGAGAAGAACATCCTCCTGCCCCTCGGCATGACGCGCACTTACTTCGATCGCAGCCCCTACAACCTGCTGCGCTACCGCTCGCATAGCTGGGACCTGAAGGACGGCAAGCTCGCCGAGGACGAGTTCGACTTCAACACCGGCATCACCCGCTCGAACGGCGGCCTCAACGCGCCCTTGCCCGACGTGATCAAGTACCTGCACTTTCTTCTGGGAGATCCCGCGCGCCAAGCCGAATACGACGCCATCCTCAAGCGTTCATCACTCGAGGAGATGTGGAAGCCTTACCTGCCCGTCGTTCCTGATGAAGACTTCGTTTCCCGCTCCGGCGCGCACGACGACGTGACCACCAGCTTCTTCGTCCACACCGACGGCAAGCTGCGCCTCATCGGTCACGCCGGATGGCAGAACGGCTTCCGCAGCCACTTCTACATCGACCCCGCCACGCGCAGCGCCTACGTCGTTGCCTACAACACCGACGCGCAGGACAAGACGCAGAACACCCGCAGCTTCGACTTCGAGCTGCGCGACGAACTGATCGATCATTTTTTCTAGGGCTGCGTTTTTGATAGAGGGTTGAATATCAGAAGGGCTATCTAGTTAGAGTTGTCATCCTGAGCGGACCCTGAGCGCCGCGAAGGGGAAGTCGAAGGATCTGCTTTTTCTGCTCTCGGATCGGAACAAAACATCCGGCGCAGAGAACTCATCAATCAGCCGACGTATCTCTCAAAGAGCCTTCTCCGGCTCCGTTTCCGCTTCCGCCGCCTTGCGCGCAGCGCTCACCTTCTCGCCAATGGCATACTTCAGCTTCTCGATGCCCAGCCCCGTTACCGCCGAAATCTCGTAAAACGGCAGCTTCTTGCGCTTCGCCATCGTCTGCAGCTTCTTCAGCTTCTCGGGATTCGCCACATCCGCCTTCGACGCAACGACCATCATCGGCTTCTCATCGAGCCCGTGGCCGAAGCTCTTCAGCTCGCCCATGATCACCTTAAAGTCCTCGACAGGATCGAGCCGACCGCTCGCGTCGGACACATCTACGAGGTGTACCAGCACACGGGTGCGCTCGATGTGCCGCAGAAACTGCACGCCCAGCCCCGCACCCAGGTGCGCGCCTTCGATCAGCCCGGGAATATCCGCGACTACGTAGCTCTCTTCATGCGGAGCTTCCCCGATCGACACCACACCAAGATTCGGCTCGAGCGTGGTGAAGGGATAATCCGCGATCTTTGGCTTGGCCGCTGAGATGCGCGAAATCAGCGTTGACTTGCCCACGTTGGGGTAGCCCACCAGCCCCACATCGGCCAGCACCTTCAGCTCCAGCCGGTAAACGCGCTCTTCACCCGGCCTGCCCAGCTCATGTTCGCGCGGAGCCTGATGCGTCGACGTCGCAAAGTGCTGGTTGCCACGGCCGCCTCGCCCCGCTTTCGCAATCACGATGCGCTCGTCAGCGCGCGCGAAGTCATGTACCATCTCGCCCGTCTCCGCGTCGTACAGTGCCGTGCCCACGGGAACCTTCAGCACCACATCTTTGCCTTCGCGTCCGGTGCAATTCGATCCCATGCCGTGCTCGCCGCGCTCGCCCTTGTGCTCGGGATTGAAGCGGAAGTACATCAGCGTGTTGTGGCGCTGGGTCGATTCCATGATCACATCGCCGCCGTTGCCGCCGTCTCCGCCCGAGGGTCCGCCCCGCGGAACGAACTTCTCCCGCCGGAAGGCCATGCAACCATTACCTCCGTCACCGGCCTTGACCCGAATTTTTGCCTCATCGATGAACATTTGTCTCTTCTATTTTAACGAATCGATTACTCTTCTCTCACCTAATCCAGGGAATTAAGAGCAAGCCTCATGCCGGGACGCCCCCCACGTCTCTGCATGTGTCGCGCTCGATAAACCTTGGGAATCGCGTCTGCGCCACGTAGCGCATCCGCATTCCCGATGCGTGGCACTCATCCGCGCACCGGGAAAGGCTTGTGTTACTCATGCTGTGGTTCATCTCGGCGGTCTCGCTCGAACTTCGACGACGGGGCCGCTCTTATCTCGGAACCGGATGGCCTTTGCTTAGGGGTTTCAGTTAGGAGAAGTCCCGATGAACGACCGATACGGCTTCGCGCGTCCTTGCTGGATTCCACTGCTCCTTCTGCTCCTCGCCTGCGCCTTTCATCTTGCGTCCGCGCAGTCCGGCACCGGGGGCTCCGTCGCCGGACAGGTATCCGACAGCGGCGGACGTCTCTTTCCCGCGCTTGTCACTCTGCGCAACACGGCCACGGGCAGCCAGAGCCAGATGCTTTGCGACCGAAACGGCAATTTCCGATTCGCCGAACTCGCCCCCGGAATCTATTCGGTCCGTGTCAGCGCGCCCGGGCTCGCCGCCTGGAAAATGGATCGGGTGATCGTCGAAGTCGGCCGCGTAACCCTGCTCGCCCCGAAGCTTACTCTCGCTTACGGTGACAACACGGCTCCTGCGAATGAGCACGGATCACAACCCGACCTCTCGCCCGCCGTGAGCAGCAACATTGATCAGCAGGCCCTGGACAGCCTTCCCAGCAGCAGCGGCCAGTGGTCAGGATTAGCCGCACTATCCGCCGGCTCCGCACCCGCCGGCGAGGATAACGCCCTCAGTTTCCGCGGACTCAGCCCGTTGATGAACGGCATCACCCTCGACGGCGCGGACCACAATCTGGCCTTTTCAGGACGCCAGCGCGGCAGCAGCGGCAACGGCTACTCCACGACCCAGGCGGCGATCAACGAGTTCCAGGTGAATACCTCGAACTTCTCTTCGGAATATGGACACGCAGCCGGAGGCATCATTAATAGCGTCACCCGAAGCGGTACCAACCGCCTGCATGGGCAGGCATCTTTCTACGATCGAGACGCAGCCTGGGGCGCGGCCAACGCATACACCACGCTCACCGAGCGCGACCCGCTTGGCCAGTATGTCAGTGTTCCTTACAAGCCCGCCGACAACCGCATGCAATGGAGCGCCTCCGCCGGAGGTCCTATTCGCCACGACAAGCTCTTCTGGTTCTTCGCCTACGAGCAGCACCAGCGAGACTTCCCTGGCGTTGCCCGCGCCAACGAGCCTGAGACATTCTTTGCTCCCCCGTCCGCGCAGACGCTTGAGACGCTCGCGGGTCGGATGGGACAAAGCCCAGCCCAGGCGCTCGTCGCCTGGAACACCACTGTCGCTGACCTCAACGCCCAGCTTGGCGATGTGCCGCGCACCGCTCGCCAGGTTATCTTCTTTCCCAAGATCGACTGGCGGCCCAACAATCGTAATCATGTCGTCGCGCAGTACAACTTCATGCGCCGCACTGCGCTGAACGGCGCGGCCACGCAGACCTCGGACACATACGGCATTGGAAGCTTCGGCACCAGCCGAACTAACTCCGATGCCGCCATTGCCGGCTGGGAATATTTCGCCACCCCTAACCTGCTCAACGGCGCGCGATATCAATACAGCCGCGAACTGATCTCCCAGCTTGCCGGCGCCCCCACTCTCTTTGAGCAGCAATTTGCCAACAACAGCCTCGGCCTTCCCCCGCAGATCGCCGTCAACCGCAGCTCGGGATTCACCTTTGGCACGCGCTCTTCGCTCGACAAGCCGCAGTATCCCGACGAGACGCGCCAGCAATTCATCGACGCCGTCACCTGGATTCACCACAAGCACGCCATCAAGTTCGGATACGACTACAACTACGTCACCGACACCATCAGCGGCTTGAACAACCAGGCCGGATCCTACTCCTACTCCAGCATCCTCAACTTCGTCTCCGACCTGGTCGCGCCCAACCACTGCGACAGCACCACCACTGGCGCCGGGCTCGATCCCTGCTACTCGTATTACGAACAGGCCATCGGCGAGCCCTCCTGGACCTTCGAAACCGCCGATTACGCCGCCTTTATCGCCGACGACTGGACGCTCACCCGGCGCCTCACTCTTTCGCTCGGCGTCCGCTACGAATACGAAGACCTGCCCAACCCCACCAAGCTCCTCGCCAATCCCGACATTCCCCAGACCGCCGTCATGCCTCACGACCGCAACAACTTCGGTCCGCGCGCCGGTTTTGCCTGGGACATCTTCGGCTCCGGCCGCACGGTTCTCCGCGGCGGATACGGCATCTACTATGGCCGGATCTCGAACGCGACGATTTACAGCGCGCTCACCACCACCGGAGCACCGGCCGCACAGCGCAGTTACTATTTCCGCCCGCTCGACACCGGCGCGCCACCCTTCCCTTATGTTTTTTCGAGCGATGCCTATCTCCTGGTCGAGCCCAACGCTATCTACTTCGACAGGCACTTCCAGAATCCGCAAATCGATCAGACCGAGCTTTCTCTGCAGCAGGAGCTTGGCCGTCGCACCGCTCTCACCGTCACCTATTTGGGCTCCTACGCGCGCGAGTTGCCCAACTTCATCGACACCAATGTCGATCTCAACGCGCTCGGCGTGCTCAACTACACCATCGAAGACCCGCAGCACCTCGGCCCCATCAAGGGCGGCGCTTACACCACTAACTTCTTCTACCAGCGCCTCCATCCCGCCTACCGCGCCATCACTGACATCACCAGCGAGACCAATGCCCGCTATCAGGCGGCGGTCGTCCGCCTTACCCGTCGCATGGCCAGCGCACTTAGCATCAATATCGGTTACACATACTCGCACGCCATCGACGACAACCAGAACGAGTCCATCTTCGCCGACAATAACGACGTCTACGACCCCACCAACCCCAGCCTTGAGCACGGTAACTCGAACTTCGACGTGCGTCAGCGCGCCGCCGGCAGCATCGTCGCGCAAACGCCCTGGCATCTGCGCGGCTTCGCTGGCGCGTTGCTCAACGGCTACTCGCTAGGCACCTCAGGCGAGTGGCGAACCGGCCTGCCTTACACCATGCGCACCACCGGCGCCATCCCCGCACCCTCCTGCTCGTATCAGGAGTACCTGCAATCCGGCCCCGCCTGCGTCGCCATCAACAATCCCGGTGTCATTCTCGGCGGAGCCGGCTCTGGCCCACGCATCAGCGGTCTCGGCGCAAGCCTCAACGGGTACGGAGGGAACGATCTCATTCCCCAGGTCGGCCGCAATACCTTCCGCTACCCGTCCGTCACCAATCTCGACGTACGCTTCTCCAAGCGCACGCATCTCACTGACCGCATCACCTTTGAGCTGCTGGGCGAGGCCTTCAATATCCTCAACCATCAAAATGTAACTTCGATTGATCCAATTGGGTACATCATCGACAATGACGCCTCATACACCAACACCGCTCATCTCACATATCTAGGCGGAGGCACCACCGCCGGCACATCGACATTCGGAAACGTCACCAACGCCAACAGCACCGCACTCTACCGCCAGCGCCAGATCCAGATCGGCGGACGATTGAATTTCTGATGAGCAGAGTTGAGAAGCTCTCTTTCCTACTCCAGAGCGTCTTTGCCTCGCTTCAGATCGCCAAAGAATCCCTTCCGTAGATTGATGCCATACTCCAGATACGCCTTCAGGCAGCAGACCATATTCATCCATCCCTGGCAGTTCTGATAGGAGCGATCGAGTCCCGTTTGATTCTCCTGCCATGCAGACTCCGATATCTTCACCAGGGTTCCATCCTTGCCGAGAGACTCGAAATGTATCTCAACGCGGGTGTTGTAACCATCCCCCGCTTCCCACTCGAAGGCAATAAGCTGATTGACGATGACCTCCTTCACCGACAGCGGAACATCCTCCGGATAATCCGCAAACCTCCAGATCACTCGCGATCCCTGGGTCAACGGGCCGCTCGCTGATTCTGTGGCGAAGTACTGCGTAATTTTCGTCGGATTATAGACGCCGTCGAAGACCTCCTCGACCGGCTTTTGAATTCTTGCCTGCACTTGAAATTTGAGCTCCATATTTCCTCCTCGGATGATCCTGTTCGCGATCAATATATGTTATATTATTATAACATGTCAACAGCGGGCAACAAGAAATCCGACAAACAGGAACGGGTCTTCAAGGCGCTGGCCGATTACAAAAGACGAGAAATTCTTGATCTGCTGAAAGATGAGCCGAGAACGACGGGAGATCTCTGCAGCCACTTTCGCAGCCTGGACAGATGCACAGTCATGCAGCACCTGCGCGTGCTCGAGAAAGCGGATCTCGTCATCGTAAAGCGCCAGGGACGCCAGCGCTGGAATTACATTAACCCGCTTCCCATCAAGGACATCTACGATCGCTGGATCAGCCATTATGCCTCGCGCGCGGTCGATCTGCTCGCGCGCATGAAGCGCCAAATGGAAGAATAGGGACGAGAGAGCCAAGCGAGGCCTGATAATGCCTGTTAGTAGGTCGTGCAAGCAACAGTCCTTTCCAGCTTGCTCGAAGCAGGTCAATCTGCTCTTGACCCTCGTGAATCTTCTGAAGGTGATTTTTGTATCATTTGATCTGACCTCGCGATCGGCAGAATGCGTATCGCTTGAACCTCTAACCATCTTTGTCCGATGGGATGGAGCATAGGACAAAGATGCGGCTGAAACGACGATCCACCCGAAGTGAAGACACAAGGTCTACATCTGCAATCGAAGATGAGGAGAGAAAGCAGTCCCTGCTCGGGCGCGTCACCGGTATCTCTGTCTACCTATTCGAAAGGGGAATGCCCGACCCTTTCGTATTTGCAGTACTTCTGACGCTTTCAGGTGCCTTCCTTGCGTTAATGTTTGCACCGAACGCAACGGTGCCGAGTGTGGCGTTGGCCTGGTACGGAGGCATCTTTGCGATCTTCGCCTTCGCCTTCCAGATGGTCATCATGCTCGTTGCGGGCTATGCACTGGCAATCGCACGTCCGGTACAGAGAGGCTTGGCGAAGATCGCCTCCCTCGTCTCAACGCCTCAATCTGCAATTTCGCTCACCATAGCAGTGAGTTTGATTGCTTCGTGGATCAACTGGGGACTGGGTCTGGTGACCGCTGCACTGCTTGCCCGTGAGATTGCAAAGCGCGTCAGGCTGGACTTCGGTTGGCTGGTGGCGGCAGCTTATACGGGCTTCGTTGTTTCTACAGAGGGGCTATCCGGCTCGATTGCTCTTTCACAGGCGACACATGGTTCCGCGCTGAATATCGTCGAGAAGGTGACGGGGCACGGCATCCCTCTTGGTGAGACAGTGTTCACCAGGTTCAACCTCATTCCGTGTCTTATATTGCTGATCACTCTGCCGATGATCTTTCGTGCGCTGCAGCCGATCGAGCGAAATACCATCGTGGCAGACCCCGAGCGTCTCCGTAAGGAGGATCAGCAGGTCCATACCAGAGAGCGCGAAGATGGCTTCGGATCCAAGCTTGATAATGCATGGATTCTCAATTTAGTTCTCGTAGCCTTTGGGCTCTTCGCGCTGATCGTCCAGTGGCAACACACCGGCTTTGCGCTCGATCTCAATTCCGTCATCATTATGCTGATTCTAGGTGGCCTGCTTCTTCATTGGCGGCCGTTTGCCTACATCGGAGCGGTGAAACACGCTGCTCGCATCAGCGGCTCTCTTATCCTTCAATACCCCCTTTATGGCGGACTGATGGGCATCATTACAACAACGGGTCTGGCAGGGGTTTTGTCTAGGATATTTATCCGCTTCTCAACCGAGCGTACTCTTCCCTTCTTCACTTATCTCACTTCGATGATCATTACGCTCTTCGTGCCGAGCGGAGGTGGCCATTGGGCAGTGCAAGGCCCATTTGCGGTACCGGCGGCTCAAGCACTGCACTCATCGCTCGCGGGAACGACGATGGCAGTTGCGATGGGTGAATCGGTTGCCAACATGCTGCAGCCCTTCTGGGCTCTGCCAATTCTTGCGATTGCGGGTATCAAGATGAGGCGCATGATGGGCTTTATGGTTGTCACATTCGCTGTGTCTGCCCTTGCATTCGGGCTTTCCCTTCTCTTCCTTGTTCCCACTCAATAGCTCTTATTTACCGGACTAGACGAAAAGGGGGCAGTTCCCCGCTACCGGTGAGAACGAGGCTCGAGTTCTCCAGGTTGGG
This sequence comes from Acidobacteriota bacterium, assembly GCA_013289875.1. GTDB lineage: Bacteria > Acidobacteriota > Terriglobia > Terriglobales > Acidobacteriaceae > Silvibacterium. Next base: position 172 of record JABCZC010000001.1, on the reverse strand, counting down.
TTAAAGCTGGCCTTCTGGGCGGCTGGCAAGTATCGTTCGGAGATGAATTGGAGACCTTCTAAGGAGCCGAGTCTTGTACCAGCCGGAGACGTATGCCGTCGCTCTTTCTTTTATGACCCTGAGCATGCTGTGCTGGGGATCGTGGGCCAACACGGTTAAGCTTTGTCCCGGT